>NZ_CP049107.1:3681397-4004595 GCF_011044255.1 Rhizorhabdus phycosphaerae
GCCCAGTATGGCGATCGTTCCGGCGATGGCCGCCGATCGCAACAGGGTCCGGGGCATTCGATTCTCCTCGATACTCGACATTCGCGGCGCAGCGCCCTTGCGGCGCGAACCAGCCGCCTCAATATGCGCTGGACCTGCCCAGTGGCAAGATGGCGTTACGCGGTATAGAGACGCCGCTTTATGGCCGGTGAACGGTCGCGAGGACATGACGTGCGCTTTTTTAAATCCCTCTTCGGCATCGGACCCGATCCGCGCGAGGCGCTGATCCCTCTGTACAGCTCGGCGGTCGCCGAGGCGCGCCGCCCGCTCTGGTATGCCGACTATGGCGTGCCCGACACGCTGGATGGCCGGTTCGACATGGTCACGGCGACGTTCGCGCTGCTGCTGCTTCGCGCCGAACGCGAAGGCGACAAGGCGGGGGAGATCTCGGCCCTGCTCACCGAACTGTTCATCGAGGATATGGAGGGGCAGGTCCGCCAACTCGGCATCGGCGACGTCATCGTTGGCAAGCATCTGGGCAAGATGGTGTCCGCCATGGGCGGCCGGTTGCTCGCCTATCGGGAAGGCATGGCCGACCGCGAGGCCCTGACAGAGGCGCTCGTCCGCAATCTGTGGCGTGGCGAGCCGGGGCCGGATGCGAAGCCGGCCGAGGCAGCCGATGCCCTGCGCGCGATCCATGCGCGGATGGAGGCGACCGGCTGGGACGATCTGATCGCCCGGGGCATCCCGGCATGAGCGCGGTCGAGTTCAGCCGACCGTTCCGGATCGACACGCTCGGTGATGGCGACCGTGCGGTCGAGATCGCAGCCGAGCCGGCGGAGCGGGCCGCGCTGGTCGTGCGTTTCGGGCTGCTCTCGCTCGATGCGCTGTCCGCCACCGCGACGCTGCGCCGCGAAGGCGAGCGGGTCTTCGCCGAAGGACGCATCAGGGCGGTGGTTGCACAGCCTTGCGTCGCCACCGGCGAGCCGGTGCCCTCCACCGTCGATGAGGCCTTCACGCTGCGCTTCGTGCCCGAAGGTGAAGGCGGCGAGGAGGAGATCGAACTCGACGCCGAGGATTGCGACGTTGTCGACTATGCCGGCGGCAGCATCGACCTGGGCGAGGCGGTCGCCGAGACGATGATGCTGAGCCTTGATCCTTTCCCGCGCAGCGCGGGCGCCGACGCCGTCCTGCGGGAGGCAGGCGTTCTCTCGGAAGACGAGGTGGTCAGCGGGCCCTTCGCTGCACTGAAAGCGCTCAAGGACAAGCTCGGCTGAGCAACGCGCCTCACGGAACGAGGATCGTGTCCTTCGCCTCGTCGAGCATGTCGGGATAGTCCAGCGTGTAGTGCAGGCCCCGGCTCTCCTTGCGGTGGAGCGCCGAGCGCACGATCAGGTCGGCGACGTCGACCAGGTTGCGCAGCTCGATCAGGTCGGGCGTGACTCGGAAGTTGCCATAATATTCGGCGACTTCCTGCCGCAGCAGCGCGACCCGATGCTGGGCGCGTTCGAGCCGCTTGGTCGTGCGGACGATGCCGACATAGTCCCACATGAAGCGGCGGATCTCGCGCCAGTTGTGCTGGACGATGACCTCTTCGTCCGAATCGGTGACGCGGCTTTCGTCCCAGGGACGGATGGCCGGGGGCGCGGGCATGTCGTCGAAATGCGCCTTGATATGCTCGGCTGCGGCATCGCCGAACACGAAGCATTCGAGCAGCGAGTTGGAGGCGAGGCGGTTGGCGCCGTGCAGCCCCGACTGGGTCACCTCGCCGGCGGCATAGAGGCCGGGCAGGTCGGTGCGTCCGTCGAGGTCCACCAGCACGCCGCCGCAGGTATAATGGGCGGCGGGCACGATCGGAATCGGATCGCGGGTGATGTCGATGCCCAGGCCGAGCAGCTTGGCGTGGATCGTCGGGAAATGGCCGGTGATGAACTCGGCCGGCTTGTGGCTGATGTCGAGATGGACATAGTCGAGGCCGAGACGCTTGATCTCATGGTCGATCGCGCGGGCGACGATATCCCGCGGGGCGAGTTCGGCGCGGCGGTCGAAGCGCGGCATGAAGCGGCGGCCGTTGGTCGGCAGTTTCAGCTGTCCGCCTTCGCCACGCATCGCTTCGGTGATCAGGAAATTCTTGACCTCGAGATTGTACAGGCAGGTCGGATGAAACTGCATGAACTCCATGTTCGACACGCGGCAGCCGGCGCGCCACGCCATGGCGATGCCGTCCCCGGTCGCGCCGCGCGGTGAGGTCGAGAAAAGATAGGCGCGGCTGGCGCCGCCCGAGGCGAGCACGGTGGCGCGCCCGGTGAAGCTCTCGATCGCGCCGGTCTTGCGGTCGAGCGCATAAACCCCCCACACATGGCCGTCGCCCGAATAGCGTTCGCCATGGCGGCTGGTGATCAGGTCGATCGCCGCGCGATCGGGGAACAGCGTGATGTTGGGGTGCGCGGCAGCGGCCTTTTCGAGCGCTACCTGCACCGCATGGCCGGTGGCGTCGTTGACGTGGACGATGCGGCGATGGCTGTGCCCGCCTTCGCGGGTCAGGTGCCAGCGATCCTCCTGGCCCTGCTCGGCCGGGTTGAAGGGGACGCCCAGCGCGGCGAGCTTCTCGATCGCGAGCGGCGCATGTTCGACGACAAACTCGACCGTTTCGCGGTTGTTGAGCCCAGCGCCGGCGACGATCGTGTCCTCGACATGCGACTCGAACGTGTCGCCCTGCTCCAGCACGGCCGCGATGCCGCCCTGCGCCCAGGCGGTCGAGCCGTCGGAGATTCCCGCCTTGGCGAGCACGCCGACGCGGTAATGATCGGCCAGGTTGAGCGCTGCGGTCAGCCCTGCAGCACCCGATCCGATGACGATGACGTCGAACCGATGCTCAGCCATTGGCCGCGCGCGTCAGGGCGAGGAACACATCCTCCAGATCGGCCTCCTGCGTCGACACGTCGACGATGCCGAGGCCGTCGCGCTGGACCGCTGCCAGCACCTCCCCGGCGTTCACCTTGTCCTTGGAATAGGTGATCACCAGCGTGCGACTGTTCTTCAGTTCGACCTTTTCGAAGCAGATCGCCTCGGGAGGTGCGTCCAGATCACGGTCGACGGTGACGGATACGGCCTTTTCTTGCGCCTTGCCGACGAGGTCGCGGGTCGGCTCGTTGGCGATCACCTTGCCGTGATTGATGATCGCGATCCGGTCGCAAAGCTCTTCGGCTTCCTCGAGGTAGTGCGTCGTCAGCACGACCGTCACGCCGCCCGCGTTCAACTCGCGCACATATTCCCAAAGCTGCTGACGCAGCTCGACGTCGACGCCGGCGGTCGGCTCGTCGAGCACCAGCACCGGCGGCGAATGGACCATCGCTTTGGCGACGAGAAGCCGGCGCTTCATGCCGCCCGACAGCGAACGGGCATAGGCGTCCGCCTTGTCGTGCAGATGCACCGCGCGGAGCAGCGCGTCAGTATGCCGCTTCGCTTTTGGAATGCCATAGAAGCCGGCAGTGTTTTCCAGTGTCTCGCGTGGGGTGAAGAAGGGATCGAACACGATCTCCTGCGGCACGATACCGATCGACGCCTTGGCGTTGCGCGGGTCCGCATCGATGTCGAACCCCCAGATCGATACCTTCCCGGCGCTCTTGTTGACCAGCCCGGCAAGGATGTTGATCGTGGTCGACTTGCCGGCACCATTAGGGCCGAGCAGACCGAAGATCTGGCCACGGGGAATGTCGAGATCGACGTCGAAAAGGGCTTGCTTGCCGCCCTTGTAGATTTTCGACAGGCCCCGGATGCTGATCGCCGCTTCGCTCATGGCGGGGGAGATAGCGGCTGCGGGGCGATGGTGCAAAGGGAGACGAAGGGGCGGGTGACGATCAGCCTCGCGGCGAGGCGCGTTATTGGTCCGAGCAGCCCCTCCACCGTCCTGCGGACGGTTCCCCTCCCCGTTCCGGGGAGGATGTATTGCAGCACCCCAGTTCCTCCCCGGTACGGGGAGGGCACCATGCGGAGCATGGTGGAGGGGAGGGCGGGACGCTCCTCAATGCCGGATCGCCTAGGCCGACAACTCCTCAAACCGACCTTACTCTGCGCGTTAGGAGGACAGCCCGGCGGCGTTCAGAACCAGCAGTCGAGCGTCGTCCGCGTCCCTTCACGAGTCAGCTGCACGAAGGGGGATGCTTCCGCCTTGCTCTGCGGCTGCTTGCCCTCGGTGTCGAAGGCGAAGCCCCTACGGTTGAGCGCCGATCGAACCTTTTCGAACGGCGCGTCGAAGAGGAAGCCATAGGCCCAGCTGTCGCTGAAATTGGCCGCAGCGCTTTCGATGCGGATCAGCGGCAAACCGAACCAGCGTGCCTGTACGGGGAGCTTGGCCTTGATGGTCGGCTCTTCATCCGCCGCCATGTCGGGATGGCGGACGGTCTCCAGAGCCGGTTGCCCGAATGCCGCCCGAAATTCGGCGGGCGCGATAACCTCCCCCAGGCTGATCGGATCCTTGCCGTTGATCTTCAACAACCCCTCGACCAGCGTGCCGCCTGCCCCGTCGAGTTCGCACTGGGCGGTGTCCGAAAAATGGAGAAGCCCGTCCAGCACGATCGGCTGCGGGAGGGAGGGGCGGGGCTTTTCGGCAGGCGCGGTGATCATCGCAGTGCGGGGGTTCTGCGGCGTAACGCTCATGTTCCGCGGCGCATTGTCCTGGCAACCGGCCAACGACAGGAGGAGCAGCGGCGCAGCCAGATAGGAAACCTGGCTTTTCATGCTGAACCGTCCTTCCCATCCCACCGTGCCGGATAGAAGTTTGGTGCCATTGCGTTGCCGAACGGCAGGCGGCGAGCGATCTACCTGAGGCTTCTTGCTTCCTTCTTTTGTGCGTCGGACCATCTCGTTAGCCCCCAATAGAATGTTATTCCTGAACCCAATCATCGCCTTGGTGGCCATCTTTGTATTGGGACCCGCGGTGCATGGCATCCTTTTCACGAAATTGCCGTCCGCGCTTGCCTCCCCCTCCAAATGGGTCAACGGCGGGAGGCGCTACAAGGCGGCCATATTTGTCGTAAGCCTGTACGTGAACATGCGGGCCGGTGGACCGCCCGTTGGTAGGATTTCCATAGCGGCCGATGATGTCGCCAGCCCTCACTTCCGTGCCATCGGGAAGAGTCGATGAGGGCTCCATGTGGCCATAGCCCACCCGGCTGCCATCCTTGAGAAGAAGCCATGTGCGCCAGCCCATGCCGCTTCCTTTCCCATGGTGGGCATTCGGATTCTGCCAGCCGGTCATGCTGCGCATGATCACTCCGTCGGAGGGCGCCTTTACCTCTCCACGCGATCGAGCGGCCGTTTGAGCATCGGAGCCACCTGCTGCGACCGCTCCTCGCGCTCTGTAGGTCGGCGCAAGGTCGAAAAGTGGTTCTATGTCATAGCTCAGGCGGGGATCATGTTCATAGACGTCCGCCTCGGGCAGGCTGGCGAGGTCGTAGGGTAGCCTGAAGCTGCCGGATGCAGCGTCTGGCGAAACACCATCCTGTTCTGCCAGCAGTTTTCTCCAAAAAGATTTATGATCGACTTTATCGGCCATCGCTTATCTCCTTCTCAGGAGAGTTGTCCCGCCAAACCCTGTTTGTAAAGAACAAAGAAAGAACGAAATCTTCGTGCGCATGCAACGGGTGCTACGTGGGAACGCGATGCGGAATCGTTGGGCGCGGGCGCCTTCACCCCTTCCCCGGTGCCACCGGCAGGCAGTCGAGCCCGGCGCCGGCTGCGGCGGCGCAGAGGGCGATCGCCTGGTTCCGGTCGGTGACCGGACCGATGCGGACGCGGACGAGTGCGCTGGCCGGGACTGGCTCGTAAACGGGCTCGAAGTCGTTCGCTGCGCTCATGCGCTGGCGGATGCGCGACCAGGCGTCGCGGGCGGCGCGGTCGCCCGAATAGGCGCCGAGTTGGATGCGCCAGGGCGGGCCGGCTGATGACGTGACGGTGGTAGAAAACGACGCCATGCGCGCCACCGGTTTGGCGGTACCGCTCCGGCCTATCTTCTCCCAGTCGGCGAGGGCCAGACGGTAGTCGGCATAGGCACGATAGAAATCGGTGAAGGGCTGGACCAGCCGGGCGAGAGCCGCAGGGGCAGCGGAGTCGAGCGTCTCCGGCGCCAATGCGGCCAATTCGGCGGCGACCTCTTTCGCGGAAGCGCAGAAGACCGGCTGGGCGGGGGGCTGGGCGAAGAAATTATACACCTGGGTAACATGGGCATCGGTGGCCGACGTACTGCCGAGGCGAGCCGTTTCTGCCTTATAGGCCTTGGCGAGAGTCTTGCGCTGCCGACTCAGCATGGCGTTGTAATTCGCGGTGATGCCGGTCTTGCCTGTTCGGTCGCAACTCAGGGCGGCGACGTTCAGGGCCGACCGAAGATGCCACAGCGCCTCGATGTCCGGGATGTCCGAATTGACCGTGCGGTAGCCGCCATGGCCGTCGCTCTCGGGGAGGCGAAGGCCCTCGGGCGCGCCGGAAGGAGGCAGGGGGCGAGGCTGGCTCGTCGTCGGTGGCGGCGGCGCGGGAGCCGTCTTCACCGGCTTTCGTCCGCATCCGACCAGCAAGAGCGCCGCTCCCGTCGCCGCCAGCAGGGCAAGCCCTGAACGCCCCTCGATCGCCATCCTGTTTCCATCCCGACCTCGTTCGGGGGGACCTTGCGCGTGGGGCAGGGCGATGTCAGGCGGCCTTGCGCCGGTGCGAGTCCGGCGCGGGTCGGACCGAGTTCCTCAATAGCCGCGCCGCATCGCCTCCAGCGCGATCCCGGCCAAATTCCGCTTGCGGCCGACATGGCGTAGGCGAACGCGGTCGAATGTCGCTGCCTCGGCGCGGAAGCGGGCGAGCCAGGGGCGGCGGGTCGGCTGCCTGTCGGTCGCCTGCCGAATGACCGAGAGCGAGTCCCCCAGCAGGACGATATCTGACAGCCCGGCCGCTTTGGCGCGCTCCAGCGCATGGAGTGCTGCGGACCATTCGGCGTCTTCGTTGTCGCCCTGGCCCAGGCCGGTGCGAATCTCGGCCACGCCGCGCAGCATTGTTGCGGTCTCCATCACACCGGGGTTGGGGCGGCAGCCGCCGTCGAAATAAAGGGTGGTCGGCTTGTTCACGCGGGCTTCACATGGCAGGGTTCAAGGCGACAGCATGACAGCACATCGCGCCTCCCTCCGCCATGCCTTCGCGCTGGCTGCCCTGCTGCTGGCGAGTGCTGCCGCGCAAGCGGAGGAAACGGTGATTGCGCTCAGCCCGGCCGAGAAGGAAAAGCTGCTCGACGCGGCGGCGCAGAAGCCTCGGCCCGTTGGCGAACTTCCGGTGAACGGTGTCATCGGCAAGGTCCATGGCCAGGTCGGCATGTTTGTCGGCACCGGAGGAGCACGCGGCGTTTTCGGCACGGCGGTCGCCCCGGTCGGCGAAACCGGCCAGATCGCAGTATCGTTCGAGAATAGCCGCTTTCGGTACTGATCGGTCGACTCACGCATTTCTTCGCGTTGCACGCTGCCGCGACGCTTGCTAATCGGCGCCCATGAGCATCCCGGCGCCGAATCCCGAAATCGTCACCGTCACCAAGACGCGCGTCGCCTGCGACGGCGCGAGCGACATTCCGGGTGGAGCGTCACTCGGCCATCCGCGCGTGTTCATCGAGATCGATCCCGAGATCGGATATGCCGATTGCGGCTATTGTGATCGCCGCTTCGTCCTCGAAGGCGCCGGCACCGGTCATCATTGATTGCCGGCCGGGCGTTGATAGCGCGCCGCCAATAATCGCTATTGGGCTTCGCGCCGGAGCGCCTATATCGGGCGCATGACGATCCTTTCCGCAGACCCCCGCCATTTCCTCTATCGCGACGCGCTCGATCCCGATGCTGCGCTGCGGCTCACCGCGCAGACGCTGAAGGGCTGCGACGACGGGGAACTCTATCTTCAATATCTGACGTCGGAGAGCTTCGGCTTCGACGATGGCCGGCTGAAGACGGCGGACTACAACACCCAGGCGGGGTTCGGCCTGCGGGGAGTATCGGGCGAGACCACCGCCTTCGCGCACGCCAACGAATTGAGCGAGGCCGCAATCCTGCGCGCTGGCGAGACGATGACCTTGCTCGATCCGTCGACCGCCGTGCCCGCCCCGCCGCCGCGGCGCACCAACACCGGCCTCTACACCGCCGACGATCCGCTGGGCCTGATCTCCTTCGCGCGCAAGGTCGAGCTGTGCCAGCAGATCGACGCCGCCGCGCGCGCCCGCGATCCGCGTGTGCAGCAGGTGTCGGTCGGGCTGTCTGGCTCGTGGAGCGTGGTCGAGATCGTGCGTCCGGACGGATTCACCGCCTTCGACGTCCGTCCGCTCGTTCGCCTCAATGTCTCGATCGTGGTCGAGCAGAATGGCCGCCGCGAAAATGGCTTCTTCGGTCTCGGTGGGCGCTATCTCTATGATCGCCTGTTCGAGCCGGCGACCTGGAACCGCGCGATCGACGAGGCGCTGTCGCAGGCGATCGTCAATCTCGACGCTGTCGCCGCACCTGCGGGCGAAATGACCGTCGTGTGCGGCCCCGGCTGGCCGGGCGTGCTGTTGCACGAAGCGATCGGCCATGGCCTCGAAGGCGATTTCAACCGCAAGGGCACCTCAGCTTTCTCCGGCCGGATCGGCGAGCGGGTTGCGGCGCCGGGCGTCACCGTGGTCGACGATGGCTCGATCGCCGATCGCCGGGGTTCGCTGACGATCGACGACGAAGGCACGCCGACCCAGTGCAACGTCCTGATCGAGGACGGCATCCTCAAGGGCTATATCCACGACCGTCTCAACGCGCGCCTGATGGGCGTCGCGCCGACCGGCAATGGCCGGCGCGAAAGCTATGCCCATGCGCCGATGCCGCGCATGACCAATACGTTCATGTATGGCGGGCAGGCCGACCCGCAGGAGATCATCGCGCGGGCCGGCAACGGCATCTACGCCAAGAGCTTCGGCGGCGGGCAGGTCGACATCACCAGCGGCAAGTTCGTCTTCTCCTGCACCGAGGCGTACAAGATCGAGAATGGCAAGCTGACCGTGCCGATCAAGGGTGCGACGCTGATCGGCGATGGCCCTTCGGTGCTGACCAAGGTGACCGCGATCGGCAACGACATGGCGCTCGATGAAGGAGTCGGCATCTGCGGCAAGGGCGGTCAGTCGGTCCCCGCAGGCGTGGGTCAGCCGACGGTCATGATCTCGGGGCTTACCGTCGGCGGCACGGCGGCCTGACGGACTGAAAGGCGCGGCCATGGGCATCGCGCTGGCACTGGGCGGAGGCGCCGCGCTCGGCTGGGCGCATATCGGCGTGCTGCGCGCGTTGCAGGAGCACCGCATCCCCATCAGGGCGATTACGGGCACCTCGATCGGGGCGCTGGCGGCGGTCTGCTATGCGGCGGGCCGCCTCGATCCGCTGGAGCGGATCGCGCGTTCGACCAACTGGCTGCGGGTCCTGTCCTATCTCGACATTCATTTCCGACCGGGTGCGATGCTCGGCGGGCGCGGCATTTTGCGCGAGCTCGAAATGCATCTCGGGCGGCTGCAGTTCCAGGAGCTGCTGATTCCCTCGGCGGTGGTCGCCTGTGACCTGGTGGCGGGCGAGCCGCTGATCATCGACCGTGGGCCGGTGACCCCGGCCATCATGGCATCGATCGCCATTCCCGGCCTGTTCCGGCCTGTCCAATATGAGGGCAAGTTCCTCGTCGATGGCGGGGTGGTCATGCCCGTGCCCGTCGCGGCGGCGCGCAAGATTGCGCCGAATCTTCCGATCGTGTCGGTCAATCTGCAGGGCGATTATCATGGACGCCGGGTCGCGACGGCGATCCGGGCGCGGCCTGCACGCAACCATCCGTCCATGGCGGTCGTTCGTGCATCGACGATGTTGCTGATGGCCGAACTTGCCCGCCACTCGCTGGCCCTCGATCCGCCCGACCATGCGCTCACCCTGCCGGTGGGGCATGTCGAGATCCACGACTTCACCCGTGCCGACGAACTGATCGCGATCGGCCGGCGCACGGTCGAGGCGGAGCTGGATGCGATCCGCGCGCTGGTCGACCGTTCGGCGTGGAGGGAGAGTAGACCGTGAACCAAGCCGTCAATCGCGACGATGCCGCCCTGACTTCGGAGATTCTGGACTTCTGGTTCGGTGAGATCGGCCCGGACAAGTGGTGGGAGCGCTCGGCCGATACCGACGCGGTCATCGTCGAGCGGTTCCGCGACGTCTGGGAAGCATGGCGCAGCCGGACGCCCGACAGCTTTCTCGGCTCGCCGCGCGAGGCCCTGGCGGCCATCGTCCTGTTCGACCAGTTTTCCCGCAACATGTTTCGTGGCCATGCGGATGCCTTCTCGACGGACCCGCTCGCGCTTGCGATCGCCAAGGCAGCCGTCGATGCCGGACTGGACGACCAGCTGACGCCCGACGAACGCAGCTTTTTGTACATGCCCTTCATGCACAGCGAGGCGATCGCGGATCAGCGCCGGTCGGTTGCGCTGTTCACCGCCCTGGGCAACGCCAATTCGCTCGATTTTGCCCATAAACATCATGACATCATCGAGCGCTTCGGCCGTTTCCCCGCGCGCAACGCCGCGCTTGGCCGGACAAACCGCCCCGGCGAGGAAAGTGCCATTGAAATGAGCAGCGACTGGTAGCCTTGTTCTGCCCAAAAAACGGGCAGGGCTTAACAATTGATCAAACTCTTTGCGGCGCCTTCGGTTCCCTGTCCGGTGCGCGGATAGGATTATCCAAGGAATCCAGCGCTTCCTCAAATTGGCACGGCTTTTGCGAAGCAGATGTCGGGCTGAAAAGAGGGAGGCGTAATGAAACTCGTCATTGCCATCATAAAGCCGTTCAAGCTGGACGAGGTGCGTGAAGCGCTTTCGGGCCTTGGCGTGCAGGGGATGACCGTCACCGAAGTAAAGGGCTTCGGACGGCAAAAGGGTCAGACCGAAATCTACCGGGGGGCCGAGTACAGCACCAACATGGTTCCGAAGATCAAGGTCGAGGTCGCCACGACCGATGACCTGTCCGGCCGGGTCGTCGAGGCGATCCAGCAGTCGGCCAACACCGGCGCCATCGGCGACGGCAAGATCTTCGTCCTCGACGTCGCTCAGGCCGTGCGCATCCGCACCGGCGAGACCGACGACGTCGCGCTCTGAGAAAAGGGGGAAACATGAAGCTTCACCACAAGCTTGCGACAGGTTTCGGCGCTCTCGCCGTCTCCGCGCTGACCGCGATGCCCGCATGGGCCCAGGAAGGCCCGATCAAGGCCCCGACCGCCGAGCAGATGGCGACGATGGTCAACAAGGGCGACGTCTCCTGGATGCTCGTGTCCTCGGCCCTGGTGCTGATGATGTCGGTACCGGCTCTCGCGCTGTTCTACGGCGGTCTGGTCCGCACCAAGAACATGCTGTCCGTGCTGATGCAGGTCCTCGCGATCGTCTCGGTCGCCGCGCTCGTCTGGGTCGGCTGGGGCTATTCGATGGCGTTCACCTCCGGCGGTGACAACCACTTCTTCGGCGGCTTCTCGAAGGCCTTCCTCAAGGGTGTCGACGGCACCACGATGGCAGCGACCTTCTCCAACAACCTCTATCTGCCCGAATATGTGTTCGTCATCTTCCAGATGACCTTCGCCTGCATCACGCCGGCTCTCATCGTCGGCGCCTTCGCCGAGCGCGTGAAGTTCTGGCCGCTGATGCTGTTCACCGTGCTGTGGCTGACCATCGTCTATTTCCCGATGGCGCACATGGTTTGGTACTGGGCGGGCCCCGACTTCCTGCCGGATGCTCCGAGCGATTACGGCCTGATCTGGGGCTGGGGTGCGCTCGACTTCGCCGGTGGCACCGTCGTCCACATCAACGCTGGCATCGCAGGCCTCGCCGGCTGCCTCGTCCTCGGCAAGCGTATCGGTTACAAGAAGGAACCGATGCCCCCGCACTCGCTGACCATGACCATGATCGGCGCGTCGCTGCTGTGGATCGGCTGGTTCGGTTTCAACGCCGGCTCCAACCTGGAAGCCAATGGCGTCACCGCGGTCGCCTTCATCAACACCTTCGTCGCTACGGCCGCTGCGGCCCTGGCTTGGGCGCTGGTCGAGCAGCTCGTGCACGGCAAGCCTTCGCTTCTGGGTGCTGCCTCGGGTGCGGTGGCCGGTCTGGTCGCCATCACCCCGGCTGCGGGCTTCGCGGCTCCGGTCACCTCGATCATCCTGGGCGCCTTCGCTTCGGCCGTCTGCTTCTTCTTCGTCACCACGGTGAAGAACAAGCTCGGCTATGACGACACGCTCGATGTGTTCGGCATCCACTGCATCGGCGGCATCGTCGGCGCGATCGGTACCGGCATCGTCGCCGACCCGGCGCTCGGTGGTCAGGGCTTCTTCGACTACACCGTCTTCCCTGCGGCGGTCGGCAGCTACGACATGATGGCCCAGGTCATCACGCAGACCAAGGCGGTCGGGCTGACCCTCGCTTTTTCGGGCATCGTCTCCGCGATCCTCTTCTTCGCCATCGACAAGACCATCGGTCTGCGTCCGACGCCCGAAGCCGAGGTCGAAGGTCTCGACATCTCCGAACATGGCGAGCGGGCCTACAACTACTGATTTCAAGAATTGGGGCCGCCCCGCAGCGGTGGCCCCTCCGGACGTTCCTCCTGCGAACGCACTGGGCCGGTGGGGAAACCCTCCGGCCCTTTTTTTGCG
The DNA here is from genome assembly GCF_011044255.1 of Rhizorhabdus phycosphaerae. Classification (NCBI taxonomy): domain Bacteria; kingdom Pseudomonadati; phylum Pseudomonadota; class Alphaproteobacteria; order Sphingomonadales; family Rhizorhabdaceae; genus Rhizorhabdus; species Rhizorhabdus phycosphaerae. The sequence goes on from NZ_CP049107.1 coordinate 3,694,070, forward strand.
CCTATCCGGGCAACCACGCGGTGCGGGCGTCGTTTCCATGGCCTATATGTCGGACCAGAGATGATCACAGTCGCGAGCTACAATATCCGCAAGGGCCTGGGCACCGATCGCCGCCGCCGGCCGGACCGCATCCTAGACGTGCTGCACGAAGTGAGCGCGGACGTGGTTGCGCTGCAGGAAGCGGATCGCCGTTTCGGTGCGCGGCAGAGCGCGCTACCTTCGGACCTGATCGCGCGCGGCGAGTATAAGGCGGTGCCCTTCGACATCCGACCGGGCGGGATCGGCTGGCATGGCAATGCCATTCTGGTCCGCCATTCGGTCGACATCCTCGACTATGTGCCGCTCGACCTGCCTCGTCTGGAGCCGCGCGGCGCGGTCCTTGCCGAACTGTCGATCGGGGGGAAGGCGCTGCGCATCGTCGGCATGCATCTCGATCTGTCGGGCCTGTGGCGCCGGCGGCAGGTGCGCGCAGTCATCGATCAGGTCCGCAGTCGTGCGCCCATGCCCACCGTCCTGATGGGCGACCTCAACGAATGGTCGCTCAACGGCGGCTGCATGCGCGAGTTCGACGATGGCCATCATGTCGTGCCGCTCGGCCGCAGCTATCACAGCCGCCGGCCGGTCGGCTGCCTCGACCGTATCATCCTGACGCCCGACCTGCATCTCGTGGCCAGCGGCGTGCACAGCAGTGAGCGCGCCCGGCTGGCGTCGGATCACCTGCCTGTCTGGGCGAAGGTCAACTGGACGGACTGAACGCCGTCCGGGATCGCAGGCTCAGCGCGGACCGATCAGCGGCTTGATCGGCGAGATGTCATAGCCCGCCGCAGCGGCCTTGGCAGCGAGCGCCTCGGCATCATCGCCTTCCAGCCCACGGGCGAGGGCCCAGACGAAGGTCGAGCGCGTGCCCGAGCGGCAATAGGCGAGCACCGGACCACCGGCCTTGGCCAGCGCGTCGCGCATCGCCTCGACCTGGTTCAGCGAAAAGCCGCCATGGGTGATCGGGATCGCGACATAGGCGAGCCCGGCGGCGCGGGCGGCTTCGCGGATTTCGTCGCCCGAAGGCTGGCCGGGTTCTTCCTGCTCGGGCCGATTGTTGATCACCATGCGGAAGCCCTGTGCCGCCGCTGCCTCGACGTCCTCGACGCTGATCTGTGCTGCGACCGAAATGCTGTCGTCGATCTTGCGGAACATGGACGTCTCCTAATCCCCGTGCGTGCGAATGACGGCGAGGAAATCCTCGCCATAGGTTTCAAGCTTCTTCGCCCCTACGCCGGATATCTGCCCGAGGCCAGACAGAGTCTCTGGCCGGAAAGCCGCCATTTCGCGCAGCGTCGCGTCATTGAACACGACATAGGGCGGCACACCCTGCGCCCGGGCAAGGTCGCGGCGCAGCTCGCGCAGCTTCTCGAACAGCGGATCGTGCGGATGATCCTCGGCGCCACGCTGGCGCCGCTTGCGGCTGCGTTCGGGGGGCAGGACGAGCGGCACCTTGTCTTCGCCCTTCAATATGCCCCGCGCGGCCGGGCCGAAGGACAGGCCGCCATATTCGTCGGCGCGCAGCGCATCGCGCGCCAGCAGGGCGCGGGCCACCGGTTTGATGAGCTTGAGCTCGCCTTCGTCCGCTATGCCGAACACCGACAGCCGGTTGTGCCCGGCCATCAGGATCTTCTCGGTCTCGCGTCCACTGAGCACGTCGGTGAGATGCGTGACGCCGTAGCGCATCTCGGTCCGGAAGGCGGCGGAGAGCAGTTTCTGCGCGACCAACGTGGCGTCGATCCCGGTCGGCGGCGACAGGCAATTGTCGCAATTGCCGCAGCGCTCGGGCGGGTCCTCGCCGAAATGACCGAGCAATATGGCGCGCCGGCAGGTCGGCGCCTCGACCAGCATCGCCATTGCGTTGAGCCGCTGGCGCTCGCCCGCGCGACGGCTCTCCTCGACGTCGGTCTCGATCCGGCGCCGCGCCCGGGCGAAGTCCTCGGCGCCCCAGAACAGCTGGGTAGCGGCGGGTTCGCCATCGCGGCCGGCGCGGCCGGTTTCCTGATAATAGGCCTCGATCGACTTGGGCAGGCCGGCATGGGCGACGAAGCGGACATCGGGCTTGTCGATTCCCATGCCGAAGGCGACCGTCGCGACCATCACCATATCCTCGGACGCGACGAATGCCTTCTGGTTGGCGGCCCGGATCGCCGGGTCGAGCCCGGCATGATAGGCGCGGGCCGATCGCCCCGCCGCCGAAAGCTGCGCGGCGAGCCGTTCGGTGGCGTCGCGGGTCGGGGCATAGACGATGCCGGGGCCGGGATTGTCGTCGATGAAGCCGGCGATCTGCCGCGACACGCCATCGCGCGGGGTGATTCCATAGCGGATATTGGGCCGGTCGAAGCCGGCGAGGATCAGCCCATCGGGTTCGATGCCGAGTTGCGCCAATATGTCGTCGCGGGTGTGCCGGTCGGCGGTCGCGGTCAGCGCCAGCCGGGGCACGTCCGGGCGCGCGTCGAGCAGCCCGCGCAGCAGGCGGTAATCGGGCCGGAAATCATGCCCCCATTCGGACACGCAATGCGCCTCGTCGATCGCGATCAGCGCCAGCGGGATCTGTGCGATCAGGCGGCGGAAGCTGTCGGAAGAGACGCGCTCGGGTGCGACATAGAGCAGGTCGAGCGATCCCGACCGCAGCCGGTCGATCGTCTCGTCGCGATTGTCATCGGCCGAGGTGAGCGCGGCGGCGCGGATACCGGCGGCTTCGGCCGATCGCACCTGATCGTGCATCAGGGCGATCAGCGGCGAGATGACGAGGCCCGTGCCCGGGCGGCATAGCGCGGGAATCTGGTATGTCAGCGACTTGCCGGCGCCGGTGGGCATCACGGCCAGCGTGCCCAGCCCGGCCATGACCCGTTCGATCACATCGGTCTGGCGGCCCCGGAACTGCGCATAGCCGAAGGTCTGTTGCAGGGCTTCCAGGGGGGTGGGCATGGCGGCCTTCTAGAGGGCTGGCAGCTGAGGTCAAAGGCGCGATCGCGAAATCGCGGTCAAGCCATGCGCTTATCTTGCGAGGTCTCTCCGCTGGCGCGATGCTGCCCGTCAGGCCGCCTCGCGTTCCTCGGACTCGCTCGCCTGGCGCATCCACATCTCGGCATAGAGGCCGTCGCGCCCCATCAGCTCGGCATGGGTGCCGCGCTCGACGATCTGGCCCGCCTCCAGCACGACGATCTCGTCGGCATGGACGATCGTCGACAGGCGATGGGCGATGACGATCGTCGTGCGCCCCTCCTCGACGTTGCGCAGCGTCGACTGGATGTCGGCTTCGGTCCGGCTGTCCAGCGCGCTGGTTGCCTCGTCGAGGATCAGGATGGGAGGATTTTTGAGCAGGGTCCGTGCGATGGCGACGCGCTGCTTCTCGCCGCCCGACAGTTTCAGGCCGCGTTCGCCGACCTTGGTGTCATAGCCCAGCGGCAGCGAGAGGATGAAGTCGTGGATCGATGCGCCGCGCGCGGCCGCCTCGATCTCCGCCTGTGTCGCACCCTCGCGACCGTAGCCGATATTATAGCCGATCGTGTCGTTGAACAGGACGGTGTCCTGCGGGACGATGCCGATCGACCTCCGAAGAGAGTCCTGTGTCACCTCCGCAATGTCCTGATCGTCGATCAGGACGCGGCCGCCCGTGATGTCGTAGAAGCGATAGAGAATGCGCGCGAGGGTGGACTTGCCCGCTCCCGACGGCCCGACGACCGCCAGAGTCCCGCCCGCCGGGATGGTCAGGTCGATGCCTTTCAGGATCGACCGCTCGGGATCATAGGCGAAATGGACGTCGTCGAACCGCACCATGCCACCCCGTACGACCAGCGCAGGCGCGCCGGGTTTGTCCACGACCTCGGCCGGGGTATCGATCAGCCGAAACATGGCCTCCATATCGATCAGCCCCTGCCGGATCTCGCGATAGACCATGCCCAGCAGGTCGAGCGGGCGGAACAGCTGCATGAGGATCGTGTTCACGAATACGACGTCGCCGGGCGAGAACCAGCCCCGGCTCCAGCCATAGACGCTGTAGCCCATGGCGCCGGCCATCATCAGGTTGGTGATCAGGGCCTGGCCGACATTGAGCCATGCCAGCGAGGTTTCGTTGCGCGTGGCGGCGCGGGCATAGGCCGCCACTGCCCGGCCGTAATTTTCGGTCTCGCGCCGCTCGGCGCTGAAATATTTGACGGTCTCATAGTTGAGCAGCGAATCGACCGCGCGCGCCGAAGCGCGCGTATCGGACTCGACCATCTCGCGGCGCATCTTCGCACGCCATTCGGTCACCTTCTGGGTGAAGACCGTGTACGCGGCGATTGCGAGCAGCGTGGCCACGACCAGCTCGATGCCGAATTTGAAGAAGAAGATCAGGCAGACGGCGGTCAGCTCGAAAATGGTCGGTCCGATGTTGAACAGCAGGAAGTAGAGCATCGTGTCGATGCTCTTGGTGCCACGCTCGACGATCTTGGTGAGGGCACCGGTCCGGCGTTCGAGATGGTAGCGGAGCGACAGGCGGTGCAACTGGCCGAACACTTCGACCGAAAGCCGCCGTGCCGCGTCCTGGCCGACCAGTTCGAAGATCGCATTGCGCAGATTGTCGAACAGCACGCCGCCGAAGCGGGCTGCCGCATAGGCAAGGACAAGCGCCAGCGCGATCGTCACGCCAGGTTCGAAGCCAGGCGCCATCCGGTCGATCACCGCCTTATAGGCGAAGGGCATCAGCAGGACCGCGCCCTTCGCCGCCAGCACGAGCAGCATTGCGATCACGACCCGCGCACGGAGCGTCGGGGCGTCCTTCGGCCAGAGATAGGGCAGGAAGCGTTTCAGCGTCGCCCATCCCTGTTCGGGAACGGCGGTGGAGGCGGAGAAATGGTCAGGAGGCATCGCTGAAGAAGATAGGGACCGCGTGCCTCGGAGGGAAGGCCGATCCCATCATTGGTGGAGGAGCCTTGCGAGGCGGTGGCCAGTGGAGCGATAAGGGGCGGCGCCACTTTGCGCGTCCGAGTTTAGAAAAAGGTAAGGAACCAGACCGCATTGGCTGCAGTTGGACGCGATGTGTCGCGAGAGGTGCCGGATGTTTCTGCAGTTGGTCTATATCAGCACGGCGCGGCCGACGCTCGAACTGTCGGATGTCGAATCCATCCTGCAGACGTCACGGCGGCGCAATGGCGCTGACGGCGTGACGGGGCTCCTGATCTTCGACGGCAAGCGGTTTCTGCAGGCGCTCGAAGGGCCCGAGGCGCAGGTCGCGAAGACCTATGAGCGGATCCAGGCCGACCCCCGGCATCGCGCGGTGGTGCAGCTGAATCGGGCAGAAGTGAGCGAGCGGCAGTTCGGCCAATGGGCGATGGCGAGCCAACTCGTCGGGCCGGTCATGGGCTCCGGCTCCATGGTCGAGCAGGTGGACCAGCTGACCGACGCGATCGAGGATCCGAATATCAAGGCGACCTTGCGAAGCTTTGCCCGCGTTCGTGGCGCAGCCTGAACGGGTGAGTGCACCAAAGAAAAGGGGGCGAAGCCGACTGCGGCTCCGCCCCTTCTTCGTTCGCCAGAGGAGCCGCTGTGGCCGCTTCAGGCAGCCCGTCTCAGTTTGAAGTCCTGCCGCGCGGCGCGGTTGTCGATGGTGAACCGTCCCATCTGCTGGGCCAACTGATCCGCTTCCTGGCCAAGGCTATAGGCCGCGGCCGTCGCTTCCTCGACCATGGCCGCATTTTGCTGGGTCACCTGGTCGAGTTCGTTCATCGTCGCGTTGATCTCCGACAGGCCGGTCGCCTGGGCGTCCGACGTGGCCGCGATCGCGCGGACCACGGCGGTTATGTCGCCGATCTTGGCGATGATCTTCTGTTGTGCCTCGCCGGCCTGGGCGACCAGTCGAGCGCCCTCATTGACCTCGCGACAACTCGCCTCGATCTTTGTGGCGATGTCCTGTGCCGCATCGGCGGACCGCTGGGCCAGCGCGCGGACCTCCGATGCGACGACTGCGAAGCCCTTGCCGGTTTCGCCGGCGCGCGCCGCCTCGACCCCGGCGTTCAATGCCAGCAAATTGGTCTGGAAGGCGATGCCTTCGATGACGCTGATGATCTCGGAAATCTCTCGCGAAGAGCGTTCGATCCCGTTCATCGACGCGGTGGCGGCATGGACGATGCCCTCGCTCTCAGTGGCCTGGCTCTGGATGTCGCCGACCAGCGCTGCCGCCTTGCGGGCTTCCTCCGCAGAGGACGCCACCGACGTCGACAGCTCGGTCAACGCCGCGCTGGTCTCTTCGAGGCTGGCGGCCTGGCGCTCCGTCCGGCCGGAGAGGTCGTCGGAAGCGCGCCGGATCTCCCGGGAACCGGTCCGCACGCCTTCGCTTGCGGACGACAGCGCCTCGAGCGTTTCGGCAAGGCTGTCGATCGTGCGGTTGAGATCGGCCCGTAGCGCCTCGAATTCCTGCGGAAAACTGTGGCCGATACGGCAGCGAAGATCGCCTTCCGCCAGTCGGTGCAGCGCGTCGCCGACGGACTTGACGACCATGCGCTGCGATTCCGCAGCCGCCTGTCGATGCTCTTCGGAGATGCGCAGATTATCGGCATTCTTCCGGAAGATTTCCAGGGCTGCCGCCATCCGTCCGATGCAGTCTTCATGATCGCGGAACGCGATCGGGGTCGCCAGATCCCCGGCGGCAAGGCCTTCCATGCGGACGACGGTGGCAACATAGGGGTCGCAGATGAGCGCCTTGGAGAACAAGGCTATGGCGAGCGTCGTCACCGCGCCCAGCCCGAGTATCGAGATCGCCGCCCAGGGATGGACCGGACCTAAGATCATCACCGACGCGCCGGTCAGGGCGGTGCAAAGCAGGAAGGCGCAGCTTAGGATGTCGAATTTCTGGCGGATAGGCGCGTTCTTTGCGAACCAGCGGATCATGAGCAAACTCCGGCGATCAATTTGTGAACGCCGTACAACGCACCCCGTCACACGGCAGGGCAGGCCTAATCCGAAAGTCGTAAAGGCTTTCTTGCTGAACTACGTAGTTTTACGAAAAAAGACGTCCAAAATCGCGCAATACGGTCTCTCAATTCACCTGAGCCCGCGCGACAGGGCGTCAACCGGCAGGCGGGGTGAGCGTGCCGGTGATCCTGATTCCCGCCCCGTCGACCTGATAGGTCTTGTTGAGGAAGATCAGGATCGAGGTCATCGCCTCGGCGGCTGCCGAGTTGACCAGGGCTCCGGCGTGCAGGCCGCGCAGGCCCATGGCGTCGGCAAGGGCGACGACCTCCGCTCGCGCGTCCTTGTCGTCGCCGAAAACGAGCACGTCGCAGCCGATGTCCGCGTCCGAAGCGAGCTTGTGCGCGGCTACATTGTGGAAGGCCGATACGACGCGTGGTCCTTCCCCCAGCAAAGCTGCGGCGCGAACGGCCGCGCTGCCTTCTGGCGGCATCTGAACGCGCATGACCTTGGGCGGTACGAGCGGCACCGTCGTGTCGACGACGATCTTGCCCGACACATGCGGCGCGATCTCGGCCAGCGTTTCGGTCTGGGCGGCGAAGGGAACGGTGACGATCACGATGTCGCCCTGCGCCGCAGCCGCAGCATTGCTGTCGGCGGCGGTCACGCCGAGATCCCCGGCGGTCGCCTGCGCCTTGGCCGGGTCGCGCGAGCCCAGGATCACGGCATATCCGGCCTTTCCGAGCCGATAGGCGATCGCGGCGCCAAGCTTGCCGGTGCCGCCGATGATGGCGATCGATGGGATCGAGGTCATTGCTGATACTCCAGAAGGGCAAGGCGCCTGTCTTCGACGCGGTGGTAATTGGTCGTGCGCTGCGCGATCGGTCGGCCCGCCGCCCGGGCGAGATCGATCATCGCATCGCGATCGAGGCACTGGCCGTGCGCACCGCCCGCGGCACGGGTGATCGATTCGTCCATCAGGATCCCGCCCAGATCGTTCACCCCGCAATCGAGCAACTGGCGGACGCCCTCGGCGCCGAGCTTCACCCAGGAGGCCTGGATGTTCGGGATGACGGGATGGAGGACGATCCGTGCGATCGCGTGCATCAGCAGCGTTTCGCGCCAAGTCGGCCCCGAGCGGGCGAGGCCCTTGCGCCAGATCGGCGCCTCCATGTGGACGAAGGGCAGGGGGACGAACTCGGTGAAGCCGCCTGTCTCGGTCTGCAGTGTGCGCAGCCGGATCAGGTGGCGGGCCCAATGCTCGTAGCGATCGACATGGCCGAACATGATCGTCGCCGTGCTGCGCAGGCCGACGCCATGGGCGGCGCGCATCACCTCGAGCCAGGCATCGGCGCTCAGCTTGTCGGGACACAAGATTGCCCGCACCTCGGGATCGAGGACCTCCGCGGCGGTGCCGGGCAGCGTCGAAAGCCCCTCGTCGCGGAGCCGGGCGAGATAATCCTGTACGGGGAGGCCTAGCGTTTCCGCCCCATGGCTGATCTCGAGCGGGGAGAAGGCGTGGATGTGGATGCCCGTTGCGGCGGCGCGAACCGCACGGACGATGTCGACATAGGTGCGCCCGTCATAGGCGGGATGGATGCCGCCCTGCAGACAGACCTCGGTCGCGCCCCGTTCCCAGGCCTCGGCGGCGCGGCGGCTGACCTCGGCGAGGTCGAGACGATAGGCGGGCCCGCGCTCGGAGCGGGTCGATCCCTTGGAAAAGGCGCAGAAGCCGCATTTGTATAGACAAATGTTGGTGTAGTTGATGTTGCGGTTGACGACATAGGTGACCGTGTCGCCGACCGCCTCCCGGCGAAGCGCGTCTGCGGCGGCGAGGACCGCTTCCAGATCGCCATCCTCTGCTCCGAACAGCCGCGCAATATCCGCCTCGCCGACTTCGCTGGCGGACAGGGCTCGCTCCAGGATCCCGTCGAACGTCGCGCTTGGGCCCCGCTTCGCCAAGCGTGAAGCGGGAAGGGCGTCGCCGGTGCCCGGCGACCATCCATCAGTACGCGGCAGGCCGCGTCCGTCGATTGTGCGCCGGACGACGGGAGCGAGGGCGGGATCGAGCCAGCGATCGGCGTCGAGCGCATGGCGCGGGCCGATCGCGAGCCGTTCGCGCAGGCTGCGTCCGGCCCGCGCGGTGGCGCTCTCCAGAGCGTCGAGATGGGGCCAGGGCTTTTCCGGATTCACATGGTCCGGCGTCACCGGCGATACCCCGCCCCAGTCGTTTACGCCGGCGCGGAGCAGTGCGCCGAGCGCGGCTTCGTCGTGCAGGTTGGGCGGCGCCTGGATCGTCATCGCCCCGCCCAGGATGAGTCGCGCCGCGGCGATCGTCCAGAGATGGTCGTCGAGCGACGGCTCCGGTCGATCGGCCATCCGCGTTCCCGGTTTCGCCCGGAAATTCTGGACGATCACCTCCTGGATATGGCCGAAACGGGCGTGGAGGTCGCGGATCGCGACCAGCGTCTCGATCCGCTCGCGCCGGGTTTCGCCGATACCGATCAGCAGGCCCGTGGTGAACGGCACCGCCGCTCGTCCCGCCTCCTCGATTGCGGCGAGGCGCGCGGCCGGGCGCTTGTCCGGCGAGCCATAGTGCGGGCCGCCGCGCTCGCACAGCCGCTCGGCGCTGCTCTCCAGCATCAGTCCCATCGATGCGGCGACCGGGCGAAGAGCCGCATAGTCGACGGCGTCCATCAGGCCCGGATTGAGATGGGGCAGCAGCCCCGTTTCCGCGAGCACCATCGCCGCCATGTCGCGCAGATAGCCAAGCGTCGATTCATGGCCGCTCTGCGTGAGCGCAGCGCGGGCGGCCGGGTAACGGTCCTCGGGCCGGTCGCCGAGGGTGAACAGCGCCTCGCGACAGCCGGCCGCCACCCCGGCGCGGGCGATGTCCCGTATCTCCTCTGGTGAGAGATAGGCTTTACCCGCCCTGGCGGGGGTCGTCGCGAAGGTGCAATAATGGCAGACGTCGCGGCAAAGCCGGGTCAGCGGGATGAAGACCTTGCGCGAATAGGTGACGATCGGGCCATGGGCGTCGAGCGTGATCGCTTCGGCCCCGTCGATCGTCTCTCGCAGTGACAGCGCGCCTAGCCGGGCATCCCATTCGGCCGCAGTCAGGTCGCCTTCCGTGCTCGTCCTCACATCCTCGCCCGTACTTTTCTACCGGTGTCCCGGCCGCCTTTTTTGGCGGCATTACGGGACTTCGCACAGTGCTGGGGGAGCGGGGGAAGGCTTGTCAACCGGCGGCCAGAACCGCCGGTAGCGCGGGATCATCAGGTGAACGGCGCCGGTATCGCCACGACGTGACGATAGCGAATGTGGCTCATTCGATCGTTTCGGCGAGCTCGCGATTGAGCCACAGGGCCACGAGCGTCGCGGCGGCGCCGGACAGCAGATAGGTGCCGGCGGACAGCAGGCCGAACTCGGTCGCGAGGACGAGCGCCGCGAGCGGGGCGAAGCCTGCGCCGAACAGCCAGGCGAGGTCCGACGTCAGCGCCGATCCGGTATAGCGATGCCGCTGCGAGAAGCGCGACGACAGTGCGCCCGAAGACTGGCCGAAGGACAGGCCGAGCAGCACGAAGCCGAGCAGCATGAAGATCGCCTCGCCGGTTTCGCCGGCATCGAGCAGCTGCGGCGCGAAGCCGCTGAAGACGGCGATCGCGGCGGCCGATGCCGCGAGGACCGTGCGGCGGCCGAAGCGATCGGCGAGATAGCCCGAGGCGACGATTGCGGCGATGCCGAAGCAGGCAGCGACCGCCTCGATTACAAGAAAGCGGGTCGGGCTGTCGTCGGTGAACAGGAACACCCAGGACAGCGGAAAGACCGTGACCATATGGAACATGGCGAAGCTTGCGAGCGGAGCGAAGGCGCCGAGCGTGATCGTCCGCCATTCGGTGCGCGCGGTTTCGAGCAGGGGCGCGGGCTGCAGTTCGCGGCGCTCGAACAGCGTGTCATATTCGGGCGTCACCACGATGCGCAGACGGGCGAACAGCGCCACGACGTTGATCGCGAAGGCGACGAAGAAGGGGTAGCGCCAGCCCCAGCCCAGAAAGTCCTCCGCAGGCAGGGCGGCGATCAGGAAGGTGAAGAGCAGGCTCGCCACGACAAGGCCGATCGGGGCGCCCAGCTGCGGGATCATCGCATACCAGCCACGCCGCTTCTCCGGCGCGTTGATAGCGAGCAGCGACGCCAGACCGTCCCAGGAACCGCCCAGGGCGACGCCCTGGCCCATGCGGAACAGCGCCAGCAGCATCGCCGATCCGTGACCGATCGTCTCATAGCCGGGCAGGAAGGCGATGGCCGCGGTCGAGCCACCTAGCAGGAAGAGTGCGATCGTCAGCTTGGCGCCACGGCCGTAGATGCGGTCGACCTGGGTGAAGATCAGCGTTCCCACGGGCCGCGCGACAAACGCAAGCGCGAAGATGCCGAAGGAGTAGAGCGTGCCCGTCAGCGCATCGACATAGGGGAAGACGAGGCTGGGGAAGACCAGCACCGAAGCGATTGCATAGACGAAGAAGTCGAAAAATTCGGAGGTGCGGCCAATAACGACGCCGACCGCGATCTCACCCGGCGCCACCTTGTGGTGGCCCGCGTGCAGACTGCGGGCATCTTGCTCCGCGGTCGTGCCGTTGATCGACTGCGCACTCATCCTTCGACTCCTCGGTGTGCCTCCGGAGGGCACGATCAGGCCATGGTCCATGCTCCGGCGAATCGCTCCGCCGGACGGCCGCTTATCGGTCATTGATCCTGCTCAAAGGGATTGGACAAAATGTCCTATGTGCGCCGCAGCAGCGCCGTTCTACCTGCGCGCCATGACCCAAAGATCGCGCCGACTCACATCTCTTTGGCAGGTTTCCAAGCGTCTGCCGCTGGTTTCCGCTGCGGCACTCCTGTCGGGGTGCAACATGGTGGTGCTCAATCCGGCCGGTGATGTTGCGATGCAGCAGGGGCGCCTTGTGGTGATGTCGACGCTGTTGATGCTGTTGATCATCGTGCCCGTCATCGCGCTGACGCTGCTCTTCGCGTGGAAGTATCGCGCGGCCAACAAAGAGGCGCGCTACGAGCCGGACTGGGATCACTCGACCCATCTTGAGCTCGTCATCTGGTCGGCGCCGCTGCTGATCATCATTTGTCTGGGCGCGCTGACCTGGGTGGGGACGCACCTTCTGGACCCATGGCGGCCCATCTCGCGCACTGCACCGGGAAAGCCTGTCGCCGCCGAGGTGCGTCCGCTCGACGTGCAGGTCGTCGCGCTCGACTGGAAATGGCTGTTCATCTATCCCGAGCAGGGCATCGCGACGGTCAACGAGCTGGCGCTGCCGGTCGACCGACCCGTGCGTTTCCGCATCTCCGCCTCTTCGGTGATGAACAGCTTCTATGTGCCTGCGCTCGCGGGGCAGATCTATGCAATGCCGGCGATGGAGACGAAGCTCCACGCGGTGCTCAACAAAGTCGGCAGCTATGAAGGCTTTTCGGGCAATTACAGCGGTGCCGGTTTCTCGACGATGCGCTTCCGGGTGAAGGGTCTTAGCGAGCAGGGCTTCGCAGCCTGGGCCGATGAGGCACGGCGCGCGCCTGCGCGGCTCGACCGTGCGACCTATCTGAAGCTCGAGCGGCCCAGCGAGCGCGAGCCGGTGCGCCATTATGCCGCAGTCGAACAGGGGCTGTTCGACGCCGTCGTCAATCTCTGCGTCGAGCCGGGCAAGATGTGCATGCGCGATATGATGGCGATCGATGCGCGCGGCGGCATGGGCCTGGCGGGCATCCATAATGTGCGTGCGCTCGAATATGACAAGTTCGCCGGCCGTGGCACCGTCCCCTTTGCGACCACGTCGCAGCCGATGATGGTGGCCGCCACCTGCGTGCCGATGAAACCGCGCGAGCAGGCGGAAGAAGCCGTCAAGCTGACCAGCCTGGCGCCGCTGAAAGGCTTCGGCCTCAGCCGACCCGGCGTTTCCTCGCCGCTGCTCACGCTGGCCGCCAACACCACCTCCGCCGCGCCGCGCCGCGCGTCCTGATCACCGGGAAAGAGAATATGACGTCCGCTCCCACTCCGATCGATCCGATCTTCGGGCGACTGTCGCTCGACGTCCTGCCGCTGCACGAGCCGATCGTCGTCGCCACCTTCATCGCGGTGGTGATCGGCGGCGCGGCCGTTCTCGGCCTGATCACCCGCTACCGGCTCTGGGGCTGGCTGTGGCGCGACTGGTTCACCAGCGTCGACCACAAGAAGATCGGTATCATGTACATGGTGCTCGGCCTGATCATGTTCCTGCGTGGCTTCGCCGACGCTATCATGATGCGCCTTCAGCAGGCGATGGCCTTCGGCGGGTCCGAGGGCTATCTCAACGCTCACCATTATGATCAGATATTCACCGCCCATGGCGTGATCATGATCTTCTTCGTGGCGATGCCCTTCGTCACCGGCCTGATGAACTACGTCGTGCCGCTGCAGATCGGCGCGCGCGACGTGTCCTTTCCCTTCCTGAACAATTTCAGCTTCTGGATGACGGCGGCGGGTGCTGGCCTGGTCATGTGCTCGCTGTTCGTGGGCGAGTTCGCGCAGACCGGATGGCTCGCCTATCCGCCGCTGTCCGGCATCGCCTACAGCCCTGCGAGCGGCGTCGACTATTATATCTGGGCGCTCCAGATAGCGGGCGTCGGCACGACATTGTCGGGCATCAACCTGGTCGTGACGATCCTGAAGATGCGCGCGCCGGGCATGACGATGATGAAGATGCCGGTGTTCACCTGGACCTCGCTCTGCACCAACGTGCTGATCGTCGCGTCCTTCCCGGTGCTCACCGCCGTCCTCGCGCTGCTCAGCCTCGACCGCTATGTCGGCACCAACTTCTTCACGAACGACTTCGGCGGCAGCCCGATGATGTACGTGAACCTGATCTGGATCTGGGGCCACCCGGAGGTCTACATCCTGATCCTGCCGCTGTTCGGCGTGTTCTCCGAGGTCACCTCGACCTTCTCGGGCAAGAAGCTCTTCGGCTATACCTCGATGGTCTATGCGACGATCGTCATCACGATCCTGTCCTACCTCGTCTGGCTGCACCACTTCTTCACCATGGGGTCGGGCGCCAGCGTCAACAGCTTCTTCGGCATCACCACGATGGTGATCTCGATCCCCACGGGCGCCAAGCTCTTCAACTGGCTGTTCACGATGTATCGCGGCCGGATCCGCTTCGAGCTGCCGATGATGTGGACGATCGCCTTCATGGTGACCTTCACCGTGGGCGGCATGACCGGCGTTTTGCTCGCCGTGCCACCGGCCGACTTCGTGCTGCACAACTCGCTTTTCCTGATCGCGCACTTCCACAATGTGATTATCGGCGGCGTGCTGTTCGGGCTGTTCGCGGCGATCAACTTCTGGTGGCCCAAGGCCTTCGGCTTCAAGCTCGACGTCTTCTGGGGCAAGATCAGCTTCTGGTGCTGGGTGGTCGGTTTCTGGCTCGCCTTCATGCCGCTCTATGTCCTCGGCCTGATGGGCGTCACCCGCCGGATGCGCGTGTTCGACGATCCTTCGCTCCAGATCTGGTTCGTCGTCGCGGCGATCGGCGCGGTGATCATCGCGGCCGGTATCGGCGCCATGCTCGTCCAGTTCGCGGTCAGCATCTGGAAGCGCGAGGAACTGCGCGACGAGACCGGCGATCCCTGGAATGCGCGGACGCTCGAATGGGCGACCAGCTCGCCGCCGCCGGACTATAACTTCGCCTTCACCCCGGTCATCCATTCGCTCGACGCCTGGTACGACATGAAGGCGCGAGGCGCGGAGCGTCCGGTGACCGGCTTCAGGGCGATCCACATGCCCAGCAACACGGGGACCGGCATCATCCTGGCCGGGCTCAGCGCGGTCTGCGGTTTTGCCCTGATCTGGTACATGTGGTGGCTTGCCGGCCTGAGCTTCCTCGCGCTGCTCACCGTCGCGATCGTCCACACCTTCAACTATCGGCGCGACTTCTACATCCCGGTGGAAACCGTCGAGGCGGCCGAAGCGGTGCGGACGCGCCAGCTCGCCGCGCAGGGAGCATGACGATGCAGGACCAGGCCATGACCTCCGCCGGACCGGTATCCTTCTACGACCTCGACGAGCATGCGCATCCCGAGGGGCACAGCACCATGCTGGGCTTCTGGATCTACCTGATGAGCGACTGCCTCATCTTCGCGATCCTGTTCGCCTGCTATGCGGTGCTCGGCGCCAATCTCGCCGCAGGCCCCGGCCCGAAGGACCTGTTCGATCTGCCGCTGGTCGCGGTGAACACCGCTATGCTGCTCTTCTCGTCGATCACCTATGGTTTCGCGATGCTGGCGATGCAGCGCGGCGCCAAGGGCGCGGTGCTTGGCTGGCTCGCGGTGACCGGGCTGTTCGGGGCGGTGTTCCTCGGCATCGAGTTGTACGAATTCCACCACCTGGTCCACATCGGCGCGACGCCGCAGCGCAGCGCCTTCCTGTCGGCCTTCTTCACGCTGGTCGGTACCCACGGGCTGCACGTGACTTTCGGCACGATCTGGCTGATCACGCTGATGGTGCAGGTGTCGCGCCATGGGCTGATCCAGGCGAATCAGCGCCGGCTGATGTGCCTCAGCCTGTTCTGGCACTTCCTCGACGTCATCTGGATCGGCGTCTTCACCTTCGTCTATCTCATGGGAATGCTGCGATGAGCGCCGACCACAGCCCGGTCCACGGGCACGCCGATCACCACCATGCCGATCATGGCGGAAGCGGCCATGGCACGATGCGCGATTATGTGATCGGCTTCCTGCTGTCGGTCGTGCTGACCGCCATCCCTTTCTGGCTGGTCATGGCCAGGCCCTTTCCGGCGGGCGTCACGGCGGCGCTGATCGTCGCCTTCGCGGTCGTGCAGATGGTCGTCCACATGGTCTACTTCCTGCACATGAACGGCAAATCGGAAGGCGGCTGGACGATGACCGCGCTCGTCTTCACGCTGATCCTCGTCGTGATCATGCTGACCGGGTCGCTCTGGGTGATGTACCACCTCAACGCCAATATGATGCCGATGCCGCACGACATGAGCCAGATGCCGTGACGATGCGCCGTCCGGCACGGACGGGCGCTGCGCTCGTCCTGCTGGCGCTCGTGCTGGTCTTCGTGGCGCTGGGCGTGTGGCAGGTCCAGCGTCGGGCGTGGAAACATGCCCTGATCGCGACCGTCGAAGGGCGTGTGCATGCCGCGCCCGTAGCACCGCCCGCGCCGGACAACCTCGCGCCGGCAGCGGTGGCGGACCTCGCCTATCTCCGCATTTCGGTGCGGGGGCGCTACCGCTCTGGCCCCGACATCCTGGCCCGCGCGGTCAGCGATCTGGGGGCCGGATATTGGGTGATGACGCCGTTCGACACCGACACAGGCTACACGATCCTCGTCAACCGCGGCTTCGTCGCACAGGACGCGAAGCCGCGCGCGGGTTGGAGGCCGGCGGGCTCGGTAGTCCTGACCGGCCTGCTGCGCCCATCCGAACCGGGGGGCGGTTTCCTGCGCGCCAATGATCCGGCCGCCGGCCGCTGGTATTCGCGCGACGTCGCTGCGATCGCCCGCGCGGTGAAGCTGGGGCCGGTCGCGCCCTATTTCGTCGACGCGGATCGATTGCCTGGCGGGGATGGCCCAGTGGGCGGGCTGACGGTGATCCGCTTTTCGGATAATCATGCCGTCTATGCGCTCACTTGGTTCGTCATGGCCCTGATGTCCGCCTTCGGCGCCTGGCGGCTTTTGCGCCCCGTCCGCTCATTGGCGGACTGACGGATGGCAGAGGAAGTCCGGCAGGGCTGGCCCAGCGGCGGCGACGATACCGGCCGCCGCAACATGGAGCTTCTCCTCCAGCTGCGCTGGATCGCGGTCGGCGGGCAGCTGTTCACGATAGCCGTCGTGCGGGGCGTCCTGGGCGTCGAAATCCCGCTCGTTCCGCTGTTGGTGGTGCCCGCGCTGCTGGCGGTCATCAACCTGCTGAGCTGGCCGCTGATCCAGCGGCGCGGCGCGGTGTCGAACGCCGAACTGACGATCGCGCTGCTGATCGACGTGGCGGCGCTGGCCTGGCAACTCCATCATAGCGGCGGGCTCGACAACCCGTTTACGTCGCTCTTCCTGTTGCAGGTGGTGATCGGAGCGATCCTGCTCGAGCCACGGTCCTCCTGGGGCATCGTCGCAGCGACCTTTGTCGCGCTCGCCATGCTCTCGCTCGATCCGCAGCCGCTGGTTCTTCCGGGGCGATACGCCGAGGATCCGATGCACCTCTATCTGCAGGGCAGCATTGTCTGCTTCGCGCTGATCGCGGTACTGCTGGTCGCCTTCGTCGCGCGGATCAGCCGCAACCTGCGGGAGCGCGACTCGTCGCTCGCCAAGGTTCGCCAGCGCGCAGCGGAGGAGGACCATATCGTCCGCATGGGCCTGCTGGCCTCCGGGGCGGCGCATGAACTGGGAACCCCGCTGTCCTCGCTGTCGGTGCTTATCGGCGACCTCAAGCGGATGCCCAAGCTGGCGGACGATCCCGACCTGCGCGAGGACCTCGCCGACATGGATGCCGCCGTACAGCGCTGCAAGGCGATCGTCAGCGGCATATTGATGTCGGCGGGTGAGGCGCGCGGCGTCGCTCCCAGGGTAACGACGATGCGAAGCTTCCTCGACGGAATCGTCGAGGAATGGCGCACCATCCGCCGCGCTGGTGCGATCGACTATGTCGACCGTTTCGGCGAGGATGTACCGATCGTCTCCGATCCGGCGCTCAAGCAGGTGCTCGGCAACATCATCGACAATGCAGCCGATTTCTCGCCGGACTGGGTCGGCATCAGCGCGACGCGCGAGCAGGATGCGCTGATCCTGGAAATCGCCGACCGGGGGCCGGGCTTTTCGCCAGACATATTGTCGTCCTTCGGGCAGCCCTATCGATCGACGAAGGGCAAGCCCGGCGGCGGCCTGGGCCTGTTCCTGCTCGTCAATGTCGTGCGCAAGCTGGGCGGCGATGCGGAGGCTGGCAACCGCGACGGGGGCGGGGCCTATGTCCGCGTCCGGCTGCCGATCGCATCGCTCGCATACAAGAAGGAAGTGCGGACGTGACCGACCAGAAACTGCTCGCGATCGTCGAGGACGATATCGGCTTCGCTCGCACGCTGAAGCGAAGCTTCGAACGGCGTGGCTATGCCGTGATCGTCGCGCACAGCCATGAAGAGCTGGTCGAGCTGCTGCAGACCTACCGCCCGGGCTTCGCGGTGGTCGATCTCAAGCTCGGCGGCGCGTCGGGGCTGGTCTGCGTCCACACCCTGCGCGCGCAGGACGAGGCGATGAAGATCGTCGTGCTGACCGGCTTTGCCAGCATCGCCACCGCCGTTGAGGCGATCAAGCTGGGTGCGTCTTACTATCTCGCCAAGCCTTCCAACACCGACGACATCGAGGCTGCCTTCGCACGGGTCGAGGGCGACCCCGATGCCGTGGTCGAGGGGCGCCAGTCGTCGATCAAGACCGTGGAGTGGGAGCATATCCACCAGACGCTGGTCGAGACCGACTTCAACATCTCCGAAACCGCCCGCCGGCTGGGCATGCACCGCCGGACGCTGGCCCGGAAGCTGGAGAAGCGCCAGCTGCGTTAGGCCTATAGGCCGTTGACCGGCACCGCCGTGACGCCTTCCGACTCGAAGCTGGCGATCGGATAGGCGCAGTAATCGGCCGCATAATAAGCGCTGGGCCGGTGATTGCCCGAAGCGCCCAGACCGCCGAACGGCATATTGCCCGCTGCCCCGGTGGTCGGCCGGTTGCGGTTGACCACCCCGGCGCGGCTTTCCTCGACGAAGCGCGCCCACAGCGCCGCGTCGGCGCTGACGAGGCCGGCGGACAGGCCATAGACGGTATCGTTGGCGGTGCGGATCGCTGCGTCGAAATCGGGCACCCGGATGATCTGTGCGACAGGCGCGAAGATCTCCTCGTCGGGCAAGGCGATGCCGGTCGTGTCGAGGATGGCGGGCGCGACGAACGCGTCCGAGCGGCCGGGGAGGCGATCGAAGGCGCGGATCGTGCGGGCGCCGGCGGCGACCATTGCCGCGACGCCCTGGCGGGCGCGGTCGGCGGCGGGCGCGGAGATCAGTGGGCCCATGAAGGCCTCACCCGGCGCGTCCCAAGAGGCGATCGGCAGGCGCGCCGTCAGGGCTTCCAGCGCATCGACGATGGCGTCGCCCATGCGTCCCTCTGGCACGATGATCCGCCGTGCGCAGGAGCATCGCTGGCCGGTCGTGACGAAGGCCGAATTGACGATGATCGAGGCGGCTTCCTCCGGCGAGTCCCACACGATCAGCGGGTTGTTGCCGCCCAGTTCGAGCGCCATGATGACGTGCGGGCGGTCGACCAGCGCGCGGCGCAGCGCCGCGCCGCCCTGCGGCGATCCGGTGAACAGCAGCCCGTCGATGTCCGAAGAAACCAGCGCGCGGCCAGTGTCGGGGCCGCCCTGGACGAGGCCGAGCAGCCCCCCGGGCAGGCCCGCGTCGCGCCAGGCGGCGACCATCGCCTCGCCGATCGCGGGGGTCAGCTCGGACGGCTTGAACACCACCGCATTGCCGGCCAGCAATGCCGGTACGATATGGCCGTTTGGCAGATGGCCGGGGAAATTATAGGGGCCGAGCACCGCCATGATCCCATGGCCGCGGTGGCGCAGGACGGCGCGTCCGAAGGGCATGTCCGCCGCGCGTTCGCCGGCGCGCTCGGCCATCGCCGCGATCGAGATGTCGACCTTGCCGATCATGGAACCGACTTCGGCCCGCGTTTCGCACAGCAGCTTGCCGGTCTCGCGCGACAGCAATTCGGCGAGCGCCTCCCGGCGTTCTCCAAGGATGGTGGCATAGCGTTTCGCGACCGCGATGCGCTCTTCGGCCGGGGCTGCGCGCCAGGGACCAAGCGCCGCACGCGCCGCAGCGACTGCCCGCGCGACATCGGCCGGGCCGGAGACCGCGCCGCGCCAGACAACGCCACCGCTCGCGGGGTCGGTCGAAACCAGTTCTTCCATCATCGTCATCCGTTGCTGATCCTGATCCGGTCATTGTCGCCGACGCCGAGCGCGCGGGCCGTATCGGCGTCGATCGTCGCGACGTCTTCGTGCACCGTTGCATGCGCCTGCACGGCGCGGAACGCCTCGATGTCGACGGTCGAGAGAAGGTGCGGCACCGCGTCGATGTCGGGCGTACCGACGCTGACGCGCGCGACGCGACTGGCGCGCAAGGTCAGCAGATTGTCGCGGCCGCAGGTCATGGTCGGCCCGCCGTCGAAAATGTCGATCAGCCCCGATGCCTCGAACCCCTCGCGCTCCAGCAGCCGCTTCGCCGCCTCGCCATCGCGGTGGACACGCCCGATCGCGCGACAGGCTTCGCCGTCGATCAGCTCGACATAGATCGGGTGGCGCGGGGCGAGGTCGAGGATGAATTGCCCGTCGGTCGAGGTGACCATGCGGTCGGCTTCCTCGAACGGCAGGCGAAAGAATTTGGAGGCGACCCCGTCCCAGAAGGGCGAATGATCGCGCTCGTCGAACCAGCCGCGCAGCTCGGCCATCACCGTCTCGGAAAAGCGCAGTGGCGCCGATCCGATCAGCATGTAGCGGCTGCGCGCGAGCAGGCGTCCGGCGCCGCCACTGCGCCTCTCGGGGCGGAGGAACAGCGAGCCGACCTCGGTCCAGCCGCCGCATTCGTTGACCAGCACCAGCGCCTGATGGTCGAAGCGCATGTCGATCGCGGCGCTGTACTGGGCGAGCGTCATCACCCGGAAGGAGAAATGTGGGCGGCGCATGCCGACAGCCGCCCGAACCCCGGCGACTCCCTCGATCCGACCCGTCGCGGAATCCTCCAGCATCAGCGTGTACCAGGCCTCGGCCGGCGCCACGCTGCCGGCGAAGCTGTCGGCGGACAGTTGCAGCCGCTGCGCCAGGACGTCGCGATCCTCGGGCAGGCTGGTAAAGCCCCGGCCCGAGAGGACCGCGAGCTCCATCAGCGCGGGCAGGTCCGCCGGCCCGGCGGGCCGGACCACCAGCATCAGGCGGCCGCTTTCGCCAGACGCGCCCGCGCGTCGTCGCAGGCCGCGTCGAGCCGCTTGACCGCTTCCACGATCTCCTCGGAGGTGATGATCAGCGGCGGCAGCAGCCGCACGCAATTCTCGCCGCCGCCCGCGACCAGCAGGTCATGGTCACGCGCGATGGCCATGAACTCGCGGTTGTTGGGGATCATCTTGAGGCCGATCAGCAGGCCCTTGCCGCGCACTTCGGCGATCAGGTCGGGATGGCGGCCGGCCAGTTCGGTCAGGCGCTCGCGGAACTCGGCGGAGACGGCCTCGACATGGGCGAGCATATCGGGTCGGGCGATCTCGTCGAAGGCGGCAGTCGCGACGGCCATCGCCAGCGGGTTGCCGCCGAAGGTGGAGCCGTGGACGCCGACGATCATCCCGCTCGCGGCGTGATCTGTCGCGAGGCAGGCGCCGACCGGGAAGCCGCCGCCGAGCGCCTTGGCAACCGCCATGATGTCGGGCGCGGCATCCTCGAACCACTGATGCGCGAACAGCTTGCCGGTCCGGCCCATGCCGCACTGCACCTCGTCATAGATCAGCAGCACGCCATGCTGGCGCGTCAGCGCGCGCAGCCGTGTCAGCCATTCGCCCGACAGCGCCCGCGCGCCGCCTTCGCCCTGGACCGGTTCGACGATGACGGCGGCCGTGGTCGGCCGCGCGACGGCCTCCTCGATCGCGGCCTGGTCGTCGAGCGACAGCTGGACATAGCCGGGCAGACGCGGACCAAAGCCTTCGAGATAGGTGGCGTTGCCCGAGGCATTGATTGCCGCATAGGTCCGGCCGTGAAAGGAGCCGGCAAAGCCTATGATGTCGATCCGCTCAGGCTGGCCGGCGGCAGCGTGGAAACGGCGCGCGGTCTTGATCGCGCATTCGACGGCTTCCGTGCCCGAATTGGCGAAATAGACGACGTCGGCGAAGCTGGCGTCTGTCAGCCGGCGGGCGAGCGCCTCCTGCCCCGGGATGCGGAAGATGTTGGAGACGTGCCACAGCTTGTGCGCCTGCGCCTCCAGCGCGGCGACCAGCGCCGGGTGGCAATGGCCCAGCCCGTTGGTCGCGATGCCGGCGACGCAGTCGAGATAGGTGCGGCCGTCCTCGTCGGTCAGCCACACGCCCTTGCCACTGGCCACCGCGATCGGCGCGCGGTTGTACAGCCCCATGATGCGATCGTCGGTCATCCCCGGTCCTCCATGTCGAAATCCACGCGCCCGATCGGCTGGGGCGCGACAAGCTGCTGGATGCGGCCGGCCAGCCGGCGTTCGGTCGCCGGCACCAGACGCGCATAATAGGGTGCGTTGACGGGGCCGAGCCCGTGCTCCGCACTGAAACTGCCGCCATAGTCGTTTACGACGGCATCGAAGATCATCGCGCGTGCCGCCTCGCCCTCGGCGGGCACATAGGGTCCGGCCTCGGGCGGCCAGACGAGATTGAAGTGCATGCCCCCGTCGCCGATATGGCCGAAGTCGCACAGCCGCAGCTGCGGAGCGGTGGCGGCCAGCCGCTCGATCAGGTCGGCGCGAAAGCGCATCACGTCGCCGCGGCGCAGCGAGACGTCGCAGCCGATCACCTTGCCCGAGGCGCGCAGGCCTTCGGGGATCGCGTGGCGGATCGCCCAGAGGCCGTCGTCATGGGCAATCGCGATGTCGATCAGACCGTCCTTTGCTCCATCCATCCAGGGCTCGAGCGTCGATGCCAGCGCATCCGCGAGCATCGCCTCGGACAGCGCCGCGCCGCCGGACAGCTCGACCAGGACGGCATAGGGCGGCACGCCGCCGGCGAAGGGCAGGCGCAGGCGCGGAACATGGGCGAGGGCGGCTTCCATCGCGGGGTGCGACATGCCCTCGAAGGCGGTGAGCAGCGTGCCGAGCCCGGCTTCGAGCGGCGCGATCAGCTCGACGGCGACCTCGGGCCGGTCGAGCGCGATCAGCGCGGTGATGCGGTTGGCGGGCTTCGGCTGCAAAGCGACGGTCGCGCGGGTGACGATACCGAGCGATCCGGCACCGCCGATCCACAGCTGCTTGAGATCGAGCCCGCTATTGTCCTTCCACAGCCCGCGCCCGAAACGGAGGATCGTGCCCTCCGGGTCCGACAGCACGACCTCCAGCCCCAGCAGATTGCGGCGCACGTCGCCATGGCGCAGCAGCCGCGCGCCGCCGGTGTTCGCCGAGACCATCCCTCCTATCGAAGGATCCGCGCCGAGATCGATCGGGAAATAAAGACCGTGCTCGCCCGCTGCCGCGTTGAGGCTCGACAGCAGCACGCCCGCCTCGACCTCGGCGGTGCGGTTGACCGCGTCGATTACGGGCGCTGCGTTGAGACGCTCAAGGCTGAGCACGATCTGGCGGTCGGCGAGGCCTGCGCCGACGAGGCCCGACCGGGCGCCCTGCGGCACCAGCCGGTGGCCGGATGCATGGGCCGCGCGGACGAGCGCCGAGACCTCCTCGGTCGAAGAGGGCCGCACGACGGCGAGCGCGGCGCCGCCGCCCTGCCGTCCGTCAATGTCATAACGGGCCAGATCCTCGGGCGCGTCGAGCAGGTTGCGCTCGCCGACGATCGCGGCCAGGCCGTCGAGGGTCATGCGACCTTGGTCATCTGGAAGATGCCGGTCGCATTGCCGCTGTCGAAGCTGAGGTCCAGCCGGCCCGTCTCCGGATCGCTGTCGCGGGTAATGAATTCGTAGAAGGAGCCCGGCACCTGCTGCTCAATCTGGCCGTCATCGGTCCGGAAACTGCGGATGACGGGATCGGCGCGATAGGCAGTCTGGCGGACGCGGCCATTGGCGGAGACTTCGACGCGGTCCTTGATCGGCCGGCCCAGCGCACGCTGCCGGTCGGCGAGCGCTTCGACGTCGGCGACACGGTCGGTCGCATGGTTGAAGGCGTTGCCCTCGGTCGCGATCCAGGCGGCCTCTGGCGAGGCGGCGCGCAGGGCGTGATAGTCGTCGAGCGTGGGAATGTCGTGATGGCGGCCGAAGGCGGCGAGCAGTTCGGGGAGACCCGCCGCCGCCACGGCGAAAGGTGCCTTCTGCGTGGCCGACAGCGTGTCGAGCAGCGTCCGGGCGGCGCTTCCAAGCGGATCGCGCGACTGGCCGAACACGCGCGCGGCGACGGTGCCGAAGTCTTCGTCAAAGCGATCGACGTGCAGCTCGCTCACGAAATATTGCGGAACCGTCTCGGCATGGTCGAGGTGGCAATAGGCGCGGCCGGTCATGTTGAGGCGCGGGAGCGGATAGAGCCCCGCGACGGCGTAGCCGAGCGGCTCCAGGATGCGCGAGAAAGCCAGCTGCCCGGCCGGCAGCGCACCGGTGGGGCCATCGGCGAACAGTATCGTCCGGATTGCGCCATGGTCGAAGCAGACCTTGCCGCCTTCGGCGCGCCGATCCTCGACATAGGCCGCCCCGCTCGGCACCGCGTGCAGCAGGCCGTCGAACAGGCAGGCGCCGAGCGCCATCGCCACCTCTCCGCGGGTCACTTCCTCGCCATCACCGCTGCCGATCGTCGCGTCGATCTCGACGACTTCGAGCAGTCGACGTGTGGCGTCCGTGCCAAGCTGGGCTTCGATCAGGCGTTCGACGGCGCTCATATCCGGTTCCATCATGAAGTGAACTGACGATGCGCCTATTTACCGCCTTGAGCGCTTATCTCAAAATGGCATAGCTTCATCTATAGATGAGGATTTGGAATGTACGACAACCGCCGAAGGCTGCTTCCCCCGACCGGCGCGCTCGCGGCCTTCGTCGCGGCGGCTCGGCATGAGAGCTTCTCGCGTGCGGGAGCGGAGGTCGGTCTGACGCAGAGCGCGGTCAGCCGGCAGATCGCGCAGCTTGAGGACTGGCTGCAGCTGCCGCTGTTCCGACGCAAGGGGCGTCGCGTCGAACTCACGCCGGAAGGGCGGGCCTATGCGGACAGCGTCGGCCCCGCGCTCGACCGCATCCGCGGCGCGACCGAGGCGGCGCTCAACCGGCGGTCGGATCGAGAGGTAGCGATCGCCACGCTGCCCAGCTTCGGGATGCGCTGGCTGGCCCCCCGACTGGCGGGCCTCACCGCGCGGCACCCCGACATCATCGTCAATTTCGCAGCGCGCTCCTTCCCGTTCAGCTTTGCCGATGAGCCGTTCGACGCCGCGATCCATTTCGGCCTGCCCGACTGGCCAGGCGCGCGCCATGATCTGCTGTTTCGCGAGGAGGCGATCCTCGTCTGCTCGCCGGCCCAACTCGCCCGAAGCCCGATCGCCGCGCCCGAGGACGTGCTGCGCTGGCCGTTGCTGATCCAGTCGTCTCGCGCCTCGGCCTGGTCGCGGTGGCTGCGTGCGGCGGGGGTGTCGGCGGAGCCGCCGGCACCGAGCGGGTCGTTCGAACAGTTCCTGATGCTCGCGCAGGCGGCGGCGGCCGGGGCGGGGGCGGCGCTCATCCCCCGCTTCCTGATCGAGCCCGAGCTGGCGTCGGGCGTGCTGGTCTCGCCGCTCGACATCCCGCTCGCGGGGGAGGAGGCCTATTATCTCGTGACCCCGGCCGATGCGACCGAGAGCCGGGCGCTGCGCCACGTCCGCCAGTGGATATTGGAGGAGGCCGCAACCTCCTCCATCGGCTGATCCTCAGGCCCGGCCGCGCAGCTTCCCGTAGAGACCCGCGTCGGACAGGATCACCTGCGCCGCATTGTGACCGGGGGCACCCGTCACGCCGCCGCCCGGATGGGTGCCCGCGCCGCACATGTAGAGCCCCTTCAACGGCCCGCGATAGCCGCCATGGCCCAGCACCGGGCGCGCCGCCCACAGCTGGTCGAGCGACATATTGCCGTGCATGATGTCCCCGCCGATGAGCCCGAACTTACGTTCGAGGTCGAGCGGCGAGTGGATCTGCCGGCCGACGACCGAGGCCTTGAAGCCTGGCGCATAGGCCTCGACCGTGTCGATGATCAGGTCGGCAGCGGCCTCCCGCTCGTCGTCCCAGCTGCGCCCGTCTGGCAGCACGGGGGCGAATTGCTGGCAGAACAGGCTCGCGACATGCTGTCCGGGCGGGGCGAGGCTGTCGTCGACGATCGAGGGAATCAGCATCTCGACGATCGGCTGCTTCGACATGCCGTGCAGCTTCGCGTCGAGGAAGGCGCGGTCCATATAGTCGAGCGTCGGCGCGATGATGATGCCCGATTCCAGATGCTGGCCCGGTCCCGGCAGGCAGGTAAAGTTCGGCAGTTCCGACAGGGCGACGTTCATGCGGAAGGTTCCCGATCCCGCCTTGAACGAGCGGATGCGGCGCAGGAAATCGTCGGGCAGGTCGGTCGGGTCGATCAGCCGCTCGTAGAGCAGCTTCGGGCCGACATTACCGATCACGCGCCGGCCGAAGACTTCCTCGCCGCTTTCAAGGCGCACGCCGACCGCACGGTCGCCGTCGACCAGCACCTGCGCGACCGGCGCCTCCAGGCTGATCTCGACGCCGAGATCACGGCAGACCTTCGCCATGATCGAGGTGATCTTGCCCATCCCCCCGACGCTGTGGCCCCAGGCGCCCTTCTTGCCGTTCACCTCGCCGAAGACGTGGTGAAGCAGGACATAGGCCGAGCCCGGCGTGTCGGGGCTGGCATAGTTCCCGACGACCGCGTCGAAGCCGAAGGCAGCCTTGACCGCCTCGCTCTCGAACCAGCCGTCGAGGACGGTGCGCGCGCTTTTCGTGAACAGGTCCAGGACGTCGCGCTGGCGTTCGAGCGGCAGGCGCGCGAGCGGAAGGCCCTGACGCGCGCCGGCCATCAGCGCGTCGATGCCGTCGCCGACATTGGGCGGCGCGTGCATAGCGAGATCGCGCAACACGTCGGCGACGCCTTCGAGCGCGTCATAATAGGCCGGCAGCACCTCGGCATCATGGGCGCTGAACTTGCGGAACTCGGCTTGGGTGCGCTCCAGCCCGCCGCCCAGCAGCAGATAGCCGCCATCGGGCTGCGGCAGGAAGTTGGACACCGGCCGCTCGATCACGCGATAGCCATGATCGGCGAGGCGCATGTCGGCGATCACCTTGGGGTTGAGCAGGCTGACCGTGTAGCTCGCCACCGAATTGCGGAAGCCGGGGTGGAACTCCTCGGTCACCGCCGCGCCGCCGACGACGTCGCGCCGTTCGAGCACGCGCACCTTGTGGCCGGCGCGGGCGAGGTAGAAGGCGCAGACGAGGCCGTTATGGCCGCCGCCGATGATCACGGCATCATAATGGGTCGACATCGCTTTCCCCCTTGTCCTCGATCTCTGATTTCTAGCCCTGCGCGTGCGGGCGCCGGCTCCAGCCGGGTGCCGGTGCATGGTGCAGGCGGGCTTCGGGGATCAGGCCCCGCATCTTCCGGCAGAAATTGCGCAGCGCCACCTCGGTCTCCGACAGCGGCCCGACGGTGAAGCTCTTCGACGCCATCCCGTCCTGCACCCGCTTGATCAGCCAGGTGTCTTCGCTGTTCACCTGCCGGTTGATGCGCCAGTTGAGATAGCGGGCGGCCTTCATCTCGCGCCGGTCGTCGGGCACCGCATAGGCGATCTCGCGGATCAGCGTCTCGGTCGGGGAGACCGGCAGCCACTGCATGAAGTCGACCTGGTCCGGATAAATGTCGAAGGCGAAGTTCGGCCACAGCTTGAAATAGGTCCACAGCCGCTTGCGGTCTTCGGGCAGGTGCGGAACGTCGGGCAGGATCGCCTGATAGGCGCGCTCCGAGGGGTTGTTCGACAGGCGGTCGCGGATGGGTGCTGCCATCTTGTCGACATGCTCCATCGCCTCGACCGTATAGCCATTGCTCATCAGCCGGGTGAGCCCCGGATGGGCGACGACGATGTGCAGTCCGTCCGAATAATTGTCGCCGACATTCTTCCAGTTCACGTCGCGCGGGCGCAGCGTCACCCGGCCGAAGGCGCGCATGTCGGCGAAGCGATAGGGCTCCACCTCGGCCGCATAAGGCTGCATCATCTCGGCCACCGCAGGGCCGCCATCATCCTCCAGTCGCACGAAGATGAAGCTCTGCCAGATCTCGACCTGAACCGGCACCAGGCCGTGCGCCGCGCGGTCCATGCCGCCATAGGTCTGCGACAGCGGCAGGCCGGTCAGCGCGCCTCTGAGATCGTAACTCCACGCATGATAGGGGCAGGTCAGCCGGCTTGCGCAGCCCGAGGGGCCGTCGACCAGCCGCGCGCCGCGATGGCGACAGACATTGGTGAAGGCACGGACCACCCGGTCGTCGCCGCGCACGACGATGACGCTCTCGCCGATATAGTCGAGCGTGTGATAGTCGCCGACCTGCGGAATGTCGCTTTCGTGGCAGACGATCTGCCAGGACGGGCGGAAGACGCGATCGACCTCTGCCTGGAAAAAGTCCGGATCGGAATAGGTCCAGGCCGGCAGGCTCCAGCCCGCATCGGGATCGGACATCATGTCGGAACGAGGCTGCGTGGCCATGGCAACTCCTGCTTGTTTGACATCTGTATAATAAGCGGCAGGAAGTCGCAAGATGGGCTTGTTTGACGACTGTCAAACAGTGGTGCAGGATCGCGTCAGGCTGACAGGTTGGGCCGTACCGAAGGGGGGCATCATGGCGGGCATGCGGGGCGTGAGGATGGCGATCATCGGGCTGGCCGCCAGCCTCGCAATGGCCGGGCAGGCCTGGGCTGAGACCAGCTATGTCCGCGCCGGGCGACTGATCGACACCGGGGCGGGCAAGCTGCTGACCGACCGCCTGATCCGCATCGACGACGGCAAGGTGACTTCGGTCGCCCCCTATGCGCCGCCGCCCGCCGGGGCAGCGCTGGTCGACTGGTCGGCCTATACCGTGCTGCCCGGCCTGATCGACATGCACACCCATCTTGCCGACGTCGAACAGAGCGCCAACGTCGCCGAGCCCTTGCTCCATTCGGAGGCGGACATCGCGTTGCTCGGCGCCCGCCATGCGCGCGATACGCTGATGGCGGGCTTCACCACGGTACGCGACGTGGGCACCTTCCGCGCCTTCACCGACGTGGCGCTGCGCAATGCGATCGACGCGGGATCGGTCGAGGGGCCGCGCATGGCGGTGGCTGGGGCCTATATCACCGTACCCGGCGGCGGTGGCGAAGTGACCGGCACCGCGCCCGACGTGGGCGTGCCGCCGTCAATGCGGATGGGCGTCGCCAGTGGTCCGGAGGAGGTGAAGGCGAAGACGCGGATGCTGTTCCAGCGCGGCGCCGACTTCATCAAGCTGATCGCGACCGGAGCGGTGCTCGCCGCCGGGACCGAGCCCGGCGCGCCCGAGATGAGCGAGGAGGAGATCCGCGCCGCCGTCGACGAGGCCGCGCGCAACCGCAGCTATGTCACCGCCCACGCCCATGGCGCGGAGGGGATCAAGATCGCCCTGCGCGCCGGGGTTCGCTCGATCGAGCATGCGTCGCTGATCGACGATGAGGGCATTGCGCTTGCCAAACAGAAAGGCGCCTGGCTGGTCATGGACATCTATAATGGCGACTATATTTCGGAAGTCGGCCGCCGCGACGGCTGGCCCGCCGACATCCTCCGCAAGAATGACGACACGACCGAGGCGCAGCGCCAGGGCTTCGCCAAGGCGGTCAAGGCGGGGGTGAAAATCGCCTTCGGCACCGACGCCGGCGTCTATCCGCACGGACTCAACGCCCGCCAGTTCCGCTACATGGTCCGCTACGGCATGACCCCGATGCAGGCGATCCAGTCCGCCACGACCAGCGCCGCCGCGCTGATGGGCAAATCCGCCGATGTCGGCGAGGTTGCGCCCGGCCATTACGCCGACCTGATCGCGGTCGCCGCCGACCCGCTGGCGGACATTGCTGCGCTAGAGCGGGTGGACCATGTGATGAAGGGGGGGAGGGTTGTAAGGTAGGCGGCGTTTGTGATCGCCACTCTGGAAATGGGGGCTCGTGCCAACGTCAGAGACGGGCGCATGCTTGTGTCAGACGGTCAAGCTCGCTGAACAGGTCTTCGTCCATCTTGCTGAAATTGAAGCAGGTCTTGCCTTGTTTGCGCTTGGAAAGCCCCGGCGAGATATCTGCAGCGATCTCAGGGTGCGCATAGAGTGGCATCAGGTGAAAGGCCACGTAACTCTTCTTGATCGTGACCGTACCGAACCAGCCAGGTCCTTTCGTCTTGGGGTCGATATCCGGTGTCCGCAGTTCCAGCGATCCTGGTTCGTCCTTCGTCACCGTCATAGACGGCGCGGCATCGAGCATGATCGCGCGCAGCCCTGCATAGATCGCCTCGAAACCGTCAGCCAATTGCCGGCCTTCCCGTGTCTCTCCCACTGACGCACGAGATTATTTCGGCTCTGCCCCGGATGAAAGTGCCATGTTCTGATCGATGTTGGTGTACATTACCCGTCAGCCAGACGGTAAGGATTGGGTGCTCACAACTGCGCCAGGATCGTCCGATCCGTAATCTTGCTCTCGTCGACCAGCAGGAAGGCCTTGCTGAGGATGATGGACACGAGGCTGTCGCCGGTGAAGGGGAGTTTGATCGTCTCGCTGTGCTTCCCCGGACGGCCCGGAACGATGCAGAGATAGCGTTTGCTCGGCAGGATCTGGATGTTGGCCGATCCGAAGTGGACCGCGTAGCTGTGCCGCTGTCCCTGCACGATCAGAGCCTTGTCGGTCACCTCCAGCCGGTCGGCGATCGCCAGCTTCGGCACGATGGCGGCGATCAGCGTCCGTCGGGTCTCGGCGCTCTGACCGAGCTCGCCAAAGGCCCAGCTGCGCCAATAGTCGCCGAACCGGCCATCCGGTCCGCCGTCGGTCCAGGCCGGATCATTGGCCACGCTGGTGACGGAGACGAACAGGTCGACATCGCGCAGCATCTCCGAAAAGATGATCGGCGGCACCGTCTCCAGCGAAACCGCCCGGCCTTCATTGTCGAGGAAACGGATCCGGTCGGTCGTGAGATGCAGCGGCACATAGGCCGCGCTCCTCTGCCCGTCGTGAACGGGGTCGACATAATATTCGATATGAATCCGATGATGCGGCACGGGGCGGGTGGGGATGCTGTCGCTGTCCCAGCCGCCAAGAAAATCGAACGACCACCCGCGGGCGTGGCACAGCGCGCGGAACTGATGCTGGCGCAATATATGCGCCGCGAAGCGGTTGGAATAGGTGTCGGTGCTGCGCTCGGCATCGGTCAGGACGTAGATTTCGCGATGCGCCTGCTTGATCGGCTGCGTCAGGTCGAGCGCGACGATGCGATCGCGCCAGGCCAGCACGTCTTCGGGATCGCTGTCGAGCGGGTGCCAGAGCCGCACCGTCCCGGCTGCAGGGATCGGAGTGACGCCACTGAGCGTCAGCAGGCAATCGCCTTGCGGCATGGCGTCGAACGCGCCATCCGGCCCTTCGAAACGCCAGATCAGTGCATGCGCCACCTGTCGCCGCAGCGGGTGATCGAGAAAGATCCGGCGCCACGTCGAGGCATCCCAGTGCCGATCCTCCAGCCAGGACTGTTCCAGCCGCAATGCCTGGGCGGCGCGGGCCGCTTCGATGTCCTTCGCGGCCTGCCGGATCGATGTCAGTTCTGCCTTATGGTCGCGCTGGACGGCAGCGGGCACTGTTTTCAGGGAGCGCTTGTCCTCGGTCTGCCAGCGGATCTCGACGTCTGCTGCGTCGACGACGATGCTCGCTGTGAACTCGCCCAGCCTGTGGGTCGACATTCCATCGCGCGCCAGCCCGAACGTAGGCAGCGCGCCCTCTTCGAGATCGGCCAGGCTGCGACCGAGCCGTCCGGCCATGGTCGTAAGGAGTTCGTCGAGCAGCTTGCTAGTCGAAGGGAGCTTGAGCCGGGTCCGCAGGCGAAACAGTTCGGCCGCCGCTGCGTCGACGTCCGCGCTTGCCGATAGCGCCCAGAGCGCCGCATTGCCGAGCTTGACCGAACGTGCACCGACGTCTGGGACCTTGCGGAAGCAACGCTCGGCAAAGCGCCCTACGGCGCCGGTGAGACCGGGCTGGACCCATGCCGAGGCCAGCCAGACAAGTCCCTTGAGGATATCGAGGCTGAGGTCGACTTTGGCTGGATCGGGGGTTGTGGCTTCCATCCATGCGACCAGCTGCGCGGCGACCACGGCTTCGCCGATGGCGTCGACCAGTTGCTGTCCCCCCGCCACCCATTTCGAGGCGGGCCTGCTCTTGTCGCCCGCGCCGGCGGCATAAGCGAGCAGCGCCCGCCATGCGTCGCGATCGGTCGCGTCGAGCGTCGCAAGCCAGGGCGCGAGCGATTGTGCGAAGGGACCTGGCGGAAGTGCGCGCCGATTGCCCAGATCGGGCTCGAGCAGCGCCTTCACGCGCGCGAGGAGCTTCTTGTCGAATTCGCCGCTGGGCTGGTTGGCGAGGAGGGGCGTCAGCCGCCGCCGGAGCTTTTCGAGCGCGCCTCGCAGGGCGCCCTCGGGGGCTTGTCCGTCCAGCAACCGCTCTGCCGCACCGATCATGGAGAGTCCGGCCATGCCATATTGAAGATGGGGTTGCTCGGCCCAGGCCCTGATCGGACCGGCGAGCTGATCGCCGGTGAAGGGCAGCTTCTTCCGGAAGAGCTGCGACGCGATCGTTCTTCGCGTTTCCTCGATTGTTCCGCCGTCGAGGCCGCTATGGCGTTTGTGTATGACGGCGTTCAGCGCAACGGCGACCTGCATGGCCTCGGGGCCATTCTTCAGCCGCTCCCAAGGCCCGATGCCGCCGAGCCTTACCGCCCCGCCCCTGTAGCGCTGATCCCTGGCCACCTCAGCACAGATCGCCGTGATCACGCGGTGCACTTCGGGCGCTGAGGGGGGGATCGGCCCCGACGCGTGCTCTGCGATATTAGTGTCCGTTGCTCTTTCGCGGATTTTGAACAGCTCCGCAATGCGACCGATCAGTCCGGTCATCCGCCGATCAGCGGGGTCAGATAAAGGAACACCGCCTCGCTCTCCGGCGTGACGACGATCGCCTCGTCGAGGTCGCAGACCTGGCGCTCGTCGACCAGCAGGACGAACTGGTTTCGTCCGAACGCATCGATCGCGCGCTTATATTCGATCGCCTCATCGAAGCGGTGGGCACGGAAGGAGCCGGCGTGAAAGGAGGCAAGCCCGCCTTCGGGCGTGTCGTCGCGCAGCGGGATCAGGAAGGATCGCGCGCGTGCATGATCGGCGGCGACCTTGATGCGCTTGCGATTGGCGACGCTTACCTCGTCGGCCACGCGCCTGCGGATCAGTTCGCGCGCGGTAATGCGCTCCGTCGCGAGGCGCAGCTCGAGCGCGGGCCTGCGCTCCCCCGTTGCGGCGCCGAAGCACTCGTCGACGATCTTCAAAACTGGCGGCATGGGCACGCTCCCGCTTGGTCCGCGAATAGTGTTACGGGAGCGGCGTAGGGTCCAGCGCGAATTGGTCAGGAGCAGGGCGCGTTCGGCATTGCAAATTCGAACGAGCCTATCCGCTCATGCCACCGCATCGAGCTCGGTTCGACTCGCGAAGCGGGTCCGGTAGTCGCCCGGCGAGAGGCCGACGACGCGGGCGAAGACGCGGCGGAAGGCGGCGGGGTCTTCATAGCCGACGCTCCACGCGATCTGGTCGACCGGTCGGCGGGTGAATTCCAGCAGCTCGCGCGCCTTGCCCACGCGCAGGTGCTGGACATATTCTATGGGCTTCATCCCCGTTGCGCTCTTGAACCGGCGCAGGAAGGTGCGTTCTTCCAGCCCCGCCTGCCGCATCATATCGGGCACGCTGACGAGCCGTCCCGCGCGCGACTGAAGCCAATGCTGCACCTTGAGGATTGCCTCGTCGCCATGCGTCAGCTGCGGCGAGAATACCGAATAGTTGCGTTGCTCGCGTCCGCCGGGATTGATGAGCATGAACTTGGCGGTCTCGAGCATGATCGATGGGCCGAGCAGCCGATCGACCAGGCGAAGGCCGAGGTCGGTCCACGCCATCAGCCCGCCCGCCGTGATCAGATCGCCATCGTCGATCACGATGCGACCCGGCTCGACGCGGATGTCGGGAAAGCGGCCCTGCATTTCCTGGGCGAAGAACCAGTGGGTCGTCGCCTCTCGCCCGGCGAGCAGCCCGGTGGCGGCGAGGATGAAGGCGCCTCCGCACGTCGAGGCGAGCACCGTTCCCCGGGCGTGGCGGTCGAGCAGCCAGCGGGCATAGGGCGCGGCTTCGTCCGCATCGGCGAGCGGGCCGAGCCGGCCGGGAACGATCAGGACATCGGGGTCGCCCGACATTCCCGGAGCGCTGTCATGCGCTCGCGTGAAGGTGCCGTCATCGCCCATGTGCCAATGGCTCGTCCGCAAGGGCGCGCGCGCCTGGGCCCGGGCATAAAAGGACGCGACCTCGAACATGTCTGTGATGCCGTGGACCATTGCCATCTGGCACCCCGGATAAAGCACGAGGCCGATTTCGGGCCCGGTGCTGGCGTCACCATGCATTGGCGCTTTCCTTTCCCCGGGATCAGCCTTCCGTAGCGTCGCTTTGTCGGTTTCGGCTCGGCATTTGACGGAACTGCCGAGCCCGTCCGCCGACGAGCAAGCGTACATCCTTTCCCATCAGGCCGAAAGACGGCCTCTCGAAGCGAAGGGAGTTACCACCATGAGCACGATCACCACCCGCGATGGCACCCGTATCTTCTACAAGGACTGGGGTGACAAGGCCGCTCAGCCCATGATCTTTGCGCATGGCTGGCCGCTCAGCGCCGACGCATGGGATGCGCAGATGGTTTTCTTTGCGGAACAGGGCTTTCGCACCATCGCCCATGATCGCCGCAGCCATGGTCGGTCGGATCAGCCCTGGGCCAACAACACGATGGACCAATATGCCGACGATCTTGCAGAGCTGATCGAACAGCTCGACCTCACCAATGTCATCCTGGTCGGTCA
Source organism: Rhizorhabdus phycosphaerae (assembly GCF_011044255.1). Lineage (NCBI taxonomy): Bacteria > Pseudomonadati > Pseudomonadota > Alphaproteobacteria > Sphingomonadales > Rhizorhabdaceae > Rhizorhabdus > Rhizorhabdus phycosphaerae. Next base: position 3,728,887 of record NZ_CP049107.1, read on the forward strand.
TTCGACGGGTGGCGGCGAAGTCACGCGCTATATTGGCCGGCATGGCACGGCGCGCGTCGCCAAGGTCGCGTTGCTGAGCGCGGTCACACCGCTGATGCTGAAGACCGAGGCAAACCCCGGCGGGCTTCCGATCGACGCGTTCGACGACATCCGTCGCGGCACCCGCGCCGATCGCAGCCAGTTCTTCTACGATCTGACGGTCCCCTTCTATGGGTACAACCGGCCCGGCGCGACCGAGTCCGAAGGTGTTCGCCGGGAGTTCTGGCGCCAGGGCATGATGGGGGGCCTCAAGGGGCAGCTCGACTCGATCCGGGCCTTCTCCGAAAGCGCCTTCCACGCCGATCTTGCCCGCTTCGATGTGCCCACGCTCGTCCTGCACGGGGATGACGACCAGATCGTGCCTTTCGCCAATTCGGCGCCGGAAACGGTGAAGCTGGTCGAGGGGGCTGTGCTCAAGGTCTACGAGGGCTCCGGCCATGGCCTCGCCCAGATAGAGAGCGAGCGCGTCAACGCCGACCTTCTCGAATTCTTCCAAGCCTGACGTGCCGAATTGCCGGTCATCGTGCCGGCCCGGCCGCCCTCTCACGCTGCCTCAAGGAGCATGACGATGACCAAGCAGACCTTCCTCATCACCGGTGCCTCGGACGGCATCGGCGCCATCTATGCCGACCGCCTCGCGCGGCGTGGGCACGATCTCATCCTTGTCGCGCGCCGCGCCGACCGGTTGATCGAACTGGCTCGCAGGCTGGAGGCCGAGACCGGAGTCCGGGTCGAGCCGCTTGCCGCGGATCTCGCTGATCCGGCCGATCTCCTGCGCATCGAGGAGCGCCTGCGCGACGACGCAGCGATCACTGGCCTCATCAACAATGCCGGGATGGCCAATGAAGGCACGATCGTCGATGCAAAGGCCGACTACCTCTCGACGATGATCGATCTGAATGTGCGGGCCGTGACCCGGCTCTCCGCAGCGATCGCGCCCCGACTGGCGGCGGCGGGCATGGGAACGATCATCAATATGACGTCGGTTACCGCGCTGATGCCCGAGGCCTTTACATCGGTCTATCCGGCAACCAAAGCGTTCGTCCTGACCTTCACCGAGGCGCTGCGCGCCGAGCTGGCGCCGCAGGGTGTACGGGTCCAGGCGGTCCTGCCGGGCGTGACCCGTACACAGATCTGGAGCGAGGAAGCCATGGCAGGCCTGCCGGCCTCAATGGTGATGGAAGCCGACGACATGGTCGATGCCGCGCTCGCAGGGCTCGACATGGACGAGGGCGTTACCATTCCTTCGCTGCCCGACAGCGAGGCCTATCGAGCCTACATCACCGCGCGCGACGCGCTGCATCCCGAGCTTTCCCTGTCCACGCCGGCCGCCCGCTACGGCGTGCCCGCCCGCGCATAAGGGAGACCTGCCATGATGTTCGGCCTCTCACTCGCTCAGTTCATCATTCTGCACGTGGCGATCAGCCTGATCGGGATCGGCACCGGGCTATGGGCGATGATCGCCTATGCCCGGGGCAGGGGCTTCCTCCCGGTCAGCGGCGGCTTTTTTCTGGTAACCACGGCAGCCACCACGATCACCGGCTTCCTCTTTCCATTTGCCGGCCTGACCCCGGCCGTCATCACGGGGCTGGTCTCGACCCTGGTGCTGGCAGTGGCGTTCGCCGCCCGCTACGTCGCGACGGGAAGCGGCCGCGCCGAGACTGCCTATGCGGTCAGCGCGACGGCGGCGCTCTATCTCAACATCTTCGTTCTCGTGGTGCAGATGTTCCAGAAGATCCCGGCCCTCAACGCGCTTGCGCCCACCGGCACCGAGCCGCCGTTCCTGGTCGCTCAACTGCTGGTGCTGGCGGCGCATGGGGTTCTGGGTTTCGTTGCATGGCGCCGGGTGAGGCGCGTCGATTGAGTGCTTATGCTGAGGCCGTTCCCTGCCCATCTTCCACCGGCGCCAGCCGGCGGAGCATGGTGCGGGCGAGGGTGAGGGCGCGCTCGCGCGTCAGGCGTTCCTGCGACAGGCTGTAGTCGAGCCACAGCCCGTCCATCGTCGCGGAGATCAGCGTCGCCATGTCGCGGGGCGGGACCGGCCCCTGCGGCAGGCGGGCGACGGCGCGGTCGAGGAGGGTCTGGAGACGTTCGTTATAGTGGCGGCTGACCTCGGCGAAGTCGGCATTGCTGCGGACCAGCGTCCAAAAGGCGATCCAGGCGCCCAATATGTCGGGGTTCGACCATTCCTCGCTGAAATGCACCTCGAACAGCCGGTCGATCGTCGTCCAGGGGTCGGGGTGTTCGGCCTCCACCTCCTCGGCGAAGCGGCCGATGAAATTGTCGCACAGCTCCTGATAGGTCTCGAGCAGCAGGTTCTCGGGATTGCTGAAATAATGGCGGAGCAGGCCGTGCGAGACGCCGGCCTGGCGGCAGATTTCCCGCCCTGTGGCGCCACGCGGTCCGAGGGTTGCGAGGCAGCGGATCGTGACGGCGAGCAGGTCCTGGCGGCGGATGTCGGGAGCCTGGCGCGCGCGGCGGGCCGGTCCCTTCGCTGCGGTCGCCCCAGCGGTCTTTGCGTCCGAAGCTTTCATCTACCTCTTCTCTAGGAGCCTCCGACCCAAAGCGGAAGGGGAGGCCCCGGCCCCATATATGCCTAGCGCACCGCCCCCTTGATGAGCGGAGCGGGGCGGTTGATGAAGGATTTGAGCGCGAAGCTGCTCTGGATATGCGCGACGCCGGGGATGTTGGTCAGCACGTCCAGGAAGTCGCGATAATGGTCGAGGTCGCGCACCACGCAGCGCAGCAGATAGTCCGACCCGCCCGACATCAGGAAGCCGCTCATCACCTCCGCCAGCGAGGCGACCTCGGCCTCGAAGGCGTCGAGCGAGGCGCGCACCTGCTTTTCCAGCGTGATCGATACGAACACGCTCATCGCCCCGGCCAGCTGCTTTTCGTCGAGCCGCGCGAAATAGCCGGTGATGTAGCCGGCCTCTTCCAGCTGCCGGACGCGCCGGATCGTCGGCGTCAGCGACAGACCGATATCGTCGGCCAGGTCACGCCAGGTGATCCGGCCGTCCTGGCTTAGCGTCTGCAGGATTCGAATGTCATAGCCGTCGAGGTCCGCCATCGCGGTCATCTCCTCATGATTTAGAGGATATCACCATATATCTCATCGATCGTGGTTCAAGATACCAAGATGGGCCGATATAGCGGAAAATTTGGAAACCCTTCCCAAGGGCCTTCAGCTATCTTCGCGGGCAGGAGACCCGCGATGAATCACAACCGTATCGTTAGCCTGGACGCCATCTATACCGCCGAGAGCGGTCCGACCTTCATGACCGGCATCCAAGCGCTCGTGCGGCTGCCGCTGATGCAGCGCCGGCTCGACCGCGCACGGGGCCTCAACACCGCCGGGCTCGTCTCGGGCTATCGCGGGTCGCCGGTCGGCGCTTACGACCAGCAGCTGTGGAAGGCGCAGAGCTATCTCGATGCGCATGATGTCGTTTTCCAGCCGGGGCTGAACGAGGATCTCGCGGCGACGGCGCTGTGGGGGGCGCAGATGCACAAGGCGTTCGGCCAGACGAAGGCCGATGGCGTCTTCGGCATCTGGTATGGCAAGGGCAATGGCGTCGATCGGACCGGCGACGTGTTCCGCAACGCGAACATGCTCGGCACCTCGCCGCTGGGCGGCGTGCTGGCGATCGGCGGCGACGATCATGCGGCGCAATCCTCGATGTTCCCGCACCAGACCGACGGCATATTCCAGTCGGTGATGATGCCGGTCATCCAGCCGGCCAACGTCTCCGAAATCCTTACGCTGGGCCTCGCCGGCTTCGCCCTGTCGCGCTTCTCCGGCCTGTGGGTGGCGATGAAGACGATCGCCGAGGTGGTCGAGAGCGCTGCGAGCTTCGAGCTGCCCGACGCCCATCCGCTCTTTCACGCGCCGACCGACGTCGTGCCGGCCCATGGGCTCAACTGGGACCCGACGATCCAATGGCCCGCCCAGCGCGCCGAATATGAGCGGCGCATGATCGAGGAGCGCCTGCCGGCCGCCGTCGCCTGGGCGACCGCGAACCGGATCGACCGGACGATCTTCGCCAGCAGCAAGGCGCGCCTGTGCGTCGTCACGGTCGGCAAGGCGCATCAGGACTTCATGCAGGCGCTCAGCAACCTGGGCATCGGCGAGGACGAGGCGGATGCGCTGGGCCTGTCGATCCACAAGGTGGCGATGAGCTGGCCGCTCGCCACCGCGCCGCTGCTCGATCTGGCCGGGAAGGCGGAGGAGATTTTCGTCGTCGAGGAAAAGGGCCCGACCGTCGAGAACCAGATCAAGGCCGCGCTGTTCAACCGGGCAGGTCCGCGCGCCCGCGTGACGGGCAAGACCGATGCCGAGGGCAAGCCGCTGCTTCCGGTCGTGATGGAGTTCGATCCGATGATGGTCGCGCGCGCGCTGGTGTCGCGGATCGCGCAGGATCCGCTCGGGCTCGCCGCCCGCCTCGAGACGCTGCAGAGCCGCAAGGCTGGCGGCGAGGTCGTGCCCTTTCCGGCGCGCAAGCCCTTCTTCTGCTCGGGTTGCCCCCACAACAGCTCGACCCCCACGCCCGAGGGGTCGATTTCGGGCGGCGGGATCGGCTGCCATGTCATGGCCTTGTCGGTGCCCAAGCTGAAGACCTCGACCTTCAGCCAGATGGGCGGCGAGGGGATGCAATGGGTGGGCGCCGCGCCCTTTTCCGAGACGAAGCACATCTTCCAGAATCTTGGCGATGGCACCTATCAGCATAGCGGCCTGCTCGCGATCCGCGGCGCGGTTGCGTCTAAGGCGAACATCACCTTCAAGATACTCTACAACGACGCGGTTGCGATGACCGGCGGGCAGCCGGCCGAGGGCGTCATCGAGCCCGCGCGGATCGTCGCCCAGCTGAAAGCCGAGGGCGTCTCGCATGTTCGCCTCGTCAGCGACGATCCTGCCAAGTGGCGCGGGTTGGGGGACGTGATCGTCGGCCACCGCGACGAGATGGATGCGATCCAGCGCGAGCTGCGCGACATGCCGGGCGTGACGGCGATCGTCTATGAACAGACCTGCGCGGCCGAGAAGCGCCGCCGCCGCAAGCGCGGTGGCTTCCCCGATCCCGATCGCCGCCTGTTCATCAACCCGCGCGTCTGCGAGGGCTGCGGTGACTGCTCGGTTCAGTCGAACTGCATCGCGGTGCAGCCGGTGCAGACGCCGCAGGGGACGAAGCGCCGGATCGACCAGTCGGCCTGCAACAAGGATTTCTCCTGCGTGAAGGGCTTCTGCCCCAGCTTCGTCGAGATCGACGGGCCGGTGCTGCGCCGCCCCGAGGCGGCAAGGATCGAGGCGATGGAGAAGGAGCGTTTTCCGGCACTTCCCGCGCCTGCAATCCCCGCGCTCGACGGCGTGTTCAACGTCTATGTCGCCGGAATCGGCGGGCTGGGCGTTCTCACCGTCGGCGCGCTGCTCGGCATGTCGGCGCATCTCGATGGGCTGTCCTCGACCGTGCTCGACTTCACCGGTCTCGCCCAGAAGAATGGCGCGGTGGTCAGTCAGGTGCGCATCGCGCGCGGCGATATCCATGCGGTCCGGATCGGGCAGGGCGATGCCGACCTCGTGCTCGGTACCGATGCCGTCGTGGCGAGCAGCCCCGACGCGCTCCGCAAATTCGCGGTTGGACGCGGCGCGATCGTCCTCAATGCCGACGAGACCCCGACCGCCGACGTGGTGATGGACCGCGATGCCACGCTCCCCACCGCTGGCATGCTCGACCTGCTGATGAAGCGGGCGGGCGATCGCGGATTCCTGCTCAACGCGACGCGTATCGCCGAGGGGCTGTTCGGCAACAATGTCGCGGCGAACACGCTGATGGTGGGCTATGCCTGGCAGAAGGGGTTACTGCCGATCTCGGCCGAGGCTTTCGCGGCGGCGATCGAGTCCAATGGTGCTGCGGTCGGTCTCAACAAGCGCGCCTTCGCCTGGGGCCGCCTCGCGGCGGTCGACTTGGCGGCGGTGGAGCGCATGGCCGGCCTCGCTGCGGAGCCGGCTCCGGTCGAGGATATCGACACCCTTATCGCCCGTCACAGCGCCGATCTCGTCTCCTATCAGGACGAGGCCTATGCCGCCCGCTATGCGGAGCTCGTCGATCGCGTGCGCGCGACCGTGGCACAGAGCGGGAATCCGGATGAGGCGCTGCTGCGCGCGGTGGCAGCCAATGCCTATAAGCTGATGGCCTATAAGGACGAATATGAAGTCGCCCGGCTCTATTCGGAGCCGGCCTTCCGCGAGGCATTGTCGGCGCAGTTTGCCTCGACGCGGCGGCTGTCGGTGTATCTCGCTCCGCCGATGCTGTCGCGGACAGACCCTGCGACGGGCCGACCCGCCAAGCGCAAGTTCGGGCCTTGGATCTTCAAGGCCATGGCGCTGCTCGCCAAGGGCAAGCGCCTGCGCGGCAGCTGGGCCGATCCGTTCGGACGCACGGCGGAGCGTCGTGCCGAGCGGGCGCTGCGCGACGAATATCTCGCGACGGTCGAGATGCTCTGCGACCGGCTCGACCGCACAGCGCCCGACACCGCGCTGGCGCTCGCCGCATTGCCCGACATGGTGCGCGGCTATGGCCCGGTGAAGGAGGAAGCCATGGCGCGCTATGCCGAGGCTCGGGCGGCACTCATCGCACGGCTCGATGAGCGGCCATCCGAGCGGGTCGCCGCCTGACGGGCAATCCGGCGGACGCACTGCGCAAAGCGCTTCCACCGCGCCCGATCAGGCTTTAAGGGCTTCGCCCAAATCCATCTTCAGGTGAACCATGGCAGATTCTGTGCAGTTCCAGACGATCCCCAACCCCAACCAGCTTTCCGCCGAGGCGCGGGCGCAGCTGATCGCGGAGCCGGGCTTCGGCAAGGTCTTCACCGATCATATGGTCACCATCGAATGGACCGAGGAAGCCGGCTGGCACGACGCCCGCGTCCGTGCCCGCGAGCCTTTCTCGATCGATCCGGCCAGCGCCGTGCTGCATTATGCGCAGGAGATCTTCGAGGGGATGAAGGCCTATCGCGGGAGCGACGGCGCGATCACCCTGTTCCGCCCGGAAGAAAATGCGCGCCGCTTCAACCAGTCGGCGCACCGCATGGCGATGCCCGAGCTGCCCGCGGAGTTGTTCCTCGAGGCGATCGAGAGGCTGGTCGCGATCGACGCCGAGTGGATTCCGGCGGGCGAGGGCAGCCTCTATCTGCGCCCCTTCATGTTCGCCAACGACGTGTTCCTCGGCGTGCGCCCGGCCAAACGCTACGTCTTCTGCGTGATCGCCTCGCCGGTCGGCGCCTATTTCAAGGGCGGCGCCAAGCCGATCAGCGTCTGGGTATCGGACAATTACAGCCGCGCTGCTGCCGGCGGCACGGGAGCGGCCAAGTGCGGCGGCAACTATGCCGGTAGCCTGATCGCGCAGGCCGAGGCGATCGAACATGGCTGCGACCAAGTCGTCTTCCTCGACGCCGCCGAGCATCGCTGGGTCGAGGAACTGGGCGGCATGAACATCTTCTTCGTGTTCGACGACGGCACGGTGAAGACGCCGCCGCTCGGCACGATCCTGCCCGGCATCACCCGCGCCTCGGTGATCGCACTCGCCCGCGACAAAGGCATATCGGTCGAAGAGGCTCGCTATGGTTTCGACCAGTGGCAGGCCGATGCGCAGAGCGGCCGCCTGCGCGAGGTGTTCGTGTGCGGCACCGCGGCGACGATCGTCAGCGTCGGCCGGATCCTGCACAGTGGCGGCGAGTTCCTGATCGGCTCCGGCGACGCCGGGCCGATGACGCAGGACCTGCGCGACCGGCTGGTCGCCATCCAGCGCGGCGAGACCAACGACCAGTTCGGCTGGCGCCGCACGATCTGAAGCGGATACCGGGCGGCGCTGGCGTGCCGCCCGGTCCGTTTGTCAGACGCTATAGTGCCCCTGCGCCCAGCCATTGGTGGCCGACGATAGCGGCATGATGCCGTCGCTCGACACCCAGCGATGCGCTGCCTTGTCGAGCGGGTCGATCACGATCAGCTTGACCCAGCCATTGCCGAACAGCCGGCTCAGGATCGGCGTCTCCATCACGATACGGTCGACCCGGTCGAGCGGGGCATGGACGACCGTCAACAGCCGCTGCGGCACATGATAGGGCGTGCCGTCGTCGTTGAAGAGCGACTGGCGCGGAAGGCCGACGCAGAGGTCGCCGTCATTGCCCTGCAGCACCCCGAAGCCGCCGATGATGTTATGGGTCGACTTGTCTCCGGCCCCGTAGGCTGCATTGTCGATCGTCGAGAAGAGATATTGGCAGTTGATCCACTGTGCGACGATCATCGGCGCGGTCAGGATCGTCTTAAGCGCCGAGCCGTCATTGTCCTGTCGCCAGTCATAGCTGTGCAGGAAGGCGCGCCCGTCGAGGTCGATATCGCGGCTGATCGAGCGTGGGCCGACGATGAAGGCGGCGTTGCGCGACAGGCCCCATTCGGGGCGCACCTCGCCCCAGTGCAGCGCAGCGGTGCGTTGGCCCTCGACCGTCCGGCCGAGGCGCGCCGCGCGCCAGCCGCAGGTTTCGTTGGCCGCATCCTCGACGTCCATGCGCAGCAACTCGAAATCCTCCTGGTGCGAAGCCGGGATGTTCCAGCTTTCGTAGAACAGGATTTCGTCGGTGCTGGTGTTGTGCTGGGCGGCAAGAAAATAACTGTCCTCGGGGATCATTACCCCATCGGCGCGCAGGTGACTCCGCACCCGATCGTCGTTCAGGATCGCCGCCAGCGCGCGGGCGTTGGGGCCACCTGAGCGGCCCCCACAGGCGCCGCAGTCGAGCGAGCCGACGAACGCATTGTTGACCGCGCTGGCGCCGTGCCCGACCAGGAGCACGATGCGCCCGAGCGCCTCCGCCTTGAGGCCGGTGAGAGCGAACAGGTTGCGCGCATAATCGGCCTTGTTCACCAGCGTCATGCCATCGGTGGCCGCGTGATCATGATCGTGGTCGTGGCTCGCGGTGCATGCCCCCATCAGCGGATCGAGCGCATCGCGGCCCGGCGGCACCAGCTTCTGCGCCAGCCTGGGCGCCCAATTGCGGATTGCCAGCATCGCTGCGGCCAGCGGTCCGGCGGCCTCGGCGGTCGCGAAGCTGGTGACGATGCCCTGCTTCGCCGATCCTGCAAGGCTGTTGAGGCTCGTCGCCCCGCGGATCCGCTCGATCATGCGATGCGCTTCCTCTTCTGCACCGGCAACCGGGCGGGTCTCGAGGTCATGCTGCGGTTCGAGGAGGACCGGCAGCTGCCGCTTGCGCCTGCTGTCGAGCGGCGAACGCAGCGCGATCGGCAGGCCGAAGAAGCCGGCATAGCCCAGCGTCTCATAATCGCCGCGCTGCTCGATCGCGCGCCGCAGCGGTTCCGAGCGAACGTCGATGCAGAAGATCATCTGCGCTGCCGGACGGGCCTTGCCGCCATCATGGCCACGGACGTGCTTGCGCAGGCCGGAAACGACCTGGCTCTCCAACTGCCGCTCGGCAGCGGTCATGAAGAGATAGGCCAGATCGGCGTAGGATAGCCCGGCAATATGCCGCACGATCGCCTTGGCCTCGCCCTCCAGACGGTCGAGCGTCAGGAAATCGAGCGAGAAGTGGCGCGCGAGGTCGTCGCGCGCGTCGTTCGCGAAAGACGGCGGCGCCTTCGGCAGCGGATCCAGCCGGTCGATCAGGGTCCACAGGCCGAGCAGGTCGGTCAGCGTCGCCGGAGCGCCACGCGACACGTCCGGGTCTGCCTTCTCGCTGCGCCAGCGGATGTGGCCGGCCCAGCCCGGCAGGCGGGTCAGCATGGTGCGGAGCCAGTGCAGGCGCACCTCGGGCTGGTCGGGCTTGTCGAGCAGGGTCAGGCGGATCGCTTCGAGCGGATTGGACGGCATAGCGTCAACCAGCGTCTCGGCTTCATTGCCTGCCAGTGCCGCGAAGTCGGGATCGTCGAGGGCCATGTCGAGGATCGCGGCGTACAGGCCGCGTTCGCGCCCCGGCATCGGCATCGCTGCGACGCCCTGGTCGAAGAAGACGGCACACCATTTGGCGAGAAACGCTTCGCCAGGGCCTGAGCTGCGCGGAGCCTCTGCATCCGGCTCGGCACGCTCCTCGATTTCCAGCAGCCGTGCCGACAGAAGGTCCAGCGCGGTGATGCCGGGCAGGACCTTGCGGAACGCCATGTCGGGGCCGCCGAGATGCTCGACCGCGATCTGCATAAGCAGGACGCGATCGACCTTGCCTTGCTCAAGCAGGCGGCGCCACTTGGCGAGCGCCATCCCTGCGCGCGCGCCGAACAATTCTCCCGCCCGGCTGATGGCGTCCGCGAAGGGAAGGTCCTCGAAGCCGGCGAGCGGATTGACCGCGATCGGGCTTTCGAGCGGCCACAGCGGCGCCACGACCTGGGAGGCGATCTGGACGAGGTCCTGTACATCCCCGGCGGAGAGGGTTTGCTGCTTGGGGCGTTCTTTCAGGAGAAGCGACATGGCGGTTTCCTTGAAGAGAGGAGGGGGTTCAGGCGCGGACAGCGCCAGCGTTGAGCAGGCGGACGTAGAGCCAGCGGGGCAGTTGCCGGGCGGCAGCCGAAGGCTTGAACTGCCACAGCAGCGCCAGCGAGAAGAGCAGGGCCAGGGCAAGCTGGGCGCCGGCGGGCAGGATCGGCGGTGCACTGCGCTGGTAGAGGCTTTCGGCCGCGAACAGGCCGAGCATGTGGACCCCGATCAGGGTCGCCACCATCAACCCGCTGCCGACCATCTGCGCTGTGCGGCCGCTGCTCTGCGGAAGCGTCAGGAAGGTGAGGATCGCGGTCATCAGGGCGAAGGCCATCGGTAGGAAGGCCGGCGCCTGCGGATCGACGATCCCGGCGGCGAACCCGGCGCCCAGCACGAGGACGCTGACCCCGAGGGCAGCGAGGACCGGCGGGCGGACCCGCTCGATCTGCGGTGCCCGGATCGTCATGCCGGTGCCGAGGAAAAGCCAGGCCTTGAACAGGCCATGAGCAACGATGTGCCAGAGCGCGGCGGCATAGGCGCCGAGGCCGCAGGTCAGGATCATGAAGCTCATCTGCGAAACGGTCGAGCCAGCCAGAGCCCGCTTCACGTCGGGGCGCACGATCATGACCCCAATCCCGTAGAGCGCGCCGATCGCACCTATGCCGACCAGCGTCAGGCGGACCACCGGGGCCGCTTCAAGGAGCGGGGCGAAGCGCAGCAGCAGGAAGCCGCCGGCGTTGACCATCCCCGCGTGCATCAGCGCCGAAACGGGGGTGGGAGCGGTCATCGAAGCCAGCAGCCAGCGCGAGAGCGGCGGGATGGCGCAGCGGGCCAGGGCGGCAATGGCGAGCAGGGCCGCAGCGAGTTCGGCGGAGAAGCTGGGCATCTGTGAAACCCGAGCAACGATGTCGGCGATCGATGCGGTACCGAACCGCCAGCTCAGCAGGCCGAGGCCCAGGACCAGCGCGGCATCGGTCGTCATGAAGCTGTTGGCGGCAAGGCGCGCCGACTGCCGGGCCGAGGACCAGCCCTGCACATGGCCGATCAGCCGGGCGAGGAAGAAGCCGCTGGCGACCCATCCTGCCGCGAAGACCAGAACATGATTGGTGGTCAGAAAGGAGGCCGTCGCCGTGAGCAGGCCGAGCATGTTACCAAAATAGCGCGGCGCTCCGGACGCTCGCATGTGGCGACGCGAATAGGTAACGATCGACGCCGCTACGAGCAGCACCAGGCCCACCATCGCTGCCGTCAGGCCGTCGAGCGCAAACAGCGGGACAGCATGGTCGACCACCGTCATGACGGCAAAGAAGAATGCCGCAGCGACAATCAGGAGAGGCTGAGCGGGCGACTGTTTTTCGACCTGGGCCGAAGCAGGTGTGGAATGCATGGGATGATGCTCCTTTCGCGGCCGATATGAGTTCTGGACCTGCATTGGTAAAACGAGTTATTGAAATCCTATTCATTGATTAAATGCATGAATGGGTGCCGATGCTGAGGAATCTCGATCTCGACCTGCTTCGCTGCTTCGTCACAATCGCCGATGCAGGCAGCTTCACCCGCGCTGGGGAGCGGCTAGGGCGGACGCAATCGACCATCAGCCTGCAAGTGAAGCGGCTGGAGGACATGTTGGGGCGCAGCCTGATTCACCGCACGTCGCGTTCGCTGCAATTGACGTCGGAGGGCCAGCGGCTACTGGGCACGGCGCGCAAGCTGCTGCTCCTCAACGACAAGGCGGTCGCGGAAATTTTCGAGCCCGACATCGCGGGCGCCGTCCGGCTGGGAGTCCCCGAGGATTTCGCCACGGCGCACCTGCCGACAGTGTTGGCACAGTTCACCGAAGCGCATCCGCTGGTCGAACTGGAAGTGACCTGCGATCTGACGCTCAACCTGCTCGAACGCTTTCACAGCGGGGCGTTCGACCTGGTGCTGGTCAAGCGCGAGCCGACACTCGCTACGACGGTGGGGGGTATGCGCGTATGGCGCGAGCCCCTCGTCTGGGTTGCGCGCGACCGGAGTGCGGCGGACGGCAAGGAGACGCTGCCCTTGATCGTGTCCCCGCAACCCTGCGTGTATCGCAAGCGCGCGATCGACGCCTTGGAAGCGCTCGGGCGCCCCTGGCGAATAGCCTATACGTCCACCAGCCTTGCCGGCGCCCAGGCGGCGGTCCGGGCCGGACTGGGCGTGACGGTGTTGCCGCGCGAGATGGTGCCGGAAACCCTCCTGCCGGTGGGGCCGGAGGCGGGCCTGCCCGCGCTGGCGGACACCGAAATAGCCTTGCTGGAGGCTGCAGGCATCTCAGATACGGCGCACAAACTGAGTCAGCATATCGTGGAAGCGCTCGAGCGAGGCGCCTGAAGAGGGCTTTTACTCTCAACCATTCGGATTTCCGATGTTTGCCATGAGATCAATTCATTTTGTCATGGTCTGCTTCGTGGCTAGCGGGCAGGGTGGAGGGATCCATGGATATTGCGGGCCGGACGGCTGTCATCGTCACGATGCACGACAAGGAATCCGTCATCGAAGCGGGGCTTGCCGGCTTGGGTCTGCGCTTCCTTCCGCCGCCTAAGATCGACACCGACGGCTTCGGCACGTTCAGCGGCGAAATCCCGAGGACCGGATCGCAGCGTGACGCGCTGCTGGCCAAGGCCGGTGCCGGATTGGACGCGGTGGCGGCCGCAGACTTTGCGCTTGCCAGCGAGGGCGCCTTCGGCCCGCACCCCGTTCATGGCTTCGTGCCGGGCGGTCGGGAACTGGTCGTTCTTCTCGACCGGTCGAGCGGTCGGCACGTTATCGGCGAGGATCTGACGCTAGACACCAATTTCGCCAGCTGCGACGCACGCTCCTTGAGCGAGGCGCAGGATTTCGCACAGCGCATCGGTTTTCCAGACCATGGACTGCTGCTGGCCCCACCGGGGGGAGGCGGGCCCTTCCTCAAGAATGTTCGCGATGGCGCAGCGTTCGATTCGACGATTGCTGCGTTGCTGGCCGGGCATGGCGGCGTCCATCTTCGCACCGACATGCGAGCGCATCGAAACCCGACCCGCAGGGCCTCGATCGCGCGCGCCGTGACCGACCTCGCGCTTCGTCTCGACCAGCGCTGCCCCGATTGCGGGTTTCCGGACTGGCGCGGGGTCCTCCGCGCCGGTCGACGCTGTGGCTGGTGCGGCACGGAAACGCAGGACAGCGCGGATCGATTCTACCGGTGCCGGAGCTGTGGGCTCGAACGCGTCGAGCCGATCGATCCCGGCCGGATGGCCGATCCCGTGCACTGTCCGTCCTGCAACCCCTGAATTACGACCGGCGGCGCGCATTGGGGGTCTATCGCCGGGCGCGGAATTCGCGCATGGATACAGCTTGTTAATGGCCCTGTGCGATGGCCGGCGCGGGTTCGCATGATCATGTCCACGCTTCCAGACGTCGAAACGCTGCGCCTGTGCAGCATGCTCGCTTCCGCAGCGTTCGGGCTGGTCTTTACCATGCTCTGGTGGCGCGAGCGCAGCGCACTTCATATGCTCTGCTGGGCAGCAAGCTCCTTTCTCTATGCACTCACCATCATCGGGTTCGGCATCGTGGGGCGAGATGCCTTCGGGTTGACCAGCCTGCTGTTCGGTGGCCTCGCTTCGTCCAACATCCTGGGCGTCAGCGGCATGCGCAGCCTCGAAGGGCGCAGCCCGTTCCAGTGGTGGATGCTCCTGCCGATCGTGGCCGCGCCAAGCCTCCATGGCCTGCCGCGCCTCGCGATCGCGACCGGGCATCTGCCCCTGGACAGCGTGTTGCCCCAGATCGGCGACGCTATCGGCCTGTCCCTGTCGATGATCCTCGTCGGTTGTGCCTTCCTGTTCGGCCGGACAGCCTATCGCACCGCGGGGCACCGGATCGTCGGTTGCGCCCAGCTAGCCTATGTTCCCGCCTATGCGCTCTCAGTGGCGGGAGAGTTCGGGACATTGCGCGACGTCGAACTGCTCGCGCTGCTTGGCATGCTGTCCGATCAATTGCTGCTGGGCATTTTGAACATGGGGTTGCTTTCGATCCCGATCGAGCGCGCGCAGCGCGATCTTCGACAGGCGGCCCTGCGTGACACGCTCACCGGCGCCTGGAACAGGGCCGGGTTGCATGAACAGATGGGGCGGCTGATCGAGCCGGGCGCATCGGTGCTCGTGATCGACATCGACCATTTCAAGACGATCAACGACCGGCATGGTCATGCCGCAGGAGACGCCATCCTGGCCCTGATCGGCCGCGAAGCCGCGCTTTTCGCGTTGGAGGACGGCGGAGAGCTCGGTCGGCTGGGCGGAGACGAATTCGCGATCCTGCTGCCCGCAAGCTGCGAGGATGCGCTGGGCTTTGCCGAAGGGCTGCGCGCACGGCTGGCGCGCAAGACGGCGATCGTTCACGACTGGAGCGTCAGCATGGGCCTTGCGGCAGTTCAGCCGGGTGAGAGCGATTTCGACGCAGCGCTCCACCGCGCCGACATTTCGCTGTACCGTGCTAAGGCGCATGGGCGAGGGCGGGTGGCGGCCT
Organism: Rhizorhabdus phycosphaerae; assembly: GCF_011044255.1. Classification (NCBI taxonomy): domain Bacteria; kingdom Pseudomonadati; phylum Pseudomonadota; class Alphaproteobacteria; order Sphingomonadales; family Rhizorhabdaceae; genus Rhizorhabdus; species Rhizorhabdus phycosphaerae. Next base: position 3,743,913 of record NZ_CP049107.1, read on the forward strand.
GAACCGCGGGCCCGCACTCTGGCGGCTCAGAAATCTCGACGCCGCTTTTGCGGACCGCCGGCCATGGGCAGCCTGTCCTCGTCGATCAGCGCACCGGCCTTGATCACCACGACGATCGCCTTGGCGTTGTTAATGTCGGCGGTAGGATCGGCGCTCAGTAGAACGGCATCGGCAACCTTTCCCGGAGCGATCGAGCCGAGTTCGTCCTCGCGGCCCAGATGGCGCGCGCTGTTGAGGGTCGCCATGCGGATGATCTCGCCCGGCTTCACACCGGCTGCCTGCATAAGCTCCATCTCCCGGTGCACTGCAGGGCCGACCGACTGGTCCGTGCCGATCGCGATCACCCCGCCTGCCGCGTCGATCTTGCGCAAATTCTCCTGCGCGATCGGGGTCATCAGCTTCATCCACCAGGTCCAGCTGCGCTCCTTCCATTCGGCGCGTGTCTTGGACTTGAGCTCGGCGATCTGCTGCTTGCTGTAGGAGGCGGCATAAAGCGGCTGGTCGAGATATTCGGGATGCTCGACAAGCCGGCTATAGCCCTCCCCGATCGTGAGCGTGGTCGCCATCGGCGTCTTCTTGGCCCCCATCAGCTTGACGAAGCCGTCGCTGACCGGGCCCTGGATGACCGGGTGGGCCAGACTGTCGACGCCGGCATAGATCGCCTCGATCGCGCGCAGTTCGCTTGAGGTGTGCGCGGTCGTGCGGATGCCGCGCTCGTTATAATATTGGATGATGTTCTGCATCAGGTCGAGGGGCAGCAGCGAGATCATCGGCCGCGAGCCCCAGCCATGTTCCTCCAGCGTGAGCTTGACGATGTCGGGCTTCTGCTCGGCGATATGCTTGTCGAGCGCCGGCTTCGCCTGCGGCCAGCTGTCGACCTCAACGCCCATCGCAGAGCCGTGGCTGCCCGGATAGGTGACGAGATTGCCCGTGGCGAGAATGCGCGGGGAGAGGATCTTGCCGGCGCGCTCCTCGTCACGCAGGGTCAGGATGAAGCGCGCATCATTGCCCGCATCATAGATGGTGGTGACGCCCGAATAGAGGAAGCTCGCGAGCGCCTGGACGCCCTGGTCGTGCTTCTTCTCGGGGTTATAGGGACCGCCGAGATGGATGTGGACGTCCATCAGGCCCGGGATCATCCAGCGGCCGGTCGCATCGATGCGGCGACCTTTCAACTGCGATGCCGCGACGGTCGGCGTGACTGCGACGAACCTGCCGTCGTCGATGGCCACGCTCATGTCGGGCTGGGCCGCCCCGCCCGTGCCGTCGACGAGCGTGACATGGTCGAAGATGATCGCCTCGGCGTGCGCGACCGCGCCGGCGACCAGCATCGAGCCTGCGAGCAGAAAGCCCCGGATAAGCGTTTTCATTTTCACAGCCCCGTCTCCCCGGCCTTGCCGTCCTTCTTGAAAATGATGCCGTCGCGCATGACGAAATCGACCGTCAGAACCGCGCGGATATCGGCCAGCGGGTCGCCCTCCAGCGCGACGATGTCCGCCGCCAGGCCCGGGGCGATGCTGCCCCGGTCGGCCACGCCGCCGGCCTTGGCCGCGTTGACCGTCCCCGTCTTCAGCGCCTCCATCGGCGTCATGCCCGCCTCGACATATTCGAGCATCTCGTAGCCATTGGTGCCGTGGGGCGCGATGCCGTTATCGGTGCCCAGAGCGATCGGAACGCCCAGGCGGATCGCCGCGCGGACCATCTTCTTGGGCTGGTCGCCCAACTGGTAGAGTTTGGCCAGCGAATTGGAGGCAAGGTTCTTGAACGGCCCCTGACGAACCTTCTCCGGCGTATCGCCGACCCAGGTGATCGGCCAGACCGTCGGGATCAGCCAGGTGCCGTGCTGCTTCATCAGCTTCAGGCTTTCCTCGTCGGCCCACATCGCATGCTCGATGGAGTCATAGCCGGCGCGCACCGCGGCATCGATGCCGCTCTTGCCATGGGCGTGGGTGGTGACCTTGCGGCCCATCGCATGGCCCGCATCGACGATCGCGCGCAGTTCCTCGTCGGTGAACTGCTGCCCGGTGCCCGCGTCGGACTCGTCCAGCACGCCGCCCGTGACGTGGACCTTGATGACGTCGGCGCCATATTTGATCGCGTTGCGGACCGCGCGGCGACAGTCGTCGGCGCCGTCGCACACGCCCGGCCGGATCTGCGCCTCCATCAGGTCGCGGCGGAGGCCATGGGCGTCCGCATGGCCGTTGGTCGGGCTGATTCCTTCGCCGGCGGCGATGATCTTGGGCCCGGGGACGATTCCGTCACGGATGGCGTCGCGAAGGGCGAACAGCGAGTCGCCCGGCGATCCCAGGTCGCGGACCGTGGTGAAGCCGGCCATCAGCGTGCGATAGCCATTGGCATAGGCGTTGATCGCGAAATATTCTGGGCCTTCCTTCAGCCGCGTCATCGGGTTGCGCGCCGATCCGCCCGAGCTGAGATGGACGTGCATGTCCATGAAGCCCGGCAGCACGAAGCGGTTCTTCAGGTCGATCACGCGCGTATCGGCCGGCAGGCCCAGTGCGGCAGCATCGAGATAGCCGCTGCGGACCGCAAGGATCTTGCCGTCGCGCGTGACGATGGTCGCCTGTTCCACGACTTTCTCGCCCGGCACGGCAAGCAGCTTTCCGGCATGGAGTATCGTCGGCAGCGCGGCGGGAGCGGTAGGATGCGGCGGGGTACCAGGAACGGGGGTCGTCTCGGCGAAGCCCGGCGCGGCGAGCGCCAGGGCCAGAGCGGCTGCACAGCCGATAAATATCTTCATTCCATCCCCCTGTTCGGCGACAGCAAGGAGGCTAACGCGATATTCCCGATAATGAAATATGAAAATGCATATTAAAATGGCGTGGAAGACTCTGCCTTTCGAGCCCGGTCAGTCGATCCATTCGAAGAATTCGACCGTGTAGCCCTCGGGGTCGCGAACCTTGAACTCGATCGTCCGGCCGTCGCAGCCGATGTGCAGTCCGCGCCCGGTGCCGGGCAGCTGATGGGCGAAGAGCCGCTGATGCCATTCCTGCAAGGCGCTCGTCTGGATCGACAGGATCGCGCCTTTGTTCGTGCCGGCAATCGGCTGCTGGCTGCCGGCGCCATCGCCGACCAGCGCGAGATGGCTGCTGGCGTGGATGCGAAACAGGGCCAGGCCATCGAGCGTCATGACCTTCTCGAACCCGATCACCTCTTCGTACCAGGCGGTCGCCGCTGCGAGATCGGCATAGTAGAACATGGTCAGGACGCCATCGACCTTGGGGATGGATGGCAGAGCGTGTCCGGCATTCGACATGCGATCATCTAGCGGCAAGATCGCGCTCAATCATAGAGGTCGATGTTGTTTTCGATGCGCCGAAGTGTTTCGCGAAACAGATCGAGCGTCTCCGCCGATATGCCCTCGAGCGCGATTCGTTCATGGGCATAAGCGGAATGCCGGATCGAGGCGAAGGTCTCGGCGCCCTTGTCCGTCAGCGTGATGTCGATCATCCGCGAGTCTTCCGCCGACACGCGCCGCTCGACCATTCCGTCCTTTTCCAGCTGGACGACGACTCGGCTGACGGTCGGCTGCTCCATCAAGGTCTGCTCCACGATTCCGCTGATGCTCAGCGTACCGCTCGAATGGAGCACGCTCATGATGCGCCACTGCGACAGGTTGATGCCCAGCGCGCGCATCCGGCCCTGCAGGCGGACGTTCAGCCGGTTCGTGACCCGATAGAGCTGATAGGGCAGATAATCGTCCAGCCAGCGGTCCCCCTTTTCCAGATCCACGGGGCCAGCGGGCTTGCTCTCCTGATGCTTGTTGCTGCTCATATGCGATCGATCCCCAACATTCTTCGCATCTAGGGGGCTGCGGCGCGTGCACGCAACAAAATCTATATGCAAAAGGATATATTTTTGAATATAGAGACTGCGGAAGCGCGAAAAGAGGACTTACGGGGCATGGCAGAGGCAGAAGGCGATCGCGCAGGCGGAGAGGTGTGGACCTCCAAACTGGCCTTCGTGCTCGCCGCCGCAGCTGCCGCGATCGGCCTCGGCAGTCTCTGGCGGTTCCCCTATGTCGCCGGGGCAAATGGCGGTGGCGCCTTCGTGATCCTCTATATCGTCTTCGTATTGCTGATCTGTGTCCCCCTGATGATTGCCGAGATGGCGATGGGGCGGCGGGGCCATGGCAGCGTGATCGGTACGATGGAAAGGCTCGTGAAGGCCGAAGGCGCCTCGCCGGTCTGGCGCGTGATCGGCTGGCTGAGCCTTGCCATCCCCTTTTTCGGACTGAGCTATTATAGCGTCGTCGCCGGCTGGGGCGTGGATTATGCCCGGCTCGCGATCGTGCAGGGTTTTGGCGGGCTCGACGCGGCGGGATCGCGCGGTGTGTTCGAAGCGGCGATCGGTTCGCCGGGGCGACAGGCCTTCCTCCAATTCGCCTTCATCGCGGCGGTCGCCGTCGTGGTGGCGCTTGGCGTCAGGCGCGGCATCGAGGTCGTGTCCAAGGTGAAGATGGTCGCGCTCTTCGTCGTCCTGATCGGCCTCGTGACGTATAACGCGCTTACGATCGGGCTGACGCCTGCCCTGCATTTCCTCTTCTATCCCGATTTCTCGGCGATGACCGGAACCGGCGTGCTGACCGCCCTGGGCCAGGCGCTGTTCTCGACCGCGATCGGCGTCGGCGTGTTGATGACCTATGCCGCCTATCTGCCGCGCGGCGTCTCGCTGCCGCAGTCGGCGATTATCGTTTCGGGCTCGGTGATCTTCATCGCAATGATGGCGGGGCTGGCAATTTTTCCTGCAGTGCTGTTCTACGGACTGGCGCCGACCGAGGGCCCCAATCTCATCTTCGTGACGCTTCCCGTTGCCTTCGGCGGCATGCCGGGCGGCCGTCTCGTTAGCATCGCTTTCTTCTGCCTGATCGCCCTCGGCGCGTTCACGACCGCCGTCGGCATGCTCGAGCCGGTCGTCGCGTGGCTGATGGAAAAGACCGGCTGGAAGCGGGCGCCCGTGTCGCTCGGCACGGCGCTTGCGATATACGCCGTGGGCCTGCCGTCGCTGTTGTCGTTCAACCTGCTCAAGGATGTCCATCCACTCGATTTCCTGCCGCCCTTCGCCGGCAAGACCTTCTTCGAGATACTCGACTTCGGCATCGCCGATCTGCTGCTGCCGCTCAATGCCCTGCTGATCGCGCTCTTCGCCGGCTGGGCGATCCGCCGGACGATGACTCCGGAGGTGACCGATCTCAAATCGGGCGGTTTCCGGCTGTGGCACATGCTGCTGGCCTTCGTCTCGCCTGCTGCGATCATCGGTCTGATGATCCATATTCTCGCCTGATCTCATCGTTTCTTCGGAGTTGCCCTCGTGTCTCTTCTCCCCGACCTGAAAGCCGTCCGGGCGCAGTTCGCCTCTCTGCCCGAACTCGCTTATTTCAGCAGCGGATCCTACGGCCTGCTCGCCGACAGCGTGCGCGAGGCCTTCAACCGCTATCTCGACGACCGGGTGGCGAAGGGTGCCGACTGGGGCGGCTGGGTCGACCGGCTCGAACTGGTCCGCGCGCAGATGGCGCGCGTCTTCGCGGTCGATGCCGACGAGATCGCGATTACCGGGTCGGCTTCGGCCGGGATCAACGCCATCGCCAGCGCATTCGATTTCTCGGGCGGGCGTAACCGGATCGTCCTGTCGAACTTCGAATTCCCGACGGGCGCGCAGATCTGGCACGCGCAGGAGCAGGCCGGCGCCGAGGTGGTGCATGTACCCGAAACCGGTCAGGGAATCGTCGATATCGAGGGTTTCCGCGCCGCCATCGACGAAAGCACAGCGATCGTCGCTCTTTCGCACGTCTGCTACCGTCATGGTGGGCGTCTTCCCGACGAGGATATCCGGGAAATCTGTCGCATCGCCCATGCCGTCGGCGCGATCGTGCTGCTCGACTGTTATCAGTCGGTCGGGTCGCAGCCGATCGACGTGCGCGCATTGGGCGTCGATCTGGCGGTCGGGGGCATGCTCAAATATCTGCTGGGAACCGCCGGCATCGGCTTTCTCTACGTCCGTCGCGAATTGATCGAGACGCTCTCGCCGCGCAACAGCGGCTGGTTCGCTCAGGTCGACCCGGGGGCGATGGATATCTTCGCCAACCGGCCCAGCCCGACGGCGCGTCGCTTCGAGGGGGGGACGCCGCCGGTACCGAGCCTTTATGGCACGCAGGCCGGACTGGATATCGTCCTCGACATCGGGCTCGATGCGATAGGCGAACATGTGCGTACGATCACGCGCCACGCGATGAACCGTCTGGCGGCCGAGCAGATCGCAGTCTTCACGCCTGCGGACGATGATCGACGCGGCCCGTTGCTGGCCATCCCGTCGCGTGACGATGGGGCGCTGGTCGCCGCGCTGGCCGAGGACAAGGTGATCACCTCGTCGCGCGACGGCAAGATCCGCGCGGGCTTCCACTTCTACAATGACGAGGAAGACGTCGAGCGGCTGGTGTCCGCGCTGTCGAAGCGGCGCGCGCTGCTCGGCTGACGGCGGCGCTGCCGGCGCCTGGAGGGGGATCGCCGATCCCCCTTTCGCGATTTCAGTAGTTCACACCCGGATTGTCGCCCGGATGGATGATCCCGACGACGTCCATGCCCTCGGGCGCGGTGCATTCCAGCGAATGGAGATGTTTGCGCGGAAAGAAGATCACGTCGCCGGCCTTTACGCGCGCGGCACGGGTCTCGTTCCAGATGATGCCGTGGCCCGACATGATGATCAGCGCCTCCTCATAGAGGTGGCGGTGCATTTCGGCGCGCGAGGGCGGAATATGCCCGATGAACTGCGCGGCCGTCGTCGAGCCGATGCGCTTGTCGACCAGCATCTGGAACCAGCGCGGGCCCATCGCTGTCCGGTTGGCTTCGTCGATCGCGACGATCCGGTCGGGCCATGCATCGTCGAAATGGGCCGGAAGGTCTGAGGGCGTGTCGAGCTCTTCGACCGCAGGGCAGGCGGAGATATAGCCGATGACCTGCGTCTCCGCTGTCAGTCGGAAAGCCTCCCCACTGCGGACATATATGCCGCAGGGCGATTGAAGGGCGAAGGAGCGGTTGCCGATCTCGACCGTGCCCTGGCCTGTCGTGAACCACAGGATGGCGTCGGTCCCGGCCGCCTGAAGTGCCGGTGAGGTTCCGTCGCGCAGCGACAGGTGAAATTGCGACTGATGCTCGGCGCCGGTCGATGGGGCGACCAGCTTGCGCAGGCGGTAGCGTTCTTCTCCGGCATCGCCGGGCGAGATGACGAAGCAGCGTCCGTCGACCTTGGCGATGCCGTCGGCGTCCGGCGCGACGATGTCGGGGCGTGGGACGTCCGCATCCTCACCGGCATCCTTATAGCCGCCGGGGAGGTTGCTGTGCGCACCGTCGCAAAAGGGTGGCGTGGCCGTATGCTTGCAGCCGCAGAACAACACTTCCTCGCCATCCCGCTGCGCGGTGTATCGCACGGGCTCCAGCCCGGTGCCTTCGTGCGAGCGCCCATCGCAATAGGGCTGTCGCTTCGACCGGCCGCAGGAACACCAGAGATAGGTCCGGCCGGCTGTGAGTTCCTTGTAATAGGGCTTCCGGCTCGCGATCAGCGGGCAGGTCGTTGCGCAATCATGCTCGGTCATGTCGTGTCTCGAAGGGGGAGAGGAGGAGCCTCCCCTCCCCGTGGTTCTATCAGAAGGCCTTCGATATCTCGAAGCCGATCGTGCGCGGGCGATTGGTGATCTTCGTGGTGGGCACGAAGGCCGCCGCCGCCAGGAACACGTCGCCCTGCACATCGAAGACGTTGTTCAGGAACAGCGCGAAGCCGAGCCCATCGTCGCGATTGTCGGCGCCGACGCGCAGGTTGACGATGCTGAACGCATCCTGCTGGCGATAGGTGCTCGCCGTCGGACGAAGCTCGGTGCCCGACTTGCCCTTGTAGCTATATTCGCCGCGCAGCCAGCCATTCCAGCCGTCGACCGGCAGGTCCATGTTGTACTGGCCCGAGAAGGTCGCGGTGAGCGCCGGGATGCGCGGGATCTTGTCGCCCTTGCGGCCGGCCGCCGCGATGCTGTCGCTGATCTGGTCCTCGGTCAGCTCGCGCTTGGGCAGCCAGTTGAAGCCGGCCAGCAGTTCGAGCCCGTCCATGGGTCGTGTCTGCACCTCGACCTCGAGACCCTGGATACGCGCGGCGCCCGCATTGCCGATGAAGGCGAAGGAGTTGGTCGGATCGCGCCCGGAGACCTGGATGTTGTTCCAGTCGATCTGATAGACCGCCGCGTTGAACACGAGACGGCGGTTGAACCAGGTCGACTTGAAGCCGAGCTCGTAATTCCACAGCGAGTCGGACTCATAGCCATCGGGGATGACCACCGCTGCCGACTGGTTGGTGCCGCCGAGCCGGAAGCCCTTCGAGGCCAGTGCATAGACCGACACGTCCTCGGCAGGCTTGAACGAGATCTGCGCCTTGGGGATATACTGATCCTCGGTGAAGCGCCGATTATAGGGCGCGGGCAGGGTGCTGCCGAAGGTCGGGAACTGGAAGAGCGTCGAGCCGAAGTCGGTCTGCTTGGCTTCGAACCAGCGAAGCCCGCCCATCAGCTCAAGGCTTTCGGTGATGTCGAAGGTCGCCTCGCCGAACACCGCCTTTTCCTTGATGCCGCGCGTGTTCACGCGGGCAAAGGCGCAGGGGTTGCAGCCGGCGATGCCGGCACCGACCGCAGTCGAGAAGCCCGTCGGGGGCGTGCTCGCGACGATGATGTCGCCATTGGCGTCGACCAGCGGCGAGAAACTGCGGAAGTTCGACTGGCGGTCGCGATAGAAGACGCCGGCGACCCACTGGAACGGGCCGTCGCCGGTCGAGTTCAGGCGGGCCTCGAAAGTCTTCTGGTTGAGATCCTGCGTCTGGTCGGTCAGCTGCGGGATCAGGTCGGGGCGCGTGCAGGGGCGGCCATTGGGGCAGGTCTCGCCGGCCGGACCGACGCCCAGCGACCAGACGAAATTGTCGCGGTAGAATTGCAGCTTGCGCTTGTAGATCGAGCCGGTGACGGTCAGCGAGGCGAAGCCGAGATCGCCGGTGCCGCTGAGCGAGTAGATCTGCTGGCGGTCGGGGCGCGGCGACTTGACGTAGCTGCCCGAATTATACTGGCCGGTCTGGAAATAGGCGAAGCGCGGGACAAGGTCGTTCCAGCCGGGATCGCTGCTGTTGCCGCGCTCCCGGAAGCTGTCGAACGGGCTATATTCGCTGGCGCCCTTGGTGTTGCGCCGCTGGTACCAGGCCATGGCATCGATCTCGATGCCGGGCGCCGGTTCCCAGCGCAGGATGCCGCGAACGCCCGAGGTCGCATCGGAATTGATGTTCTTGAGCCCGAGCCGGACATTGTCGACATAGCCGGGCGTGCGATCATAATAGCCGACCACCCGGATGCCGAGCGTGTTCTCGACGATCGGCATGTTGACCATGCCGTAGATGTTGGCGCCCTCGTCTCCGCCCGACACCATGTTCGCGCCCGCGCGGACGGAGCCTTCGACGGCGTTCAGCTTCGGCTTGTTGGTGATGAAGCGGACCGCACCGGTCTGCGAATTGGCGCCGAAGGTCGTGCTCTGCGGCCCCTTCAGCACCTCGATCCGCGACATGTCATAGACCTGCAGGTCGCCGATCTGCGAGCCGCTGTCGCCGCTCGAGCTCTGGATACCGGGGACGGGCACTTCGTCATAATAGACCGCGACCTGCTCCTGGCCGGCCGACTGGATGCCGCGCAGCGTGTAGCGCTTCAGACCGGGGCCCTGGTCGGTGAAGGTCAGGCCCGGAACGGTATAGGCGAAGCTTTCGAAATTGGTGACGCCGCGGCGTTCGAGCTCGGCCGATCCGATCGCGGTGATCGAGGCGGGAATGTCCTGCAGCCGTTCCTCGCCGCGCTTGCGGGCCGTCACGACGATGTCGGAACTGAGCGTGTCCGCTGCCGCCGCGCTCTGCGCCGAGGCCGGTGCGGCAGTGGTCGCGATCGCGATCAGCGACGCGGTCGATACAAAAATCCTGATCTTCCCGTTCATTCCAACCCCCTTCGTTGCAGGATAGTCGAGCCGTGCTCCCATCAAACTCATATTCGTTTTCATATATGTATGTTTGATTTAAGCTTGAAGCAAGAGGAATGCGGCGGCCGATTGCGGTGGCCGTTCGGCGCCATCGGACAAAGAAAAGTGGGGAAAATGCGCCGTTCGCGGTGCAGCGCGGGCCTCGCCGGTTGAAGAAAATGGCGCCGCTGCTACAGCCGCCACCATCCGCCAGCCCCCACACAGACTTGGAGTCGCCCCGCCGTGGAAGAGACGCTTCGCCGCGCAGCCCTCGACTATCACCGCTACCCGCAGCCCGGGAAGATGCGGATCGAGCCGACGAAGCGGATGGTCAACCAGAGGGACCTCGCGCTCGCTTATTCGCCGGGCGTCGCCGCGCCCTGCGAGGAAATCGCGGCCGATCCCGACAAGGCGCTCGATTATACCGCGCGCGGCAATCTGGTCGCCGTCATCTCCAACGGCACCGCCGTGCTGGGCCTGGGGGCGATCGGCGCGCTCGCTTCGAAGCCAGTGATGGAAGGCAAGGCGGTCCTCTTCAAGAAATTTGCCGACATCGATGTGTTCGACATCGAGGTCGACACCACCGATCCCGAGCGGTTCGTCGAGGCGGTGGCACTGCTCGAGCCGACCTTCGGCGGTATCAACCTCGAAGACATTCGCGCGCCCGAATGTTTCGAGATCGAAGCCGCGCTCAAGAAGCGGATGAACATTCCGGTCTTTCACGACGACCAGCATGGCACCGCGATCGTCGTCGCTGCGGCCGTCCGCAATGCGCTCGTCCTTCAGAATATCAGCCTGGCCGAAGCCAAGCTGGTGACGTCGGGAGCCGGGGCCGCGGCACTGGCCTGCGTCGACCTGCTGGTGTCGATGGGCCTGCCGGTCGAGAATGTCACGCTGACCGACAAGGACGGCGTCGTCCATGCGGGCCGCGAGGGCATGGGACCGAATATGGCGCGCTATGCGCGCCGGACGGATGCGCGGACGCTGCCAGAAGTGCTGCCTGGTGCGAACGTCTTCCTCGGCCTGTCGGCGCCGGGCGTCTTGAAGCCCGAATGGCTTCCGCTCCTGTCCGAACGCCCGCTAATCTTCGCACTGGCGAATCCGGAGCCGGAGATCCTGCCCGAAATCGCGCGCGCGGCGCGCCCCGACGCCATCGTCGCCACGGGGCGGTCGGACTATCCGAACCAGGTCAACAACGTCCTGTGTTTCCCCTATATCTTCCGAGGCGCGCTCGACGTCGGAGCGACGACGATCAACGAGGAGATGAAGGTCGCGGCCGCGGAAGCGATTGCGGCGCTCGCCCGGTTGCCGGCGCATGAAAGCGTGGCGCAAGCCTATGGCGGCAGCAAGCTGAGCTTCGGGTCGGACTATATCATCCCGACGCCGTTCGATCCGCGCCTGATCGGTGAGATCGCACCCGCCGTCGCCCAGGCGGCGATCGCGTCGGGCGTGGCGCGCCGCCCAATCGACATCGAGACCTATCGTCGCTCGCTCCAGCAGCAGAGCGCACGGTCGGGCCAGATGATGATGCCCGTCTTCGAGGCAGCGCGCGGCACCCGAGCGCGCATGGCCTATGGCGAGGGCGAGGACGAGCGCGTCCTGCGCGCGGTCCAGGATGCGCTGGACGAGGGACTTGTTCAGCCGGTCATCGTCGCCAGGCGCCGTATTCTTGCCGAGAAGCTGCCGCAGCTCGGTCTGCGCTTCGAGCTCGATCGGGATGTCGAGGTCGTGGATCCGGAGACCGATCACGACCGGTTGGGCGCGCTGGTCGAGGCCTATCGGGCGCTCGCGGCCCGGCGGGGCGTGCCGTCCGCGGAAATCGTCCGCCACGTCCACCGCCGCCCCACCGTTACCGCTTCCATGTTGTTGCGTACCGGACAGGTCGACGCCGCGCTCGTCGGCGGCAATTCCGAATATTGGGGGCAGGTCGAGCATGTGCTGCGGACGATCGATCGCTCGCCAGATGCCCAGCGCGTCTATGCGCTGTCGGGTCTGATCCTCGACGCCGGCGTTCTGTTCCTGACCGACACGCACATGGTGCCGGATCCGACGCCCGCGCAGGTCGCCGAGATGACGATCCTGGCGGAGCGCGCAGTGCGGCGCTTCGGCATCGAGCCCAAGGTGGCGATGCTGTCGCACTCCAATTTCGGTGCGTCGCACAGCCCCAGTGCGCGCAAGATGCGTGAGGCGTTCAAGCTGGTCAAAGCGATGGCGCCCGACATGGCGGTCGATGGCGAGATGCATGCCGATGCGGCGCTCTCGCAGCCGCTGCGCGAACGCCTGATTCCGGATTCACGCTTCGAGGGATCGGCCAATCTGCTCGTCATGCCGAACCTCGATGCCGCCAACATCACGCTGACGGCGCTCGCCGCGTCATCGCGCTCGCCCACGGTGGGCCCGATGCTGATGGGGCTCGCCCAGCCGATCCACGTCCTGACCCCAGGCGTAACCTCGCGGGGCATCTTGAACCTCACCGCCATCGCCGCTGCCGAGGTCGTGCAGCGGCGATAGGCGCAGGCGCTTCGCGGGTCAGGCAACCCGTTCGAGCGGACGGGACAGCTTGCCCGCCTGGCGCAGCGTTTCCGCAATGGCGGCGAGCCCGTCGGCATCGACGTCGCGCAGCGGCAGGCGGACGCCGCCGAGCGGCTGGCCGAGCAGCCGGAAACCCGCCTTCAGCGCCGCCGGCCCGGAACCGAAGCGGCCCACCAGATCGGGCGTGTACCACTGGTCGAGGATCAGCCGGTCCTTGGCGCCACAGGCGCGCGCGGCATCGAGATCGCCACGCCACAGATGGTTGTAGAAGTCGGGCTGGTCGCGTCCGAGGATGCCGCCGGCCCCCATCGTCCCGTCGCCGTCATGCGCGTGGAGCAACGTCAGGCCATGTTCATCCATCGAGAAGCCGAACACGCGCACCGTATCGCGTAGCGCGAAGAAGGTCTTCACGAACTGATCGAGGCGCCCGGTCGACTGCTTGATCGCGACGACACCGTCGAGCGCGGCGAGGCGCCCGAGCAGGTCGGGCGTCATGTCGATGCCCGTTCCGGGCGGCCAGTTATAGACGCAGATGGGCAGGACGTTGGCGTCCGACACCATCCGGTAGAAATCGACGATCTCGCTGTCGGATGGGCGGATATAGGGGGGTGGGGTCAGCAGGATGCCGTCGAAACCGCAGGCCTTGGCGTGGCGGGCCAGGTCGATGCTCTCGCCGGGCGTATAGCTGGTGCAACCCGCGATCAGCGGCAGGCGGCCCTTCATCTGGTCGCCGACGAGCCGGAACAGGTCGCGGCGCTCGGCAGGAGACAGGCTGGTCCATTCGCCCGTGGTGCCGCCGATAACGAGGCCGTGCATGCCTTCTGCCGCGAGCCACTCGAGATGGGAGCCGAGCCGTGCGGGGTCGAGGGCCCCGTCGTCTGCGAAGGGCGTCAGCATCGCCGGAATATAGCCGCGCCAGTCAACTCTCGAACGCTTGTCCATGGTCGTCCTTGTCTCTGCCCCCTGCCGTTCCGAAATGCGCCGGTCGATCCCCGGCTTCAATCGCGCGGCGCGATAACATCGTTGCGTCTTGCGGAAGGCTTGGCCGTCAGTCGGTAAGGACGACGCTCACGAAATCGATACGCCGGATCAGTTCCCCGCGCAGCTCTGCCCAGCCGCTGATCAGTTCCGTCTCCGCCTTGCCCCGGACCACGGCATGGGCCCGATGGCGCGTGTAGAGCCGGCTGCCGTCGGCCGAGGCGAAGCTGTCGATGAAGGGCAGTTCGATCCTGACGCTGTCGGTCAGCCGCCGCACGTCGCGGAATCGCGATGCCAGCCCCGCCAGCCCCTGCGCCCGCATCTCGCCGTTGACGATCAGTTCGGCGTCGCCCGTGAAGTAGCGCGCGAACGCAGCTTCGGTGAAGGCATCCGGCAGGCGATAGGCTTCGTTCCACCAGGCAAACATGCGGGTCAGCGGATCATCGTTCTCCGCCGCATCGACAAAGCCGCTGTCCCGTCGCTCGATCCCGACCGGATAGAGCAGATGTCGAGCGTCCGCATAAGGAGAGCGCTCGTAGAACCAGCGCAGCCGTGCCGTCGGATCGCCGGCAAAGCGCGGGTCTGCGGCTACCCGGCGCTCGAACTGCGCCTTGAGCTCCGGAGATCTGGCCAGCATCGCCTCGCCCATCGGCGCGACGACATAGGCTTCCAAATAGTCGGTCGCATCGATCATCCCGGCGATATGGCCCATGGCGAACACCGAATCCGGCGAGCTGGGCTCGAGCAGCAGCATGGCGAGCGTACCGAGCGGCTGGTCGAGCGGAATGCGTACCGATCCGGGCGCGAACGTCTCCTGGTGCGTCTCGCGGCTGATCGGACCGGCGACCAGACGAGGGCGGCGCTCGCTCATGCGGTCCACGGTGCATTGTTCGAAGCGCAGCATTTCGACCTCCACCCGATGCGGGGTCGTAAGGCGTGACATGCGGATCCCATGGCGCGTCAGGCAGTCGATCGCGGCGCGCTCCCCGGCGGGAATCCAGTAGGCAAGCGGCCGCGCCTCGGTGCTGGACGGCCGGGAACCGAACAGCGGGACTTTGGCCGGCGGCAGCGCCCGACCGAGCCAGCGTACCTCGCGGGCCTCCGTAACCGGCGACAGATAATGCTCGCTTGCGATCGGGTGGAATTCGATGCTGCGCACCGGATCCTTGCGCGGCACCCAATTGGTGGTCACGCAGCGTGGGCGTCGTGCGCGATCCTCGTCACGCGCGCGCCGGAGATCGTGGGCGGCACCCGCCAGCAATGCCAGGCTCTGCGCGATCAGGACATAGGTGCCCAGCACCCGTTGCCGAACCGGCTTCAGCGAATGATTTTCGACGAGAACCGTCGGGATATGCCGTGCATCGCCATAGCCATGCGAAAAGCGCGGCGGAAAGGCTGGCAGCGTCAACCCCAGCGACGGATCCCGATCGTCGACCGCCAGGACCAGAGGCCCGCCATGGTGACCCGCATCGGCCAGAGCCGCATTGACGGCGGGCCTGAATGCCGTTTCGAGCCAGACATTGGTTGCCGGCGACAGGCTGTAGGGCGCGTCCTGGAAGCCGAAGGTGATGTCATAGTGATAGTCGAGGCCGTCGGTGACGTGCAGGTCGATGTAGAGGTCGGGATCGATCCGTCCGAGCAGGCCGAGCAAGGCCTGCATCTCGGGTGAATCGGCCTTCACATAGTCGCGGTTGAGATTGAGGTTCTGGGCGTTGGTGCGCCAGCCCTGGTTCGATGGACCCCGCTGGTTCGGGCGGTTGAACGCTGAGGTGCGTTCGTGGCCGTCGGGGTTGAGGATCGGGATGAACAGCCAATCCGCGCCGTCGAGCAATGCGGTCCGATCGCCCAGCGCGATGTCGCGCAGAAGCATGAGCCCCGCGTCCTTGCCGTCGATCTCGCCCGGATGGATACCGCACTGGACGAGCAGGCGCGGGCGGTGCCCGCCGCCCGGCGTCAGCGCGCGATCCGGATCGCGGCTGGCGATCACCAGCAGCAGATCGCGCCCTTCTACCGAGCGGCCGAGGCTCTCCAGCCGGACCAGCGGGCTCGCCTGGGCGAGACGGTCCAGCCAGTGGAGCGTCTCGGCATATCCAGGGGTGGTGTCGAACCCGCTTGCCTCGGCCGGAGTTATCCAGGGATCGCCCGCCGGTCGCACGAGGCCCTCGCTGGCCCCGGTCCACGGAAGGACGGGGGGCAGGGGCGCGCGCGCATCCTCCGGCCAGGCGATCCCGTTCGACATCAGAACTTGACCGTGGCCTCGACCCCGATCCGCCGCGGCTGGTTGGTGCTGCGAAGCGACCGGCCCGCGCCGAGGGCGTTGGCGCCGACGGCCGCCGGCGTACGCTCGTTGGTCAGGTTCCGGGCATAGGCGGCGAGGCTGTAATTGCCGATCTCGACCCCGAGTCGCGCATTGATGAAGGTCTTGGGGGTCGAGCGGACCTGGTTCTCGATATCCCAATAGACGTCGCCGCGATGCTCGACATCGACGCGCGCGATCAGGTTGGTGCGATCGCCGATCGGCTGGTTCAGTTCGGCCGAGCCACCGAGGGTCAGGCCGTAGACCTGTGGGGTGCGGTTGCCCCGGTACAGCGCGGTACCGTCGAAGTTGCGGATCGAGGTGTCGTTGTAGCCGAGCGATCCGCGCAGCGTGAACACGTCGGTCGGGCGACCGACCAGTTCGAGTTCCACGCCATTCACGCGGGTCTTGGGGATGTTGACGATGACCCGGAAAATCCCCTGGTTCGTGGCCCGCGAGAAGAAGAATTGCTGGTTTTCGAACGAGGTGTGGAACACCGCGCCATTGGCCACGAGCCGCCCGCCCAGGAAGCTGGCCTTGACGCCCGCTTCGTAATTTTCCGACACTTCGTTGTCGTAAATTCGCAGCGCGAGCGGCGAATTCGGATTGAAGCCGCCGGTACGGAAGCCGGTCGCATAGGTCAGATAACCGAGTATGTCGGGCGTGAATTTGTAGCTGAGGTTGACCTTCGGCTGCCAGCGCTTGAACGTCTTGCGATCGATGGTGGGATTGGCGACCAGCGGATTGCGCGCCGTCTGCTTGTCGCTGTCATAGCGCAGGCCGAGCGTGAGTTGCAGCGCATCGGTGACGTCATAGGATGCCTGGCCGAAGCCCGCCCAGGACTTCGACGAATATTGGTTGGGGTTGGTCGAGAAGAAGTCGAAGCCGCCGGCCGGCAGGATCGACCCGAACTGTGTGATGTCGGTGACCTTATAGTCCTGGTAGAAGAAGCCGACGACATATTGCAGCGGGCCGGCGCCGTTGCTCGCGAGGCGAAGCTCCTCGCTGTAAGAGCGGCTGTTGGTGACCCAGGTCTGGGCGAAACTCGGCGTCGGGCTGAAATCGCCATCCGCGAACAGCGACTGCTCGGCCTTGTTGTAGGCGGTGATAGAGGTCGCCGTCACCGGGCCGAGGTCGACGTCGATCTTGCCGGACAGCGAATAGAGATCGCGCTTGTCGATGCCGTCGATGTCGGTGGCAGGCTTGGCCGAGAAATCCTCGAAATTGCTGTTGTCGACCGCGACCAGCCACAGGGCGCCGTCGCGCCCGTGGGTGTAGCTGCCGTTCACGTCGATCGTGACGTCTTCCGACGGCAGGAACAGCAGCCGGCCGCGCAAGGTGGTGTCCTTGCGCTGGTCGACCGAATTGCCGGTGGTGGTGTTGGTGATCAGGCCGTCATCGTCGACGTGGAATACCGAGGCGCGCGCGAACAGCTTGTCCTTGACGATGGGGCCGGAAAGGGTGGCCGTCGTCGTCCAGCCCGGGCCTTCGAAATAGCCGCCTGATACGCTGCCCTCGAACTCGTTGGTCGGACGCTTGGTGACGATGTTGATCGCGCCTGCGATGGCGCCGCCGCCGTACAGCGTACCCTGCGGACCGCGAACCACCTCGACGCGATCGATGTCGATCAGGTTCTGGGCCAGATATTCCATGCCTGGCTGCTGCACGCCGTCGACGATTGTCGCGAAAGGCGCCTTGCCGCCCTGAACCGTGGTGAAACCGCGGATCGACACCGTCTGGATGCCGGGGCGAAGCTGATCGATGATCACCAGATTGGGGGTGAGCTTGCCGATGTCCTGAAGGTTCTGGATCCCGGCCCGTTCGATCGTCGTGCTGGTCACGACCGTGATCGCGTCGGGGACGGACTGCAGCGCTTCGGTCCGCTTGCGGGCCGTCACGAGGATTTCGCCGGGAAGCGCGTCGCCCGCATTCGTGTCGGCAGGCTTGGCCTGCGCATGGGCCGGAGCGAAGGTGACCAACATGGTCGTGGCAAGCAAGCTGGCACTCAAAGCGGTCGTCAACGTCTTCATGGTCCCACCCCTTTTTGGCGATATTTAGCAGGTGCAACATGACCCAGGCACGGGAAGCATCAATTTCCGATTGTGACGGCTTCGTTGCTCTGCAAGCAAAGATGGGCGGACCGAAGCCGCAGCCTGCTTTCAGGCGGCGGCCGTCCTTCGCGCCAGCGAGCGATGGCCGAAAGTCGCAAGAGCGTAGAAGCCGGTCGCGGCGCCGAGCGCGTCGAGCGTCGAAACTCCGGTGAGAGCGAACAGGCCGAGCCCGCCGCCGGACGCCGGCAGGGTCGACCAGCCGATCAATGAGGCGAGCGCCCAGATGGCAAAGGGGAGCGGGCGGACGGCGCGCGTCTCGGGCTCCGCCGAAGGCGCATAGCGGTCGGGTCGCAGCACGAAGTCGACGGTGTAGAGCCCGGCGACGGGCGCGATCACGATGCCGAGCATCACGAGAAAGGCGATGAAATGCCCAAAGATGCCCATCGCGGCAAAGGCGATGCCGACGGTCGCCGCGCCGGTCGCGAGAATCCACCGTGGGATGCCGGGCACGAGCGCCGAAAGGGACAGGGCGGACTCATAGAGATTCTTGTCGTTGCTCGACCAGGTGGCGAGGATGAGGATCGCCAGCGCCGGTGCCGCGAGCCCCGCCCGGGTCATGATCCCGATCAGGTCGCCGGTGCCGTAGATGACCGCCAGCGACGCCGACAGCAGGATGAGGAAGGGCAGGACGATGCCCAGCGCCACCACCGGTCCCAGCACCATGTCGCGGCGGGTGGCCAGGAAGCGCGAAACGTCGGGGGTGACCGCAATCCCGGTCATGTAGCCACCCGCGATGATCGAGATGATGGTCCCGGCATCATAAGCGGGAAGGGACGGCGGGGCGGCGAGGCGCTCTGCCACGTCGAAGCGTCCGAAGGCCAGCCAAAGCGGGACGGTGATCACCGCCAGCAGGAAGGGCACTGTGATGGTCGCCAGCTTGCCGAGCGCCTTGACGCCGATGATCCCGGTCGTGCTGACCAGCAGGCCGCTTGCGACGATCACCACCGTCAGCGGGACGGATATGCCGAACTGGCTTGCCAGCAGGCCGACGACGGCTCGTGCCAGCATCTCGATCTGGATGCCGAACCAGCCGAGCAGCGTCAGGATGAGGACCGCCGCCAGCAGCTTTGCGCCGGCCACGCCGAAGGTGGTGCGCGTGAAGACGGACGTGGGCAGCCGGGCGGTCATGCCGACATAGCCCGTCGCCATCGACATCAGAGCGACGATCGAGGACGCGACGAGGACGGGCAGGGGGAGGTCGAGGAAGCGGCTGTGGCTGCCCAGATCGCCGCCCAGCGCGAACATGGGCACGCAGATGGCCGTCCCGATCTGGATGGCGGCGAAGAAGGTCCAGGGCCGGAAGTCGCTGCTGCCAACGCGCTGCGTCGCATTGCCTTCGAGCAAGCCATCGCCCGCGTCGTTCATAGGTTTTCCCCTTGTTTCGTCAGTCGCCGCCCTCTTGCGCCATTGCTCCCGCGTCGAGGGCCGTCCACCGCTTCAGCGCGCCCTCGATCATGGTCAGCAGGGCGAGGACGGACTTCGGCAATTGACGACCGCTGCGCGTGACCAGGCTGACGGTCGTGCGGGTCAGGGTCTGGTTTTCGACCGGTATGGCGACCAAAATGCCGTCGCTGACTTCGGCGCTGATCGGCAGCGTGGGCAGCAGTGTCGCGAATTTGCCGGTGGCGACGCTGGCCTTCATCAAGCCGATCGAGTCCGTCACCATGGCCGGCGTCAGGAGCAGGCCGGCTTCGGCTTCCGCCTCGGAAAGAAGCTGCCGGATCCGGAAGCGGTCGTTGAGCAGGCAGAGCGAATGTTCGGCCATTTCGGACATCGCCACGCTCGATCGCATGGCGAGCTTGTGGCGGGTGGAAACCACGCAATAGAGCGGCTGCGGCAAGGTGATGCGCGCCGTCAGGCGATCGTGCGGCTTGCCGTCGAAGACGAGACCGATATGCGCTTCGTCATCGGCCACCCGCTCGGCGATGCTGTTGGTGCCGCCGACCTGGACCGACAGCGTCAATGTCGGAAAGCGGGCGTTGAACAGAGCCAGTGTTTCGGACAGCGCCTGGGTCACGAACCCTTCGCCCACCGCGAGGTCGATCCGGCCGGTGCGCGAATCCTTCAGGTCGCGCAACTGCTCGACGAACTGCGACTGATGAACCGCGGTGTTGCGGTAATAATCGATCGCCAGCTTGCCCGCCTCGGTGAGCTTTACCGAGCGTCGACCATGCTCGATCAGGGGGATGCCCAGTTCCGCTTCCACTTGCGAGATCTGCCGGCTGATCGACGATACGGCGACGCCCAGATGCTCGCTCGCGCTGCGCATCGAGCCGCGCTTGTACGTCTCGTACAGATATTGGAGCTTGTGGCTGGGGATCGCCATCCCTGTCTCCCTGCGATCCGTGCCGTCAGTCGTTCAGGTCGACGGCGTAGATGCGGGCGGCGGCTTCCGCGGTGACATAGCCGTCGCGGACATCCTCCCGAACCTTATCCGGCTCGCGTTCGGCGACCGGTCCATAGCCGGCGCCTCCGGCGCTCAGCACGCGGATACGGTCGCCGGTCTTCACCTTGGTGCGATAGGTGCCGACCCGTTTGGCTTTGTCGGTCTCGGGAAACAGCTCCACGCAATTGGCGTCCGGCCTTTCGCCGCCGAGCATGGCCCAAGGCTTCTCCTTGCTGCGCTTGGTGACCGACAGGAACTCGCCATCGGTGACGAAGCGGATGTCGCGCACCAGTCCGAGGCCACCGCGATGGCGTCCGGCGCCGCCGCTGTCGGGACGCAGCTCGCATCTTTCCATGAACATGCCGGTGCGCATTTCCAGCACTTCGATCGGCGTGTTGCGGACGAGGCTGCCCGAAATATGGTTGGTCGCGTTGATGCCGTCATGCTGGGCCGTGCCGCCCCAGCCGACGGGATCGTTGTTCGAAACCGCATAGATCTTGCCGGTCGTCGGTTCCTTGCCGATCATCATGAAGCCCATGATGTCGCCTCCGGAGCAGGCGGCTATCCGCTCGGGCATGCCCTGACCCAGCGCGCGATAGACCAGCTCCAGCGCCAGGTGCGACACCCATTGGGTGAAGGTCGCCACGGGATAGACGGCATGGAACAGATTGCCTTCCGGGGCGACGACCTTGAGCGGACGGAAGGTGCCGGCATTGTTGTGGCTGTTCGGCGTGGTGATCGATTTCAGCACGAATTTGCAGATCGTCTCGGTGAGCCCGATCGGCACGTTGATCGGCCCGAGCACGGCCGGCGAGGATTTCGAGAAGTCGCAGGTCAGGCCCTCGTCGTCGATGGTGACGCGGACATGCATGGGCACGGGATCGTCACTGATGCCGTCGTCGTCGATCAGGTCCTCGGCCTCCCAGCTGCCATGGGGCAGGGCTGCGAGGGCCTTGCGCGCGACCGCCTCGCCATGCGCCTTGATGCGGGCGACCGCTTCGGCGAAGGCATTGCCGCCGAACTTCGCATAGATGGCGTTGAGCCGCTTGATGCCGGTCTGGGTCGCGGCGATCTGCGCCTCGAGGTCGCCGATGACGATGTCGGGCATGCGCGAATTGAAGCGGATGAGTTCGAAGATCTCGCGCACGGGCTCGCCACCGCGATAGACCCGCGTGCCTGGGAAGATCATGCCTTCCTGGTGCATGTCGGTGGAATCGAGCACATAGCCCGGATCCTTCGCGCCGAGGTCGATCCAGTGGGCGCGGATGCAGGTGAAGGCGAAGGGCCGGTCGGCACCCGGCGCGAAGACGGGCGCGAACAATGTCGCATCCATCGCGTGGGCCGAGTTCCAATAGGGATAATTCATGACGAAGATGTCGCCGGGGGCGACATTGTCGCGGCCGACATAATCCATGCCCTTGACCAGCGCATGATCGTTCGCACCGAGGAAGAAGGCCAGGCCCGGGGCATCGGCGATCAGCTCGAGGTCCGCATCATAGAGCGAAATGCCGAAGTCCAGCACTTCGTAGATGACGGGGTTGAAGGCCGTGCGGATCAGCGTCCGCCGCATTTCCTCCGCCGCCGACACGAGGTGGCTGCGGATCACTTCCAGCGTGGCACCATCCAGACTCATTCTGCGCTCCGCGTGATGATGAGGTTGCCATGGGCGTCGACCGTGACGCGCTGATCCGAATGGACGACCGTCGTGCAGGTCCCTTCCTCGATGATCGCGGGCCCTGCAAAACCATGGCCGGGGGCGAGCCGGGCGCGATCATAGACGTCGAAGCTGCACAGGCCCCGCCGCGCGAAACAGAAGGCGTCGCGATGGCCGAGCAGCGCCGCCTCGACCGGGCCGGTCGCAGGTTCGGGCTGGGCGATTTCGGGCTTGGGCAGGCGGCTATAGGCACGCACGCGCAGCGTCACGATCTGCACGGGGTCCTTCGGTGCGTGACCGTAGCGGTCCTTGTGGGTCTGCGCGAAGATGGCGCGGACCGCCTCTGCGTCGATCGGGCCGTCGGCAAGCGGGATAGCCAGGACATGCTCCTGTCCGACATAGCGACATTCGAGCAGGCGGATCACCTCCTGCGACTTGAGCGGCGCGCCCTGTGCGACCAGCGCCGACCGGGCTTCCTCCACGAGGCCCTCGAACTGCGTTCCGACCAGATCCATCGCCTCGGCGTCGAGCAGGCGGATGTCGGTTTGCGCAGCATCGGTGACGAGGTCGGACATCAGCATGCCCCAGGCCGAGAAGACGGCCGGGGTCGCGGGAACGATCAATTCGAAATTCTCGACCTCGCGGGCGATCAGCGGTGCGATCATCGGCCCGGCACCACCGAAGGCGAGCATCGAGAAGTCGCGCGGATCCTTCCCCCGTTCGACCGTTATCTCGCGAATGGCACCGGCCGTCCGCGCGATCAGCACGTCGAACAGCCCGGCCGCCGCCGCCAGCACATCGGCACCCATGAGCGAGGCCACCTTGGCTTCCATTCCGGCGCGTGCGGCGTCGGCGTCGAGGCGCAGAGCGCCGCCCAGAAAGGCCTCGGGATCGAGAAAGCCCAGGATCAGGGCGGCATCGGTGGTGGTCGGCTCGACGCCGCCCCGGCCATAGGCGATCGGCCCGGGCGTGGCGCCCGCGCTGTGCGGGCCGACCTGAAGCAGTCCTTCGGACACCCAGGCGATCGAGCCGCCACCGGCGCCGATGCAGCGTATGTCGAAGATCGGGATCTGGGCCGGCAATTGTTCGAGGCGCGCCTCGTGCATCACCAATGGCTCGAAATCCTCGATCACCGAGGTGTCGAGGCTGGTGCCCCCATAATCCAGCGTCAGCAGGCGGGTCTTGCCCAGCATCCGCGCGAGATAGGAGGCGCCGATCACGCCTCCAGCGGGGCCGGACAGCACCGTGTAGATCGGTGCGGCTTTTGCAGCTTCGGCGGACATCGCGCCACCGGCCGAGCGCATGATCAAAAAGCGGCCGCCAAAGCCGGCATCGCGCAGAGCCGAGTCCAGCCGATCGACATAATTGCCGAAGATCGGATTGATATAGGCATCGACGACGGCCGTCGCGGTCCGCTCATATTCCCGATATTCGCGCGTTATCCCGCTCGATGTGGAGACAGCCAGGTGGGGGAAGTGCTTGCGGATGACGTCCGCCGCCCGCGCTTCGTGCGCCGGGTTGCGGTAGCTGTGGAGGAAAGACACGGCAACCGACCGCACCCCGTCCCCAGCGAGCGCGCCCGCTGCTTCCACCACGGCCGCCTCGTCCAGCGCCACGACCTCTTCGCCCTGCGCATTGAGGCGCCCGGGGACGCCGAGGCG
This sequence comes from Rhizorhabdus phycosphaerae, assembly GCF_011044255.1. Taxonomy (NCBI): domain Bacteria; kingdom Pseudomonadati; phylum Pseudomonadota; class Alphaproteobacteria; order Sphingomonadales; family Rhizorhabdaceae; genus Rhizorhabdus; species Rhizorhabdus phycosphaerae. The sequence goes on from NZ_CP049107.1 coordinate 3,767,568, forward strand.
ATGCCGCCGGGGCACCAGGGGCGCCGGGCGCTGATAGGCATAGTCGTACATCGAGTGCGCGGGAACGTCGCCGCGTCCGATCTCGAAGATGTCGCGAAAGCCCTCGTTGGTGATGATGCCCGTCTCGACACCGCGCCGCTCGATCACGGCATTGAGGCCGAGCGTCGTGCCGTGAATGAACAGGTCGGTGTTTGAGAGATCGGCGCCCAGGCGGCGCAACGCTTCCATCACGCCGCGCGCCGGTTCGTCGGGGGTGGTGGAGGCCTTGGCGATCCTGATGCCGCCCGTCTCCATGTCGAAAAGAATGGAATCGACGAACGTTCCGCCAATATCCACGGCAATACGATAGCGCATCTTGCCCCGATGTCTTGTTGTGGCCAACGCGCCGATGTGACCCGACAATGGGCGAAGGCACAAGCGCCGCCATGGCGAAGATCGTTGCAGCGATGGCAACAGCATCGGCCGTGGCCGCTGGCATAGGGGTTTTACAGAGAGGCAGGGCGAGATGGCGCGCGCTAGTGTCGAACGTCGAAGCAGCGTTGGACGCCGCGAAACGCGATGGTGGAACGCTACGGTAATATGTTATTCACCAGCCGCCTCTAGTCGGGGTGAGGATCAAGAAAGGGAACAGCCTCATGACCATCCGTACGATCAAGAAGGTCGCAACTTTTGCCTGCGTCGTAGCTGCCGCAGGTCTGGCTGGCTGCGCCTCCGTGCCGAAGCCCGGCAAGGTGGCCAGCGAGACCCCGCCGCGCCTCGTCGCCAAGGCAGACCAGACGCTCGCCTGGGACAACCCCTCGGCGTTCGGACCGGTGCCGGCAGCCGAAGCCGCGCGTGGCGCAGCTGTTTGCGGCAGCCTCGACACGGACAAGGCCAAGTTCAAGGCGACCGGCTATCATGCGGGCGCGCTGGATGCCTATGGCAATCCGTTCCCGGGTGGCGGCTTCTACTGCGTGAGCAAGTAAGGCCAGCGCCTGACGCAAAAGGGGCCCGGCGCGCAAGCGGCCGGGCCCTTTTTCTATCTGGTTTCGAATATCACGCGGCGGTCGATACGCCCCCTCAGCCTAGCCCAGCAGCAGATAGACGCTCCCCGTCACGACGAGCGAAAGCGCACTGCACGTGCACAGCAGGCCGAAGCCGCATTGGCAGAAGCTGTGATGTATTCTCTCCATCGCACCTCTCCTTGAGGTCCCGCCCGTTTTCTTCTCGAACGGTGCAGGAGACAGGAAGTTACAATAGCACGACGGGGCTTAACGAAAAATATTCAATCTTCGTCGATGCAGCGCAGCAATTTGCGGATCGTCGCGTGAAAGACGGCCTGTTCTTCCGGCCCCAAGCCGAGCAATATTCGCTTCGACAGCGCCTGGCGGATCGGTTCGGTAACGGCGACGGCGGCTTCTCCTTCCGCCGTGATGCTGATCCGCTTCGCCCGGCGGTCGGCCGGATCGGGCGTCCGCAGGATCATGCCCTCCCGTTCCAGCCCGTCGAGTGCTTCGGTCACGGTGCGCGGGGCAATGCCGAAGCGTTCCGCGATGTCGGTCGCGCGGACGGTGCCCCCTTCCTTCTGGATGAGGATCAACATCTTGGTCCGCGCGAGCGAAGCGCCGCGTTCGACCATCGAGCGGTCGAAACTGCGCTTGAGGCTGCCGTAGAGCCGCCCGAGATCGGTTAGGAGGTCTTCCTCATCGGATTTCATGAGGGCCCTCAATAAATGGTGTTGCGCTGTTTTGCAACTGCGAGCATAGGCGTGACGATCGATAGCATCCGAGTCCCAAGATGAGCGAAACGACCGAAGCGCCACCCTCCGATTCGCCCGAGTCCGCCGACCCCGCGAAGGCCGCTCGTCGCAAGCTGATCCTCCGCCGCGTACTGCTGGTCGGGGGAGGTCTGTTCGTGCTCGTGGGTGTGATCTGGGGCGCGCGGCACTTCATCTATGGCCGCTATCAGCAGTCCACCGACGACGCCTTCATCCAGTCCGATGCTATCACCGTGTCACCCAAGGTGTCGGGCTATGTGGACCGCGTCTTCGTGACCGACAATCAGGATGTGAAGGCAGGGCAGCCGCTCGTCCAGATCGACCCGCGCGATTATAGCGCGCAGGCGGCGCAGGCGCGCGCCCAGATCGATGTCGCGCTGGCGAGCGCGGCAGGGGTCGACGCGCAGATCGAGGAGCAGTTCGCTGCGGTCGATCAGGCGCGGGCGCAGCTCCTATCCGCACGCGCGGAGGCTGAACTGGCGACCCGGGAGGTCGTCCGCTACCGCCCGCTCGCGGCGAGCGGTGCCGAAACGCGCGAGCGCCTCGCCCAGCTTGAAGCGCAGGCGATCCAGGCGCGGGCCAAGGTCGACGCGGCCCAGGCATCGCTGACCGCATCCGAGCGGCGCGTGGCGACGTTGCGCGCACAGCGGCAGCAGGCCCGCGCGCAGGGTGAGGCCGCCCGGGCCCAGCTCTCGGCGGCGCGGACCGATGTCGAGGCGACGATCCTGCGGGCCCCGGTCGACGGCCGCATCGGCAACAGGGGCGTCCGCCAGGGCCAGTTCGTCCAGGCATCGACCAGGCTCATGTCGCTGGTCCCGGCCAAGAGCCTCTATGTGGTGGCCAATTTCAAGGAAACCCAGCTGGGCCTGATGCGGCCGGGGCAGCCGGTGACCGTCGAAGTCGATGCCCTCGATGGCGTCGAGCTCCACGGCGTGATCGAGAGCATCGCGCCCGGAACCGGCGCACAATTCTCCGTTCTGCCGCCGCAAAATGCGACGGGCAACTTCACCAAGATCGTCCAGCGCATCCCCGTGCGCATCGCGATCAATGCGGGCCCTGAGACGCGGGCGCTGCTCATCCCCGGCATGTCGGTCGAGGCGACCGTCGACACGCGGTCGGCCAAAGCCGCGATCGACGCCATCCGTGACGAGCAGGAGCGCCGGAACGAGCGCGCCCGGCAATGAGCGCCGCCGTGGCGGGGAGTGCAGCGGCACCGCCTGAGCGCGCCGATGTGAGCGCCTGGCTGGCTGTTGCGGCCGGCAGCCTGGGTGCGCTGATGGCGACGCTCGACATCTCGATCGTGAACTCGTCGCTGCCGACCATCCAGGGCGAGATCGGTGCGACCGGCACCGAAGGAACCTGGATCGCTACGGCCTATCTGGTAGCCGAGATCATCATCATCCCGCTGTCCGCGTGGCTCGAACGCCTGTTCGGCTTGCGCACCTTCCTGCTGATCGCCGTCACCCTGTTCACGGCCTTTTCGATTGTCTGCGGGATCTCGACCAACCTGACGATGATGATCATCGGCCGGGTGGGGCAGGGGTTCACCGGTGGCGCGCTGGTGCCGACCGCAATGACGATCATCGCCACGCGGCTGCCGCGCTCGCAGCAGCCGATCGGCAATGCGATGTTCGGCGTCACCGCGATCATCGGCCCGCTGCTCGGACCGCTGGTCGGTGGCTGGCTGACCGAGAATGTCAGCTGGCACTACGCCTTTTTCCTGAACATACCCGTCGGCATATTGCTGGTCGTCCTCCTGCTTACCACCATGGCTCACCGGCCGCCCGATTGGGAGGAGCTGTGGGGCGCCGATTGGCGCGGCATCGTGGGGATGGCGCTGGGCCTCGGCGGCCTGACCATCGTCCTCGAAGAGGGCCAGCGCGAGCAATGGTTTCAGAGCAGCGCGATCGTCCAGATGAGCATCGTGACCGCCATTGGCTTCGGTCTGCTGCTGGCCGGCCAGATCTTTGCGAAGCGACCCGTCATCAAATTGCGGCTGTTGCTCGACCGGCAGTTCGGCGCGGTGGCGCTGATGGGCCTCGTGATCGGGATGATGATTTACGGGACCTCCTACGTCATTCCGCAATTCCTGTCCGCCATTGCCGGGTATAACGCGCTTCAGTCGGGCAAGATCGTCCTCCTGTCCGGCATTCCCAGCATGTTGCTGATGCCCTTCACGCCGCTGCTGATGCGCTATCTCGACATCCGGATCGCGGTCGCAATGGGGCTCGCGATCATGGCGACGAGCTGCATGGTCGACACGGTCCTCACGTCGCAATCGGTCGGACACGACTTCGTTGAGTCTCAGCTGTTGCGCGGCGTCGGCGTGATCATGGGCTTCCTGTTCCTGAATCAGGCCGCGATCGCCTCGGTGCCGGCGCGCGATGCCGGGGATGCGGCCGGTCTGTTCAATGCCGTCCGCAATCTCGGCGGGTCGCTGGCGCTGGCCGGGATCGCGACGATCCAGGACCAGCGCAACTGGCTCCACAGCCGCCGCATCGAGGAATCGATGAGCGCCAATTCGGACACGGTCCAGAATTATGTCGCCAGCCTGTCGCAGACCTTTGGCGGGCAGGAGGCAGGGCTACGGACGCTCGCCGGCACGATCCAGCGCGAGGCACTGGTGATGACGTTCAACGACATATTCTGGATGCTCGGGGTCGGGATCATCGCCGTCATCCCGCTCGTCCTTTTCCTGCGCCCTCTGCCCCAGGGCCAGCCCGTTGTGATGCATTGAGGTAATGGCGATGCGTATCCTGCTGCTTCTCATCCCCCTCGCTTCGCTGGGGGCCTGCACGATGGGGCCTGATTATGCCGGGCCCGCATCGGCGCGCGCGCCACAGCCGTCGGCGAGCTTCGTGCGCGCCTCACCGGAGGCGCGCTCCGACGAGCCTGCGGTGGCAGCCTGGTGGACGGTGTTCGGCGATCCGGTTCTCGACGGGCTGCAGCAACGGGCGCTGGCGGCCAATCCCAATGTCGCGATCGCCCAGGCGAGCCTGCGCCAGGCCCGTTCCGCGCTCCGGCTGGAAAAAGCCAATTCGGCGCCAAATGCCAATCTTCAGGCGATCTACGCGCATGCCAGCCTGCCGGGTGTGGACCTCGGAACCTCGGATGAGAGCAGCGGCGGCAGCGGCCAGGGTGGCAGCGGATCGGGCAGCGACGCACTGAACTTCTACAATCTCGGTTTCGACGCCAGCTGGGAGGTCGATCTCTGGGGTGGCCGGCGGCGGAGCGTCGAGGCTGCGCGCGCGCAACTCGAGGCGGCAGAAGCGAGCGTGGCCGACGCGCAGGTCAGCCTCACGGCCGAAGTCGGACAGGCCTATGCCAATTTCCGCGACCGCCAGCAGCGTATCCGGCTGGCGCAGGAGGCGGTGGCGCGGCAGGGCGACCTCGTGGCCCTGGTGCGTCAGCGGCGCGAGCGAGGCGCCGCATCGGACCTCGACGTCGAGCAACAGGCCGACCAGCTCGAACAGCTCGAAGCGGCGTTGCTGCCATTGCAGGCCGAGCGCGACGCCTATCTCAACGCGCTGGCGGTGCTCGTCGGCGAGGTGCCGGGCAGCCTCGACCAGCTTCTTGCCACGCCTGCCGCCATCCCTCTCCCGCCGGCTGGAACGTCGATCGGCGATCCGGCCTCCTTGCTGCGGCGTCGGCCCGACGTCCGCGCCGCAGAACGGCAATATGCGGCGGCAACCGCGAAGATCGGTGTCGCCGAAGCCGCACGCTTTCCCAGCGTCAGCTTCGCTGGCGTACTCGGGATAGGCGGGACCAAGCCCGGGGACGTGGTCGACATCGACAAGCTCGCGACCATCGCCTTGCCACGCCTGTCCTGGAACATCCTCGATTTCGGCCGGAACGCGGCGCGGGTCGAACAGGCGAAGGGCGGGCAGGACGAGGCTGCGGCGCGCTATCGTGGCGTTGTGCTGAAAGCTCTGCAGGACAGCGAGGATGCGCTGTCCCGCTACGGCGCCCGGTTGCGGGCTTCGGCGAGCGTGCGGCGCTCGCTCGCGTCGGCTCGGCGCGTCGAAGCGCTGTCGCGCCAGCGCTTCGAAGCCGGGACCGGCACGAAGATCCAGTTGCTCCAGTCCGAGCGGACCCGCCTGTCCGCAGAACAGTCACTGTCGCAGGCCGATGCAGCGCTCGCGGCCGATTATGCCGGGCTCCAGAAGGCGCTGGGCCTCGGCTGGCGCTGAACCGTTCAGCCGTCGAGAAAGGCCCGCAGCGCGCGGGTGACGCCGGCGGCGTCGAGATCGGGCTGGAAATCGGCGCCCTCGACGATGGTCTGGGCGGCGTCCGGCCGGATCGCACAGGCGCGTTCGAACAGGGGCCACAAGACGTCGTCCCGTGAGCACATCACGTGCAGCGGAACCGTCGCCGTCGCCAGCAGCCCGGCCACGTCCTGGTTCCAGGCCGCCGAGAAGGCCATTGGCATGCTGCGGTGCGCGACGAGATGGTCGATCAATTCGCGCAGATGGAGGTCCATGTTCGCACCGGCCCCGATCGAGCGGAGATAATCCCAGGCCCCTTGAAGAAAGCCACCGCTGGCTTCCACCGCGAAAGGCTGGACGAACGTCTTTCGGTATTCGATCTTTTCCTGTTCGGTCGCGACGACCGGCCCGATGATCGTGAGTGACCGCACCCGTTCGGGAATGGCGGAGGCCATTTCCAGCGCGATGCACCCGCCCGTGTGGTGGCCGCACAGGTGGAGCGCATCGACGCGGAGGTCGTCGAGCGCCTCGATCAGGCGATCGGCCATGTAGCGAATGTCGGGAATTGCCTCGGGTTGATAGGAGCCTCCGAAGCCGGGGGAGTCGAACGAGAGGCAATGATAGCCGTCGGCGAGTCCTTCCATCACCTGTTCGAACATCGCGCCCGAAGAGGCGGTCTGATGATAGAAGGCCACGACCGGCTGATCGGCAGTACCGCTTTCGCGCAGGTGGATCTGACCCTCGCTGCACTGTGCGTAACGTCGGCTGATCGTCATCTGGTCCTCCCTCGGCTGATGGTCGATCCTGTCAGCTGCTATCGCGGCTGGCGACTATGAGATGCGGCAGGGTCGTGAAGCGCGTCATGCCGAGAGAGATGTTGCGGCCTTCGGTGGCGATCATTCCCGCCCTGCGAAAAGCATGAGGGATCGCTCGTCGCCGTGAACTTGGACGAGGGCCGTCCGTTGTTCCCAATGCCTGTTCGGGCACAGCTTGTGGAGACCATGTCATGCCTGCAAAATCAGCCGCGCAACAAAAGGCCGCGGGCGCCGCGCTTTCGGCGAAACGGGGCGATACGCCCAAGACCAAGCTGAAGGGCGCCTCGAAATCGATGGAAGAGTCGATGAGCGAAAAGGAACTCGAGAAAATGGCCTCGACCACGCGTAAGGGGAAAGCCGAGCACAAGGGCTGAGGGCTGCGGTGGGCTGAGGCGATGGGGCATTATGCGATCGTGGCGCCTCCTCTGGCGGGGCATGTCAATCCGCTGGTTGCGCTGGGGGAGACGCTGATCGATCGCGGCCACCGGGTCAGTTTCCTGCTGCGGGAAGACGCAGCATCCCTGCTCGGTGAAGCGCGTATCGCGCCGGTGATACTGAAGGACGCTGCGCCGGGTGATCATGACCGGCTGTTGCGGTCCTTCGGAAGGCCACACCAGTTACTGGCGACGCAACGAACGATAGCGGCCGTCGCGGCGTGGGCGGAACAGCTTTGCCGGCAGGCACCGGCCCTTCTGCGGCAGATCGGCGCCACGATGGTGATCGCCGACCAGATGGAAGTGGCCGGCCCCTTGGTCGCGCAGATTGCGGGGTTGCCCTGCGTGGTGGTTGCGACCGCCCTGCCGACCGATCGGGAGCCGGGTATCCCGCCAATCTATCTCGGATGGAATTATCATGCCGGGCCGTTCGGCCCATGGCGCAATCGCGGCGGATATCGCGTGGTGGACTGGCTGATGCGACCCGTGGCCGAAGTTCTGCGCCGCCACGCCGATGCCCATGGGATAGATGTCGCCGATGCGGCCGGCGATCGATGCACGACGCTTTACCAGGCGGTCTCGTCGATCGACTTCCCTCGTCGCCGCCCATCGTCGACGATGCACCATGTCGGCCCGCTGCGCAGGGACGTGCCCGCCGAGCCGCCCGCCCGCCACGAGGGACAGGCGCCGCTGATCTTCTGTTCCTTCGGCAGCCTTCAGGGAAATCGACCGGACCTGTTCGCCCGCATCGCCGAGGCGTGCAGCACGCACGGAGCCCATCTGGTGATCGCCCATGGTGGCCTCCTGTCGGAGGAGGCGGAAAAAGCGCTGAGCGGAATGGCCGAGGTTCATGCCTTCGTGCCGCAACGCCGGATACTCGAGCAGGCGGCCGTGGCGATCACCCATGGTGGCTTCAACACAGTGCTCGACGCGCTCAGTTTCGGCGTGCCCCTGCTCGCTTTGCCCATGGCGTTCGAGCAGCACGCCACCGCCGCGCGCATTCGTTATCGTGGCGTGGGGATCACGCTGCCGCCGACCGCCTCGACCGCGCGCCTTGCAATGGCGATTGGCGGCTTGCTCACGGAAGACCGCTATCGACAGGCGGCGGCGGTTGTGCAGCGCGAGATCGGTTCTGCCGGAGGCGTTGCCCGCGCAGCCGATATCATCGAGCGCGAGGAAGTCCGTTGCCGGATCGATCGAGCCGCTGGCGAACGGACCCCATGTGCGGAGCGCAGGGCATGACGTCGTTGCTCCATCGGTCCTGTCAGGCTTCTCTCCGATCACGGTGACGGGAAAAGGGGCGGGCGAGGATTATCCCCGCCCGCCCAGGACCCGCAGGCTGGGAGGAACAATGGCAGCTGCGAGGAGAGGGGCGGCGTCGGGCTATTGCCCCGACAGCCGGATGAGCAGGGGTCTCGCTTGATCAGGAAATGACGAGGCGCTGTCTCCGATCGGAATTGGACATATGGATCACGGGCGATCTCGATGTGGTTGGACGACCGCTGTTATCCGCCTCGTCGCGTTTGAACTCCACGGGTCCGCGCTGCTTTCGGTATAGTAAAAATCATATGCCGCTGCGCTGCCGGTAGGGCTGCGCAAGCTCGATCCGGCTCGGCGGCCTCAAACATATGCAAATCATATGCCGGGGCCTCTGCCCGCGTCTCGAATTCCTATGGCGCGTGGGCCTAATGAGTCGATCCTGGCTTCAACCCTTTCAGGAGACGGCGATGGAAGATCTGCCGTGGATCGCCCTGTTACTCACCTTGCTCGCGGCGACGCTGGCGCATGTCCGGCTTTGCGACAAGGCATGAGGAGCGCGGCATGACTATCGACCTCTGGCTCGCCGCGATCACTGCGGGCGGGCTTCTCGCCTATCTGGTGGCCGTGCTCGTCCGGCCCGAACGCTTCTGATCGGAGAGCAGCATGACTCCCCAGGGCTGGACCCTCATCTTTCTCTTCATCGCCGTGCTGATCGCGCTGACCAAGCCGATCGGACTGTGGCTGTTCGCGCTCTATGAAGGCCGCCGCACGCCCCTTCACGCCGTGCTTGGCCCCGTCGAGCGCGGCTTCTATGCGCTGGCGGGAATCGATCCGTCGGTCGAGCAGAGCTGGCGCCGCTATGCGGTCCACATGCTGATCTTCAATCTGGCGCTGCTCGTCTTCACCTATGCGGTTTTGCGCCTTCAGGGCGTGCTGCCCCTGAACCCGCTGGGCTATCCGGCGCTCAGCGGTCACCTCGCCTTCAACACGGCGGTCAGCTTCACCACCAACACCAACTGGCAAAGCTATGGCGGGGAATCCACCCTGTCGAACTTCAGCCAGATGGTCGGCCTGACCATTCACAACTTCCTCTCGGCAGCGACCGGTATCGCGCTCGCCTTCGCCTTCTTTCGCGGCTTCGCCCGGCGGGAGGCGAAGAGCATAGGCAATTTCTGGGCCGACGTCACCCGCGTGACGCTGTACCTGCTGCTGCCCATCTCCTTTTTCTACGCGCTCTTCCTCGTGGCCAGCGGCGTGCCGCAGACGCTCGCGGGTTCGGTCGACATCGTGACGCTCGAAGGCGCCAAACAGACCCTCGCGCTCGGGCCGGTCGCCTCGCAGGAAGCGATCAAGATGCTTGGTACCAATGGCGGCGGCTTCTTCAACGCCAACTCGGCGCATCCTTTCGAGAACCCGACCGCGCTGACCAATCTGGTGCAGATGCTCTCGATCTTCCTGATCGGTTTCGGGCTGACCTGGACCTTCGCCAAGGCGGTCGGCAACACGCGCCAGGGCTGGGCGATATTGACCGCGATGATCCTGCTGTTCCTTGCCGGAGTGACGGTGGTCTACTGGCAGGAGGCGGCGGGCAATCCGATTCTGCACGCGATGGGCGTTCCGGGCGGCAATATGGAGGGCAAGGAGGTCCGTTTCGGCACGGCCGCCTCGGCGCTCTTCTCGGTCGTGACGACCGCCGCCTCCTGCGGTGCGGTCAATGCGATGCATGACAGCTTCACCCCCCTGGGCGGGCTGATCCCTCTGCTCAACATCCAGCTGGGCGAGGTCGTCATCGGTGGCGTCGGCGCGGGCATCTATGGCTTCCTGCTGTTCGCGATCCTGGCCGTGTTCGTCGCCGGGCTCATGGTCGGCCGCACGCCCGAATATGTCGGCAAGAAGATCGAGGGCCGCGAGGTCAAGCTGGCGGTGCTGGCGATCGCGGTGTTGCCGCTGATCATCCTCGGCTTCACGGCGATAAGCTCGGTGCTTCCGCAGGGTCTGGCAGGCCCGCTCAACAAGGGACCGCATGGCTTTTCCGAGATACTCTACGCCTTCACCAGCGCAGTCGGGAACAACGGTTCGGCCTTTGCCGGTCTGACCGCCAACACGCCTTATTACGATGCCATGCTGGGCATCGCCATGTGGGTCGGCCGCTTCTTCGTGATCGTCCCGATGCTGGCGATCGCCGGTTCGCTGGCGGCCAAGAAATACACGCCTGAAACCGCCGGTTCCTTTCCGACGACGGGCCCGCTGTGGATTGGGCTGCTCGTCGGCATCGTGCTGATCGTCGGCGGCCTGACCTTCCTGCCGAGCCTCGCGCTCGGGCCCATCGCCGATCATCTCGCGATGATCCACGGCCAACTTTTCTGATCGGACCTCCGATGAGCAAATCCGCAACCAAATCAATGTTCACGCCGGAACTTCTCGGCCCGGCGGTGGGCGATTCCTTTCGCAAGCTGGATCCGCGCGCGCTGATCCGCAATCCGGTCATGTTCACGACGGCGGTCGTGGCGCTGCTGCTCACCGTCCTGCTGGCGGTCGGCGATGACGGGCTGGCGCTGGGCTTCAAGCTCCAGCTGGTCGTCTGGCTATGGCTCACGGTGCTGTTCGGCACCTTTGCCGAGGCGCTGGCCGAGGGGCGGGGAAAGGCGCAGGCGGCCTCGCTGCGCGCCACCAAGGCCGAGCTGACGGCCATCCGGGAGGATGGCAGTCGGGTCGCGGCCAGCCAGCTTCGCGCCGGGGACATCGTTCTCGTGACCACGGGCGAACTGATCCCCGCCGATGGCGAGGTGATTTCCGGCGTGGCATCGGTCAACGAGGCGGCGATCACCGGTGAAAGCGCGCCGGTGATCCGCGAGGCGGGCGGCGACCGTTCCGCCGTCACCGCCGGCACGCGCGTGATCTCGGACGAGATCAGGGTCCGCGTCACCGCCGAGCCGGGGCAGGGCTTTCTCGATCGCATGATCGCGCTCGTCGAGGGCGCGGAGCGCCAGAAGACGCCGAACGAGATTGCGCTGACGATCCTGCTGGTCGGCCTCACGATCATCTTCCTGATCGCCGTCGCGACCATCCCCGCCTTTGCGCGCTATGCCGGGGGCAGCATTCCCGTCGCCATTCTCGCGGCCCTGCTGATCACGCTCATTCCCACGACCATCGCCGCGCTGCTCTCCGCGATAGGCATTGCGGGCATGGACCGGCTCGTCCGTTTCAACGTCCTTGCCAAATCGGGCCGTGCGGTCGAGGCAGCGGGCGACGTCGACACGTTGCTGCTCGACAAGACCGGTACGATCACCGTCGGCGACCGGCAGGCGACCGAGTTCAAGCCCGTTACCGGGGTCAGCGTCGGCGAACTGGCCGAAGCGGCGCTGCTGGCGAGCCTTGCCGACGAAACCCCGGAAGGGCGCTCGATCGTCGTCCTGGCGCGCGAGGCCTTCGGCGTGAAGACGGCGGCACTGCCGGCCGATGCCGAGGTCATCCCGTTCACCGCTCAGACGCGCATTTCGGGCATCAGGACGGGCGGATCGACGATCCAGAAGGGTGCCGTGGATTCGGTACTCAGGGCCAATCCCGGTGCGGGCGAAACGCCAGAGGCCCAGCAGCTTCGGCGCGCCACGGACGAGATCGCCCGCGCGGGTGGCACCCCGCTCGCCGTGGCGCGCGACGGCCGGCTGCTGGGCGCGATCTTCCTGAAGGACATCGTCAAGGCCGGCATACGCGAGCGCTTCGGCGAACTGCGCCAGATGGGCATCCGCACGGTCATGATCACCGGCGACAACCCGCTGACCGCTGCCGCGATCGCGGCGGAAGCCGGTGTCGACGATTTCCTTGCCCAGGCGACGCCGGAGGACAAGCTCGAGCTGATCCGGAAGGAGCAGGCTGGCGGCAAGCTCGTCGCGATGTGCGGTGACGGCACCAATGATGCGCCGGCGCTGGCGCAGGCCGATGTCGGCGTGGCGATGAACACGGGCACGCAGGCCGCGCGCGAGGCCGGGAACATGGTCGATCTCGACAGCGATCCGACCAAGCTGATCGAGGTGGTAGGGCTGGGCAAGCAGTTGCTGATGACCCGGGGCGCACTGACGACCTTTTCGGTCGCCAATGACGTCGCCAAATATTTCGCCATCATCCCGGCGATGTTCGTGGTGCTCTATCCCGGTCTGGGCGTGCTCAACGTCATGGGCCTGGCCACCCCCCAGTCTGCGATCCTGTCGGCGATCATCTTCAACGCGCTGATCATCCCGCTGCTGGTCCCGCTGGCCCTCAGGGGCGTGACCTACCGCCCGATGGGCGCTGGCCCCCTGCTGGCACGCAACCTGGCTATCTATGGCCTCGGCGGACTGGTCGCGCCGTTCATCGGCATCAAGCTGATCGACATCGCCGTCAACGGCCTCGGCCTCGCTTAGGAGCATCCTCCCATGGGCAATGATCTTTCGTCCTCGCTGCGTCCCGCGATCGTCCTGACGATCCTGTTCGCGATCCTTCTCTGCGCCGCCTATCCGCTGGCCGTGCTTGGCCTGGGCCAAGCGCTGTTCCCCACACAGGCCAATGGCAGCCTGATCATGGAAAAGGGCCGGGTGCTTGGCTCCACCGTCGTCGGGCAGGCTTTCACCAGCGACCGCTATTTCCAGTCGCGCCCTTCGGCGGCCGGCAAGGGCTATGACGGCCTGGCCTCGTCAGGCTCGAATTATGGCCCGACCAGCCAGGCTCTCGTCGACCGCGTGAAGGGGGATATCGAGAAGGCGCGTGCCTCCGGAGTCAGCGGTGCGATCCCGGCGGATCTGGTCACAGCCTCGGGCTCGGGCCTCGATCCCGACCTTTCACCGGCAGCGGCCCTGGCGCAGGCGCCGCGCGTCGCTACCGAGCGTGGCCTCCCGCTTGCACGGGTAAGGGCGCTGGTCGAACAGTCGATTGAACAGCCGCTCCTCGGCTTTCTCGGCGAGCCGCGCGTGAACATTCTCGCGCTCAATCGACAGCTCGATCAAATTGCGCCAGCTTCGACGCAGTGAACGACCGCCACGATCGACCGAGTCCCGAGGCCTTCCTGCGCGCCGCCGCGCAGGAGGGCCGCGGCCGTCTTAAGGTCTTCCTCGGTGCCGCGCCGGGGGTCGGCAAGACCTATGAGATGCTCAGCGAAGGCATGCAGCGGCGAAAGGCGGGCGTCGATGTCGTCGTCGGCGTCGTCGAGACGCACGGCCGCACCGAGACCGAGGCGCTGACGCGGGGACATGAAATCCTGCCCCGCATCGACGTCGAGCATCAGGGGCGCACCCTGTCCGAGATGGACATAGACGGCATTCTCGCCCGTCGCCCCTCGCTCGTCCTCGTCGACGAGCTTGCGCACAGCAACGCGTCCGGCTCGCGCCATCCCAAGCGCTATCAGGATGTCGAAGAGCTGCTTGCTGCGGGTATCGACGTCTATTCGACCATCAATGTCCAGCATCTCGAAAGCCTGAACGACGTCGTCGCCTCCTTTACCAAGGTGCGCGTCCGCGAGACCGTGCCCGACCGCATTCTAGAGACCGCCGAGATCGAAGTGGTCGATATCCCGCCCGACGAACTGATCGAGCGGCTGCGGGAGGGGAAGGTCTATATTCCCGACGAAGCCAGCCGGGCGCTCAACCATTTCTTCTCCAAGTCCAACCTTTCGGCCCTGCGTGAGCTGGCTTTGCGCCGCGCGGCGCAGGCGGTCGACGCGCAGATGCTCGATTATGTCCGGGCCCATGCGCTGGCCGGCAGCTTCGCGGCCGGAGAGCGGGTGATCGTTGCGGTGAGTGAGCAGCAGAGCGCGCTGTTGCTGGTGCGCGCGGCGAAGCGGCTGGCGGATGCGCTGAGCGCCCCTTGGACCGCGCTGCATGTCGAGACGCCCCGATCGGCCCAGCTTGGCGAGGGGGATCGGAAACGCCTGAACCAGGCAATGGCGCTGGCCGCGCAGCTGGGCGGAGCGACCGCCACGATCCCGGCGGCGCGGGTCGTCGACGGGCTCATATCCTATGCCCGCGAGGCGCGTGCGACCCAGATCGTCATCGGCAAGTCGGCCCGTCCCTGGTGGTTCGAAATCCGCCATGGATCGGTCGTAGACCGGCTCGTCCGGGGTCTGACCGGCGTAGCGATCCACGTCCTGCCAGGCGACGCACATGATGCGACGCCGCGCGAGCGGGCCCCATCCAAGGGACGGTGGGGACATCCGCGCGACTATCTTCTTTCGCTGGCCGTGGTGGGGCTCGTGACGGCGGCGGGGCTGGCCCTGGGCAGTACGCTGGACATCACCAACATCGCGCTGCTCTACCTGCTTCCGGTGATGGTCGCCGCAAGCCTGTACGGGTTGCGGGGGGGCGTCTTCGCGGGCCTTGCCTCGTCGCTGGCCTATAATTTCTTCTTCCTTCCCCCCACCGGGACGCTGACCGTCAGCAACCCCGAAAATGTGGTGACGATCGTCGTCTTCCTGGGGGTCGCGCTGGTGACGAGCCAGTTCGCCGCGCGGATAAAGTCGCAGGCCGACCTCGCCGCGTCCAGCGCGCGACTCAACGCGGCCCTCGCCGGTTTCTCGCGACAGCTGACGACGATCGGCAATGACGAGGAGCTGATGCAGGCGATCTGCGCCGAACTTGCACGGCTGTTCGACGCCCGTGTCTGCGTCCTCACCGCGTCGAGCGACGGCCCGGCGTTGCGGGCCGCCTGGCCGCCCGAGGATCGGCTGGACACGATGGAGCGCGCTGCTGCGCAATGGGCGATGGGCAAGGGCACCACGACCGGGCGCGGATCGGACACGCTGACCGGATCCGACTGGATGTTTCATCCGCTCAAGACGCCGCGTGGCGTGGTGGGCGTCGTCGGGCTGACGCGCGACGACGGGGCGATGCCGGTGCCCCCTGACATGAGCGCCTTGCTGCTCAGCCTGACCGACCAGTCGGCGCTGGTGATCGAGCGCATGCAGCTCGAGAATGTCATGCGCGATCTCGCCCGGCTCAAGGAGACCGATCGGCTCCGTGCGGCGCTGCTGTCGTCGGTCAGCCATGATCTGAAGACGCCGCTGACCGCGATCCTCGCCGCCGCCGACATGCTGCGCGCGGAGCGATCCTCGCCTCTGGTCGACAGCGTCGAGGCGGAGGCGCAGCGGCTCCACCGCTTCGTCACCAATCTGCTCGACATGGCGCGGGTGGAGGCCGGGGTGATGCGGCTCAATCTGGAGGCGGTCGACCTGACCGATGCGATCGCCAGCGCGGTTCACGATACGCGTGCCGCGCTGTTCGGTCACGAGATCGACCTGGACGTCGCCCCGGGCCTGCCGCTGGTGCGGGTCGACCCGCAGCTCTTTCACCATGTCCTGATCAACCTGTTCGACAATGCCGGGCGCTACGCCGATCCCGACAGTCCGATCCGGGTCGCGGCCCAGCGTCGTCCGGGTGAGCTCCTCCTCTCGGTGATGGACCGGGGACCGGGCTTGCCGGTCGGGCAGGAGGGGGACGTCTTCCAGACTTTCCGCCGCTTCGAGGGGTCCGATCGTGCCAAGGGCGGCAGCGGATTGGGGCTGGCCATCGTCAAGGCTTTCGTAGAGGCGATGGGCCTGCAGGTGAGGGCCGCGAACCGCACCGATGTATCTGGCGCGCGCTTCGACATCTTCTTCCCTGAAGAGGCGCTTGTCCGCGAGATCGATCAGGAGAATGTCACGTGAACCGCGTCAAAGTGCTCGTCGTCGATGACGAGCCCCATATTCGTCGCCTGCTGCGGACGACATTGGAGCGCACCGATTACGATGTGAGCGAAGCCGCCAATGCGCGCGAGGCGCTCGACCGGCTGGGCAAGGTGCAGCCGGATCTCGTCCTCCTCGACCTGGGACTACCCGATCGGGACGGCCTGGAACTGGTTCCGTTGATCCGGGGGCAGTCGACGGCGACCCTGCTCGTGATATCGGCGCGCGATGCGACCGACCAGAAGGTCGCCGCGCTCGACCTGGGCGCGGACGATTATGTGACCAAGCCCTTCGACACCGAGGAGCTGCTTGCCCGCATGCGGGCCGCGTTTCGCAATCGCAAGAGCGCGGGCGGCGCACAGCTCAAGGTCGTCGTGGGAACGCTGGAGATCGACCTGCTCAACCGCGTGATCCGCCGCGACGGCGAGGAGCTGCATCTGACACCCAAGGAATTCGGCGTTCTCGCGGAGCTCGCGCGCTTTCCGGGACGCGTCATCACGCATGACCACCTCCTCAAGAGCGTCTGGCCGAACGAATATGAGCGGCACGTCGAATATCTGCGCGTCGTCATCCGCAACCTGCGCCAGAAGATCGAGGCGGACATGAGCCGGCCACGCATCATCGTCAACGAACTGGGCGTGGGGTATCGCCTGCTCGGAGCGGATGGGTAGGCAGCAGCCGAGCAGGGGGTGACTATCCGTCAGAGACGAGGCCGCCAACGATCGGCGATCTCGACCGGATCGTTGATGGAATAGCCGAGCAGCAGCAGGCCGATGCCCAGGCTGGCGCTCAGAAAGGCAAACATCGCGATCGCATAATGTCCGGGCGTTCCCTCGCTCCGCGGCACCGTCACGAGGATGGCGTGAAGCAGGCGGATGGCGTGGACCGCCAGCGACAGGAGCAGGCAGCCGAAGGCACGAATGGCAATGTCCTTCGCCCAGCGCGGGCATCGGGAAAGCCAGATGCGCGGCGCCGGCCGCCCAGGGGCGTTGCCTTTCGCTTCGCTCTGTGACGGGACGGACTCTTGCTGAAGGATCATGCTGCACCTCAGCCCGTCCAGCTAAAGCGCCCCGCATAGGATTTCGAGACGCACTCGCGCGTGCGCGAATATGATTTCCATAATGTCGGTGGGCGAGCAGCGAGATTGCGCTGCGGCGGCCCGAGCATGCCGACATGATCGTAGCCGGCTGAGCGATCATATTGTCGCAATGACTGTCAGAACACCTGTCGGAACGACAAAAGGCGCAATTCTCCTGGTCGGAGAATTACACCTTGGATTTTAAGGATTTGAAATGGCTCCCCGGGCCTGATTCGAACAGGCGGCCGTCCGATTAACAGTCGGATGCTCTACCGCTGAGCTACCGGGGATCATTTCCGCTTCAAGCGAGGCGCGCCTATAGCAGCGGGTCGTTCGAGCTTGCAAGCCCCAAATCCCCGATCGTCCGAGGGACAGGAAATTAATTTCCAAACCACTGAAAAAGAGGGATTTTCAGACCGCGAACTGTTCCATGGTTATGCGGTCGTCGAGCGCATGTTCGGGGTCGAACAACAGCGTCAGCGGGCTCGTCTTGTCGATGCCGACCCGGACGAGCGACACGTCGCGCACTTCGCGCTGGTCGGCGACGGCGCTCACCGGGCGTTTCACGGCATCGAGGACCCGGAAGGAGATCGAGTTCTTGTCCGGCAGGATCGCCCCGCGCCAGCGCCGCGGGCGGAAGGGGCTGATCGGGGTCAGCGCGAGCAGCGACGATTCCAGCGGAAGGATCGGGCCCTGCGCCGACAGATTATAGGCGGTGGAGCCTGCGGGCGTGGACACGAGCACGCCATCGCATACCAGCTCGGGCAGGACCACGCGGCCCTCGACCTGCACCTCGATCTTCGCCGTCTCGCGGGTTTCGCGCAGCAGCGACACCTCGTTGATCGCGGGGATCGACAGGCGCTGCCCCTCGACCGTCTCGACATCCATGCGCAGTGGCAGCACCGTCATCGCCTTGGCCTGCATCAGCCGCAGCTCCAGCAATTCGGGCTTCCAGTCGTTCATCAGGAAACCGACGGTGCCCAGGTTCATGCCGAACACCGGCAGGATGCGATGGCGGTCGAGCATCGCGTGGAGCGTGCGCAGCATATAGCCGTCGCCGCCCAAAGCGACGATCAGGTCGGCACGCTCGACCGGATGCCATTCGTACATCCGGCGCAATTGTGTCGCTGCCTCCTGCGCGGCAGGAGTCGGCGAGGCCACAAGGGCCATCTTCTTTTCGGTCATCCCCCGGTAACGCTCATATGTCTGTCGACGGCGGGTGTCGCCCCCCGCTGGTCTATAGCGAAATTGTGACGCTGCGGCTTGCGGTGCATGGCAAGGTCGAGCAGCCGGTCGAGCTCCTGCGCATCCCCCGCGCGCAAGGCGCCGCGCAGGTCGAGCCGGCTGTCATGCCCCAGGCACATGTAGATCTGACCGGTCGCGGTCACTCTGACACGATTGCAGCCGTCGCAAAAATTGTTGGTGAGCGGGGTGATCAGCCCCAGTCGGGCGTCAAGTTCCTCGACGCGGAAATAGCGCGCCGGCCCGCCGGTGCGATAGTCGAGCGGGCTGAGCGTGTAGCGGTTCTCCAGCGCGACGCGGACGCCATCGAGCGGCAGGTAGCGATCGGTGCGATCCTCGTCGATTTCTCCCAGCGGCATCGTCTCGATCAGGGTCAGGTCATGGCCGCCGGCGGCGCACCAGCGCAGCATCGGCTCGATATCCTGCTCGTTGAAATCCTTGAGCGCGACCATGTTGATCTTGATCGCTATACCCTCGTCGCGCGCCGCCTCGATCCCGTCGAGCACGTCATCCAGCGCGCCGCCGCGCGTGATGAAGGCAAAGCGTTCGGGGTCGAGCGTGTCGATGCTGACGTTGATCCGGCGAACCCCGGCGTCGGCGAGAGCAGCGGCATGGCGGCGAAGCTGGCTGCCATTTGTGGTGATCGTCAGCTCTTCCAGGCCGTCGCCGATCCGGCGCCCGATCATCCGAACCAGATCGACCACGTCGCGGCGGACGAGCGGCTCGCCCCCCGTCAGGCGGATCTTGCGGATGCCGCGCGCAATGAAGGCGTCGGCGAGTGCGGCCAGTTCCTCCAGCGTCAGTATCTCCCGCTTCGGCAGGAACTGCATCTTCTCCGACATGCAGTAGCGGCAGCGGAAATCGCAGCGGTCGGTGACCGACAGGCGCAGATAGGAGATGCGTCGGCCGAATGCGTCCAGCAGCGTGCCTTCTGCCCCGGAGCCCTGTTTTTCGGTCGGCGTCATGCACCCATGGTAACAGCCTAGACCTTGGTAGCAAAGGAAGCCTTCAATTAATGCGCTACCGAGTTGTTTTTCCCATGCTTTGCGATTGGCCTAGGCTGTTCGATACGATAACAGTCTATCAATGAACAGGAGTGTAGGCGGAGCAGCAGCGGCCGAACGCAGCGCCGCGCAGGCGCGGCTGCCGCTATTCCTGTTGTCGTTTCGAAACCGTGATGAGTTGGCGGCGCTGGCTGAAAGCGCCGGTCGCTCGGTCATTGCCGCACGGCGTGCCGACTCGGCGGAGCGTCGCTTCATCGCCTCGGGTGCCTCGGTCGCGCTCGTCGACGCGCGCGGCGCCGTCGACGAGGGTTTCGCGCTGTGCCGTGCACTGGCGGGCGGAACGAGTTCGACCGGCGCGGCATTGCTGGTCATCGTCGATGAGCCTGGCCAGCTCGACGCGATGCTCGATGCCGGGGCGACCCATTATCTCGTCGGGAAGGTCGATGGCGATACGCTGCGCACCGCGCTCGATTTCGCCGACCGCTTCGTGGAGCGGCTTGCCGGCGGCGGCCGAGCCGCCTCGGCCCGCGCTTCGTTGCGACTGTCCGAATCGGAGGCCTGGATCTGGAAGCCGGGTGACAGATTCCTCACGCTGAGCAGCGCGCTTGCCAACCGCATCGGCGCGGGCAGCGAGACGGTGCCGATGGCGATGCTGTTTCGCATCATGGACCGCTCCAGCCGGCGCATGGCGCGGCAGGCGATCGACCGGCTTCTGGCGACCCGCCAGTCGACCGCGTTCGCGCATGACAGCCGGTTGCATGGGGACAGGCTTGCCCACCATATCTCGTTCGACGAGGCGCGCGGCGCCGTCGTCGCATGGGTCGAGGTGACCAAGCCCGATGTCGAGCCTATGCGCGACGAGGTCGATCCGCTGACCGGCCTTCCGGCAGTGGAGCGCGTCCGCGACTGGGTCGAGGAGCGGCTGGCGGACGAAGACGCGACGGGGCCCCGCTGCGCGCTGCTGATGCTGGGCATCATGCGCTTCGGCCTGGTCAACGCCGCCTTCGGACGCCCCACCGGTGACGCCGTGCTGCAGGGCGTCGCGCGCCGTATCGAGCGGGTGATCGACCGGATCGGCATCAGCAACGCGATGATCGCGCGGACCGCCGGGTCCGAGTTCACCATAGCGCTTGGTCCGCCGGTCAGCGCCGACAGCGCCGAACTGATCGCAAACCGTCTTGTCGAAAGCGTCGCCTGGCCGTTCGTCTCGGGCGATTCGCTGATCCCGTTGTCGTGCCGGGTCGGCATCGCCTCGACCGATGGGGAAGGGCGCCGCGACGTCGGGACGCTGTTCCAGCGCGCCTCGGCCGCACTCGCCGCCGCGAAACATGGCGATACCGGCATGGTCCGCGCGCTCGATGCCGATGCCGAGGCGGAGACGCACCGGCGCAACCAGCTGGAAATCGATCTCCGCCGGGCACTCGACCAGAATCAGATCGACATCCTGTTCCAGCCTCAGGTCGATATCGGCTCGGGCCTGATCGTCGGCGCGGAGGCGCTTGCGCGTTGGAAGCATCCGCTGCTGGGCGAGCTTGGCGCCGTGCCGCTGTTCGCGACCGCGGCGCGCTCGGATTTCGTCGTCCAGTTGTCGACCTATGTCCAGCAGAGGGCGCTGTCCGTCGCTGCGGCCTGGCCGGCGCATATGCGCGACCTGCGCGTGTCGGTAAATGTTACCGCTGCGGACATCGCGCGCACGAATTTCGTCGAGGATTTCCTCGCCCGTGTCGACGAGGCTGGCTTTCCGCGCGACCGGCTGACTGTCGAGGTGACCGAGAGCGGCCTGATCTCCGACCTTGGCGGTGCCGCCGAACTGCTCGCCCGGCTGCGCAGGGCCGGGCTGCGCGTCGCGATCGACGATTTCGGCACCGGCTATTCCAGCCTCGCCTATCTGAAGGCGCTACCGCTCGACTATCTCAAGATCGACAAGACGCTGGCCGCCGACATCACCGGGTCGACCCGCGATCGCATCGTCGTGCGCGGCGTGATCGACATGGCGCGGTCGCTCGGCCTTCAGGTGATCACCGAGGGGGTCGAGACGACCGCGCAGCTGGCGCTGCTCGCCCGCGAGGGCTGCAACCTCTATCAGGGCTATCTCTGCTCTCCGCCGGTCGATAGCCGCTCGCTCGAGGCGCTGATCGTCGAGCGTCGCGATCCTGTTACTGCCGCCTGATCTCGATCAGGCGAGGATCTTCGCCAGACCCCGTGAAAGCTGCAACGCGCCGTTGAGCCGCATCGACGGCTCGGGCCAGTTGCGGGTGATCACCAGGCGGTGGTCGGGCCGCAGCCGCGCACTGTCCTTCAGCCGCTCGACATAGGCCAGCAGGCCGGCGAGATCCGGGAACTGGTCCTCATGGAAGGCGACCAGCGCCCCGCGTGGCCCGGTGTCCATCTTCGCCACGCAGGCCTTCCGGCAGTTCAGCTTGATCTCCATGACCGTCAGCAGATTTTCGGTGGGGGCGGGCAGCTTGCCGAAGCGATCGATCAGCTCGGCGGCGAAGGACTCGATCTCCGCCTTGTTCTCCAGCTCGTTGATCCGTCGATAGAGGCCCATCCGCAGATCCAGATCCGGGACATAATCGTCGGGTATCAGGATCGCCGCGTCGACGTTGATCTGCGGCGAGAAGTCGGTCGGCCGTGCCTTGGCGTGGCCGCCGGCCTTCGCCTCCAGGATCGCCTCCTCCAGCATCGACTGATAGAGTTCGAAGCCGACTTCCTTGATGTGGCCCGATTGTTCGTCGCCCAGCAGATTGCCCGCGCCGCGAATGTCGAGATCGTGGCTAGCGATCTGGAATCCCGCCCCCAGCGTGTCGAGATTCTGCAGGATGTGCAGACGCTTCTCGGCCGTTTCGGTCAGGCGGCCGTCGCCAGTCGTCAGATAGGCATATGCACGCGTCTTCGAACGGCCGACGCGGCCGCGCAGCTGATAGAGCTGCGCCAGGCCGAACCTGTCGGCACGATTGACGATCAGCGTGTTCGCGCTGGGAATGTCGAGGCCGCTTTCGACGATCGTGGTCGATATGAGGACGTCGAACTTCTTGTCGTAGAAGGCGGACATGCGCTCCTCGACTTCGCTCGGCGCCATCTGCCCATGGGCGACGACATAGCTGATCTCAGGCACCTGTTTGCGCAGATACTCCTCGATATCGGGCAGGTCCTTCACGCGCGGCGTCACGAGGAAGCTCTGCCCGCCGCGATAATGTTCGCGCAGCAGCGCCTCGCGGACGACGACCTCGTCCCAGGGCGCGACATAGGTCCGCACGGCGAGGCGGTCGACCGGCGGCGTCTGGATCACGCTCAGCTCGCGCAGGCCCGACATCGCCATCTGCAAGGTGCGCGGGATCGGCGTCGCCGTGAGCGTCAGCATGTGGACGTCGGTCTTGAGCGCCTTGAGCCGTTCCTTGTGGGTGACGCCGAAGCGCTGCTCTTCATCGACGATGACGAGGCCCAGCCGCTTGAACTCGATCCCTTTGGACAACAGGGCATGGGTGCCGACGACGATGTCGATCGATCCGCTGGCAAGGCCCTCCTTGGTCCGCTTCGCCTCGCCCGAGGTGACCAGGCGCGAAAGATGCCCGATGTTGACGGGCAGGCCGTGGAAGCGATCGACGAAATTGCGATAATGCTGGCGGGCGAGCAGCGTGGTCGGGCAGATCAGCGCGACCTGCAACCCGCCGAGTGCCGCGACGAAGGCGGCGCGCAGCGCCACCTCGGTCTTGCCGAAGCCGACATCGCCGCAGACGAGACGGTCCATCGGCTTGCCCGCCGCGAGATCCTCGATCACGTCGGCGATGGCGCGTTCCTGGTCCTCGGTCTCCTGATAGGGGAAGCGGTCGACGAATTCGTTATAGCCGCTTTCCGGCTCGACCGTCTCGCCCGGGCGCAGGGCGCGTTCGGCGGCGGTCTTGATGAGCTCGCCCGCGATCTCGCGGATGCGCTCCTTCATGCGGGCCTTGCGCGCCTGCCAGGCCGCGCCGCCCAGCTTGTCGAGCGTCACGCCCTCGCTCTCCGCGCCGTAGCGGCTGAGCACGTCGATATTCTCGACCGGCACGTAGAGCTTGTCTCCGCCCGAATAGCTCAGCGCAACGCAGGCATGTGGCGCCTTGGCGACGGGGATCGACGTCAGCCCTTCGTAGCGGCCGATGCCATGGTCGCTGTGGACCACCAGATCGCCCGGGCTGAGCGTCGCCAGTTCGGCAAGGAAGGCGTCGGCCGACTTCTTGCGTTTCTGCCGGCGGACGAGGCGGTCGCCGAGCATGTCCTGCTCGGTGAGCAGGGCGACGTCGCCGCTGGTAAAGCCATGATCGAGAGGAAGGACGGCGAGTGCGACCCTGCGGCGTCGAGCGCCGAGCGACTTGCCGCCGGATACCGCACCGAGCGCGGCCTGCCAGTCGTCGACGGCTTCCGCCGTGTCGAGACCATGCTCCTTCAGCAGCCCGGCGAGACGCTCGCGCGAGCCGTTCGAATAGCTGGCGAGGATGACACGCTTGCCCGCCTTGGCGAGCGCTTCGACATGCTCGACGACGGCGTCGTAGATGTTGACGCCCTGTGTCCGCTCCGGCGCGAAGTCGCGCGCGGATTCGACCTCCAGGTCGATGACGCGGGAGGATTCGGGTTCGGCGAAGGGTGTGACGAGATGGATGGGCCGGTCGGCGACCAGCGTCGCCCACTCCTCCGCGCCCAGATAAAGTTCATCGGGTTCGAGCGGCCTGTAGCTGCCTGGGTCCGCGCTGCGGGCCCGCACGCGGTTCGCATGATAGTCGGCGATAGCCTCGAAGCGGGCTTCGGCGGCCTTGTTGGTGCCCGCCTCGCGCAGGACGAGATCTTCGGCCGACAGATGGTCGGCGAGCGTCGCCAGCCGCTCCTCGAACAAAGGAAGCCAATGGTCCATGCCCGCCAGCCGCCGTCCGTCGGAAACGGCCTGGTAGAGCGGATCGCCGGTGGCGTTGGCGCCGAACCGCTCCCGGTAGCGGCCACGGAAGCGCTTGATCGTCTCTTCGTCCAGCAGGGCCTCGGCGGCGGGCAGCAGCGTGAAGCCGTCGATCGCGCCGATGGTGCGCTGGTCGGCGGTGTCGAACTGGCGGACGCTCTCGATCTCGTCGCCGAAGAAGTCGAGGCGGAGCGGATGCTGCTCGCCCGACGGAAAGAGGTCGACGATGCCGCCGCGTACGGCGAACTCGCCGGGGTCGGTCACCGTGTCGGTGCGGACATAGCCGTTCGTCTGCAGCAAGGTGGTGAGGCGGTCGAGATCGATCCGCTCGCCGGGCGCGAGCCTCGCGACGAGCTGGCGAATGCGGAACGGCGTCAGGACCCGCTGCGTCGCCGCCTGCACGGTCGTGACGACAAGCGAAGGAGCTTTCGGCTTCGACTGAAGGGCGTGCAGCGTGGCGAGGCGCTCGGCCGTGCCGCGCAGCGTCGGGCTTGCCCGGTCATAAGGCAGGCAGTCCCAGCCCGGAAAGGTCAGCACCGAAAGCTCCGGCGCGAAATATCGGGCGGCATCGGCCAGCGACTGCATCGCCTGGTCGTCGGATGTCACGAACACCGCGCGTCCGTTTCGCCCTGCGACCGCACGCGCCAGGTCCGCGACCAGCCAGGGCTGGAAACCCGCCGGAGCGCGCGAGAGGGTCAGCGGCTCGGTGGCCTTCACGATGCGGAGAAAATCGGTCATGCGGCTTTCATCGAGGAAATGGCGTGCGGACGGTGCGGCGAACGGGGCCGCCTCGGCGCATCAAGGGACATGGCACATCGCGGTCAGTGCGGCACTTCGACATAGTCGACGCGCTGCATCCGCTCCATCAGCGGGCCTTGCCATTGGTCGGGCACGTCGATCGTGCGCATGATCCAGCCAAGGATGTCGGCATCCTCCTGCCCGAGCAGCCCTTCGAACCAGTCGAGCTCGGCGCCCGACCATTCGGCGTGGAAGCGATCGAAGAAGCAACCGATCATATAGTCGGCCTCGCGCGTGCCGCGGTGCCAGGCACGGAAACGGAGGCGCTTCAGACGGTCTTCCTGGTTCATGTTCATCCCGTGGCGATGGTCTGTTGGCGGCATGGCGGCGGCGGGCGGTTGGCAAGCCCGTCGGCGAAAGGATAGGAGGGACATAAGCATTTTCCGCCGGGGTGCAATCGACCCGCGCGGCGGAAAATGCGAGAGCGACAGAATCGATGCGACCCGAAATCCTCAACCCTCTCTTCGCAGAAGTCGAAACGCTCAAGGGCGTCGGCCCGGCGCTTGCCAAGCCGCTGCGCAAGCTGGCGCTGGACCGCGCCATCGACCTGCTGTTCCATCTGCCGACGGGCGCGATCGAACGGAAGCGGGTCGACGAGCTCGACGCGCAGGATGCGGGCAGGGTGATCACGGTCGAGGTCGTTCCGACGAGCTACAGGGCTTCGGCGGGGCGCGGGCCCTTTCGTGTAGGCGTCACCGATCCGGTGGGGAACGTGCTCAACCTCGTCTATTTCGGGGGCAATCCCGGCTGGGCGAAGAAGTTGCTGCCGATCGGCGAGAAGCGGACGGTCTCGGGCAAGCTCGAATTGTACGGGCAGGACATGCAGATGATCCATCCCGACCATGTCCTGCCGCCCGAAGAGGCTGTCGACCTGCCCCTAAGGGAGCCGGTCTATCCGCTGTCCGAAGGGCTGACATCGCGGCGACTGGGCCAACTGGTCGATCAGGCGCTGGCGCGCGCGCCGTCGCTGTCCGAATGGATCGAGCCGGGCTTGCTTGCGGCGCGCGGCTGGCCTGCGTGGCGCGAGGCGCTGCTGCGCGTCCATGCCGATCCGCAGGACGAGATGGCACGACAGCGGCTCGCCTATGACGAACTGTTCGCGAACCAGCTGGCGCTGATGCTCGTGCGCGCCTCGTCGCGGCGGCGGCGGGGCATGCCGTTGCGCGGCGACGGGCGCCTGCGCGACATGCTCAAGCTGCCTTACACGCCTACCGGCGCGCAGAGCCGATCCATCGCGGAGATCGAGGGCGATCTGGTCCAGGCGACGCCGATGACGCGCCTGCTCCAGGGCGACGTCGGGGCGGGCAAGACGCTGGTTGCCACGATGGCGCTGCTGGTCGCGGTCGAGGCCGGGGCGCAGGGCGCGATGCTCGCCCCGACCGAAATCCTTGCACGGCAGCATTATGAGACGCTGCGCCGGACGCTGGCCGGCCTGCCGGTCAATGTCGCGATCCTGACCGGGCGCGAGAAGGGCAAGGCACGCGAAGCGACGCTTATGGGTCTGGCCGATGGCTCGATCGACATACTCGTCGGCACGCATGCGATCTTTCAGGAGAAGGTCGGCTATCGCAATCTCGGACTCGCCGTGGTCGACGAGCAGCACCGCTTCGGCGTCGCGCAGCGGATGATGCTGCAGTCCAAGGCCGAGCGGCCACCGCACCTGCTGGTGATGACCGCAACCCCGATCCCGCGCACGCTGACGCTCAGCCATTATGGCGAGATGGACGTCAGCAGGCTCGACGAGATGCCGCCGGGCCGCCAGCCGATCGAGACGCGGGTCATCTCGGGCGAGCGGCTCGACGAGATCGTCCAGGCGCTGGGCCGGCACATGGCCAAGGGCGGGCAGGCCTATTGGGTCTGTCCGTTGGTCGAGGAGAGCGAGCAGTCCGATCTTGCCGCCGCCGAGAGCCGTGCCGAAAGCCTGCGCCAGCTGTTCGGCGATCGGGTCGGCGTGGTCCATGGCCGCATGAAGGGGCCAGAAAAGGACGCCGTGATGGCCGACTTTTCGGCTGGGCGGCTGGGGGTACTCGTCGCCACTACGGTTATCGAGGTCGGCGTCGACGTGCCCAATGCGACGCTGATGATCATCGAAGGCGCGGACCGCTTCGGCCTTGCCCAGCTGCACCAGTTGCGCGGGCGGGTCGGACGCGGCGACCAGCATTCAATTTGTCTGCTGCTTCGCGGCAATGCCCTGTCGGAAACCGCGCGCGCCCGCCTGGCGCTGATGCGCGAGACCAATGACGGTTTCCGCATCGCCGAGGAAGATCTGCGGCTGCGCGGAGCGGGTGAGATATTGGGTACGCGCCAGTCCGGTGAGGCTGCGTTCCGCCTCGCGGGCCCCGAGCGGACGGCGGCGCTGATCGAGACGGCGACGCAGGATGCGCGCCTGCTGGTCGATCGCGACGGTGGGCTCGACGGGGAGCGGGGGCAGGCGGCGCGAACGGCGCTTTATCTTTTCGAACGGGATGCGGCCGTCGGGCTTCTGCGGGCCGGTTGAGCAGGGCAGGCAAGGGGCGGCACGCTGGAGGACGCACCGCCCCGGCCGGGATCAGCCCATCGGCCAGCGCTGCCGCTTCGCCCGCGCGGCATTGAGCATGGCCATATAGGCATATTCGTCGATCGGACGGATGAACTCCGCGCCGACGCGTCCTCCCAGCGACCAGACCACCCGTGCCGACACCTGACCCAGTCGTGGCAGTGCCAGCCGCACGATCGAGTCCTTGGGGGTCTGTCCATATTCGCGAACCATGAAGCCGAGCATCGAGATGTTGACGAGCAGCACGTCGCTTGCGCGGTTGTCCTGGGTGAACATGCGCGTCGGCAAGGCGACCTCGTCGCGGGGCGCGCGACGCTGCTCGGCATATTTGGCGTCGTCATCTTCGCCGACGCCGGTCGGAAGCTTCTGCGCGATGTGGTTCATGCTCTCATGCCCTTTTCTGGTGTCATGAGGATCGGCCCGCGCCTTTGCCAGGACCTTAAATTTTACGGTTAGTCCTTGGTTAAGCGCGAATAGGACCGGGCGTTTCTAGGCCGAAAGTCTTAAAGACGTGCTTGCCGCAGCGTCAGGTCACCGTCGGAGTTCGGTCGGCAGGAAGGGCTGGGAGATGATCTGCTCCATCCGCTTCCAGCGCGCGGCTGCGTCGGCACCGCTGCGGTCGAGATCCCTGGTCACCATGTCCTGGCCGAGTCCGTAGTTGATGACGTAGCTGCGATATTGTTCGGTGAAACGCAGCGACTGCTCCGCGCGCTCGCGGCTCACCAGCTGATAGGCCTGGATCAGGTCCAGCGCCTTGTTGCGGTCGATCTTGCCGTCGAGATAGTCGGCCGCGATCGTCATGCGTGCGCCGGCGAGCTGATGCAGCAATGTCAGCAGCTGGTCGTAATCCTTGGCTGTGGCAGGATCGAGACCGGCAATCGGATAGAGCGTCTTCGCCTCGAACGCCGCGCGCTCTGCCCCCGGAAAGGCGAGCTCGATACCGGCATTGGCCGAGCCTTCCGCAATGAAGCTCTGTGGGCTGAACAGCGGATAGACCGTGAACTCCACCCAACCTCTGGCGCGCGCCAGATTGCGTTCGAGCAGCATATTGAGGAGGTGGTGCCCCGGATAGCCCTCGTGGCAGCCGAGATCGACGGCGCGGTCGATGCGGACGGGCAGGTCGGTGTTGACCTGGATCAGGCTGTGCGCGTCGCCCTTGTACCAGTTATAACCCGACCAGCTCTTGCCCTTGACGAGTTCCAGCTCGAACCGTTCCTGCTGCGGCATTGCGATATGCGCCGCACTGCGCGCGCGGCATTCGGCAATCGACGCGCGCATGACGGGCTCCAGCCGGTCTGCGGGGATGACGAAGCGGTTCTGCCAGGCATCGACGCGCTGCCACAGCGGACCTTCGCCGGGCACCAACGCGGCGACCTTCGCCACGATCGGGTCGTAGGCGGCCAGAGGATTGAGGGTGGGGCGGATGCCGAACAGGCCCTGCGCCTCGTCCACGAAGGCAAACTTCACCCCCGCCATCATTGCAAGCCGGGTTTCGGCGGCCTTGAGCTGTGCCAACAGGAACTGGCGACGCTGACGGTCCTCCGCCGACAGGCGACCGGGAGCGACTGCGGTCAACTCCCGGGAAAGACGTGCGGCCTCCGTGCGCAGGTCGGCGACCGCGCGCGGCTTGGCCTTGGCCTCCGCCGCCCAGTCGTCCGGTCCATAATAGGCGTCGACATAGCCGGGCTCGCGCTCGCCCGCCTCAAGCGACAGATGGACATAGGCTTCGGCGATGCCGTCGAGCGGGGAGGGTGCGCGCTTCGCACCGACAGCGAGCAGCATGGCAGCCGCGAGCAGCAGGAACCGCATATTACACTCTCCTCTCGTCGGCCGGCTTTCCGGCCTTCACGTTTGTCGGCGGATCGGTCAGCGCGTCAGGACGCCATGGGCCTTCTTGCCGGCGGACAGTTTCACGCCCGCTTCACCGATGGTGACCATAGCGGCCTCGTCCGACACCTTCTCGCCGTCGACCCGCGCGCCGCCGCCCTTGATCAGGCGCCGCGCCTCACCCTTCGACGCGACGAGCCCCAAGCCGACGAGGGCATCGACGATCGCGATGCTGCCGTCCGGGACCGAAAGCGTCGGCAGATCGCCACCGGCCTGTCCCTCCTCAAAGGTCTTGCGCGCGGTCTCGGCAGCAGCCGCGGCGGCTTCCGCGCCACGGCACATCGTCGTCGCCTCATTGGCGAGGACGATCTTCGCCTGGTTGATCTCCTGCCCTTCGAGCGCTTCGAGCCGGGCGATCTCGTCGAGCGGCAGATCGGTGAACAGGCGAAGGAAGCGGCCGACATCCTTGTCGTGCGTGTTGCGCCAGAACTGCCAGTAATCATAAGCCGGCAGGGCGTCCTCGTTGAGCCAGACCGCGCCCGACATGGTCTTGCCCATCTTGCCGCCATCGGCGGTGGTTATGAGCGGGGTGGTCACGCCATAGACTTCCTGGCCCAGCATGCGGCGCGACAGCTCGATGCCGTTGACGATATTGCCCCACTGGTCCGATCCACCCATCTGCAGCCGGCAGCTCCGTCGGCGAGCCAGCTCCATGAAGTCGTAGGCCTGCAGGATCATGTAATTGAACTCGAGGAAGCTCAGCGACTGCTCGCGGTCGAGGCGCAGTTTCACCGAGTCGAAGCTCAGCATCCGGTTGATCGAGAAATGCTGACCCACGTCGCGCAGGAACGGGATGTACTCGAGCTTGTCGAGCCAATCGGCATTGTCGACCATCACAGCGTCGGTCGGGCCGTCGCCGAAGGTCAGGAAGCGCTCGAAGATGCGTTTGATCGATGCGACGTTCTGCGCGATCAGATCGGTCGTCAGCAGCTTGCGCGCCTCGTCCTTGAAGCTCGGATCGCCGATCTTGCCGGTGCCGCCGCCCATCAGGACGATCGGCTTGTGCCCGCTCTGCTGCATCCGCCGGAGCAGCATGATCTGGACCAGGCTGCCGACGTGGAGCGACGGCGCTGTCGGATCGAAGCCGATATAGCCGGGCACGATCCCCCCGGCGGCGAGGCTGTCGAGCCCCTGCGCGTCCGTGATCTGGTGGATATATCCCCGCTCGTCGAGCAGGCGCAGAAGGTCGGAACGATATTCGGTCATGGCGTCCGCGCCGTTAGCATGGCGACGGCCAAGCGTCATGTGCTTCCTGCGCATGAGCCTGCGGGCTTGCGCGGCCTCGGGATAGCAGCGAAAGAGTCGGGATGACGACCATGCTGGCCATAGGGCTGATGTCGGGCACCTCGCTCGACGGTATCGACGCCGCGCTGATCGAGACCGATGGCGTGGGCCATATCCGCCCTGTCGCCTTCCACGCGCTCCCTTATCCGCCGTATATCCGGGAACAACTTCGCGAGGCGGCGGCGCTCGCGATGAGTTTCGACGCGCCGCGTGCCAATGCTGCGATAGAAGCCGCAGAGGAGATGCTGACGCGCCGCCATGTCGATGTGGTGCGTCAGCTGCTCGACGTTGCGGGGGTCTCGTCCGAAGATGTCGACGTCATCGGTTTTCACGGCCAGACGATCGCGCACAGGCCCGATCGCGGCTGGACCTGGCAGATCGGCGATGGCGCAGCCATGGCGCAGTCGCTGGGCATTCGCGTGGTCAACGACCTGCGCTCCGCCGATGTTGCAGCGGGCGGGCAGGGCGCGCCGCTGCTGCCGGTCTATCATCGGGCGCTGACCAGTGGGATGGACGGGCCGGTTGCGGTCCTAAACCTCGGGGGGGTGGGCAACATCACCTGGCTCGGCGAGGGGGCCGACGATCTTATCGCGTTCGATACGGGTCCGGCCAACGGCCTGATCGACGACTGGATGCTGGCGGAGACGGGATCGCCGTTCGATGCGCATGGCGCCTTTGCGGCACGGGGCACGGTCGACCGGACCGTGCTCGACACGATGCTCGACAATGGCTGGTTCGATGCGCCGCCGCCCAAGTCGCTCGACCGGGCCGATTTCACGATCCAGCCCGCGCGCGGGCTGTCGGCCGCCGATGGCGCCGCGACGCTCACCGCCTTTACCGCAGAGACCGTCGCCCTGTCGCTGCGCCATCTGCCGCAGCGCCCGCTGCGCCTGATCGTGGCGGGTGGCGGACGCCACAATCCGACGCTGATGCAGATGATCGGCACCGCCACGGGCATCGTTCCCGAGCCGATCGACGCGCTCGGCTGGAATGGCGATGCCACCGAGGCCGAGGGTTTCGCTTACATGGCGGTACGCGCTCTGCGGGGCGAGCCGATCAGCTTTCCGGGAACGACCGGTGTCCCGCAGCCTATGACCGGCGGAGTGCTCCACCTGCCCTGACGATGCGGATGCTCGTCACAACGGCCAGGTCCACAGGATCAGCGGCGTTCCGACGAGGATCACCAGCAGCGACAGCGGCGCCCCGAGCCGCGCATAGTCGCTGAACTTATAGCCGCCCGGCCCGAGAACCAGCGTGTTGCACTGATGGCCGATCGGCGTGAGGAAGTCGCACCCTG
The DNA here is from genome assembly GCF_011044255.1 of Rhizorhabdus phycosphaerae. NCBI lineage: Bacteria > Pseudomonadati > Pseudomonadota > Alphaproteobacteria > Sphingomonadales > Rhizorhabdaceae > Rhizorhabdus > Rhizorhabdus phycosphaerae. The sequence continues at coordinate 3,799,778 of NZ_CP049107.1, forward strand.
CGCCGACCGCCGTCGCAATCAGGAATGCCTCGGGTCGATAGCCGAGATCATGGGCGAACACCGCCGCGATCGGGGCCATGACGAGCACCGTCGCAGCATTGTTGAGAAACGGCGTGACCGCCATCGCGACGACCAGGATCATCGCCACCGCACCCCAGGCGGGCAGGGCGGCCCCGACCTGCGCGAGACCTGTCGCGATGACGTCCGACGCGCCGGTCGTCCGCAGCGAATCGCTGACCGGGATGAGCGCGCCGAGCATGACCAATATGGGCCACTCGACGGCCTGATAGGCCTCCCGAGGGGGCAGGGCGCCGGTTGCCATCACCAGGCCTGCCGCCGCGAAGAAGGCAACCGCCACGGGCACCAGTCCGGTCGCAGTCGCCGCCATGGCAATGGCGAGGATGATCAGCGGCAGCCAGCTGCGGCCCTTGTTGCCGAGGCGCATCGTGCGCTCCGCCAATGGCAATATTCCCAGGTCGCGAAGACGGTCCGGGAGAAGCGAGAGGGGGCCCTGCAGGACGACGACGTCGCCGGGGTTGAGCCGCGTCTGCCCCAGTTCGCGCGTCAGCCGCTCGCCCGATCGCGACAGGGCGATCAGGTTGACGCCGTAGCGCTGCTGCAGCCGCATCCGGCCGGCCGTCTGCCCTTCGAGGACCGAGCTCGCGCCAATCACGCCTTCGATCACGCCGATCTCGTCGCCTTCGCTGCCTTCGGGTGGCTGGCGCTGTTGCCCTTCCAGTGTCAGGTCGTCGCGCGCGATGACGCGTTCGAGGGCATCCGGCTCGCCGGCGAGGATCAGCGTGTCGTCCTCATAGAGAGTGAGGCCGAGCGAAGGCACCGTCCTCACTCCCGCGCGCAGGAGGCCCGTCACGTTGATCTCGCGTTCATGGCGGGTGACGAACTCGCGCACCGTCTCGCCGATGGCAGGAGAGCCCTCGGTGATCGTCACTTCGGTCACATAGTCGGAGATGTCGAGCGCTTCCCCCAGCGTCGCGGTGGCGCGCCGCTCGCGGGGAAGCAAGCCATAGCCGAAGCGCAGGAAGATCAGTCCTACCACGAGGAGACCCAGCCCGGTCGGCAGATAGTCGAACATGCCGAAGGGCTTGCCGGTCATCTCCTCGCGCACCCGGCTAACGATGATGTTCGGCGAGGTGCCGACCAGCGTCATCAGCCCGCCCAGGAGCGATGCGAAGGCCATGGGCATCAGGAAGACCGAGGGGCTCGTGTCGTTCTTCTTCGCCATCTGGAAGGCGGCGGGCATCAGCATGGCGAGTGCGCCGACATTCTTGACCAGCGCCGATGCGACGCCGACCGTCGCGGTGAGCACGACCAGTTGCGATCGGACGCGCTTCACATAGCGCGAGACGAAGCCGAGCGCCCGTTCGATCAGCCCGGAGCGCTGCATCGCCGCCGACAGGACCAGCGCCGATCCGACGATGATGACGATGTCGTCGGAAAAGCCGCTGAACGCATCCTCGGGCTTGACGATGCCGACCGCGAGTGCGGCCAGCAGGGCGAGGATCGCGGTGACGTCGTAACGGAAGCGTCCCCAGATGAAGAGGATCATCATCGCTGCGAGCGTGCCGATCGATAGCCACTGTGGTGACGTCATGCCCGTCGCGCTCCGGACTCTGCGTTCCCGTCCCAGGCCCGCGCCGTCTGCAGCGGCGTGCCGACCTGCCCTTTATGTTCTGATCTCATGGCGGTGCAACGCGCGATGGTGACGTTGGTGGCGTGACAGGGCTGACGATCGACGGAAAATTTCGGATCCGCATCGGTCGATGCAACCAAAGGGCGGCTGTGGCGCTGGGCAAGCATGGATTTTCTGCTTTTCTCGAGCCTGGCCGACCCGTCGATCCAGCAAGCCCTGTTCGCGACGCTGATCGCGGCGGCCGCCTTCGCGGCGGGGCAGGCTGCCTCGCGCAAGTTGGGGCCAGCGCTGGTTCGCTGGTGGACGGCGCATGGCCCCGGCAAAAGCGAATTGCCGGTACGGCCGATCTGCACCGTTCTGCGGTTGTCGGTCGCGCTCCTCATCCTGATGGTTGCGACGGCAATCGGCTTCGACGAGCTGTCGGCGCAAATCATCCTCGCGGTCGCGATGGGTGTGGCCATAGGCCTCCTCGTGCATCGTTTTTCGCGCAGCGCCGGCACCGGGCGCGCCATAGCGACATTGCTCGGACTCGCGGCCTTCGTCGCCGCTATCGCGGGCGTTCTGCGTGGCTTTGCGCCTCTGCTGGAGGGGCTGAATGCGGCCGGTTTCAGTGTCGGCTCACGCCGCGTCACCCTGCTGGGCGTGCTCAACGGCCTGCTCGTGGTCGCGCTGCTGTTCATCGGCACGCGGCTGGCGATCCGCCTGATCGGGCGGTCGATCGATCAGGCGGGGGGGCTCGATCGCTATCAGCGCGTGCTGATCCAGAAGCTGGTCGCCGCCGCCTTCGTCGTCGTGGCCATTCTCATGGGAATCGACCTGCTCGGCATCGACCTGACGGCGCTGGCGGTGTTCTCGGGCGCCTTCGGTCTCGCCGTGGGCTTCGGCCTGCAGAAGACCTTCGGCAACATGCTCTCGGGCCTGATCCTGCTGATGGACCGGTCTATCAAGCCGGGCGACGTGATCGTGGTCGGGGACAGTTTCGGATGGGTCAACAAGATCGGAGTGCGTGCCGTCTCGGTGATTACCCGGGACGGCAAGGAGCATCTGATCCCGAACGAACTGCTGATGACCGAGCGGGTCGAGAACTGGTCCTTCTCCAGCCGCGATGTCCGCATCCGCATCCAGCTCACGCTGCCCTATGCAACCGATCTCGATCTCGCCGAGCAGCTGATGATCCAGGCTGCGACCGAATCTCCACGCGTGCTGGCGGTGCCCGGCCCCAATGTCTGGCTCCGCAGCTTCGGAGAACGCGGCTTCGACTACGACATTCTCGTCTGGATTCGCGACCCCGAACAGGGCGTCGGCAACGTCCAGTCGGACATCCTCCGGCGGTTGTGGCGGCTGTTGCGGGAGCATGAGATCAGCATTCCGCTGCCGCAACGGGAGGTGCATCTGCGGACGAAAGAAGCGGATGCGCGCGAAGGGACGTAATCGCGCTTCGTCGCCCTACTTCTTCCTGGCCAGGCTCCGCATGGCGTCCTCGAGGCCGCTCAGCGTCAGCGGAAACATGCGATTGTCCATCAGCTCGCGCATCATCCGGGTCGACTGGCTGTGCATCCAATAGGCCTCGGGCACCGGGTTCAGCCACACCGCCGATGAATAGACGTTCAGCATGCGCTGCATCCAGACGGCGCCCGCCTCTTCGTTGAAATGCTCGACCGAGCCGCCCGGCTGGCTGATCTCATAGGGGCTCATCGAGGCGTCGCCGACCAGCACCAGCTTATAGTCGTGCCCATATTTGTGGAGCACGTCCCAGGTCGGCGTCCGCTCCTGGAAACGGCGGCGATTGTCCTTCCACACGCCTTCGTAGATGCAGTTGTGGAAGTAGAAGAATTCGAGATGCTTGAACTCCGCGGTCGCGGCGGAGAACAGCTCCTCGCAGATCTTGATGTGCGGGTCCATCGAGCCGCCGATATCGAGGAAAAGGAGCAGCTTGACCGCATTGCGCCGCTCGGGCCGCATCTGGATGTCGAGGAAGCCGCGCCGCGCGGTGCCGTCGATCGTCCCGTCGAGGTCCAGTTCGTCCGCCGCGCCTTCGCGGGCAAAGCGGCGCAGGCGGCGCAGCGCGACCTTGATGTTGCGCGTGCCCAATTCGACGTCATTGTCGAGATTCTTGAACTCGCGCTTGTCCCACACCTTGATCGCGCGCTTGTGCAGGCTTTGCCCGCCGATGCGGATGCCTTCGGGATTATAGCCCGAATTGCCATAGGGGGAGGTGCCCCCCGTTCCGACCCATTTGTTGCCGCCGTGATGCTCGCCCTTCTGCTCCTCGAGCCGCTTCTTGAGCGTCTCCATGATCTCGTCCCACGATCCCAGGGACTCGATCTCGGCCATCTGTTCGGGCGTCAGGAATTTCTCGGCGACGGCGCGCAGCCAGTCCTCGGGGATTTCCTGGCCTTCGCCTGCGCTGTCGAGAATGCCCCGGAAGACACGGCTGAAGACGCGGTCGAAGCGATCGAGCAGTCCCTCGTCCTTCACATAGGTGGCGCGGGCGAGATAATAGAATTCCTCGGGGCTCCAGCCGATGACGTCGCGGTCCATCGCCTCGAGCAGCGTCAGATGCTCCTTCAGGCTGGCGGGGATGCCGGCGGAGCGCAGCTCGTCGAGAAAGTTCAGGAACATCAGGCGATCATAGCGCGCTTGTCATGGTGGCGCGACCACCAGAGTGCGATCAGGCTGACCGCCGCCGACAGTGCCAGATAATAGCCGACGAAGGCGAGGCCCCCGCGATCCGCCAGCCACTGCGCGACCAGCGGTACCGGTGCGGCACCGAGGATACCCGCGATGTTGAAGGTCATCGATGCGCCCGTATAGCGGACGCGCGGCGGGAACAGCGACGGCAGGAAGGCGCCGAGCGGGCCATAGACGAAGCCCATCATGAACAGCGACAGCGCCAGCCAGCCGGCGATCAGGACGAGCGCGCCGCCGGTGAACATCGGGCCGAGCAGCAGGCCCGTCGCGATCGTGCCGAAGCAGCCGGCAATCAGCACGTAGCGCGGCGTGCGGAGGTCGGACCACCAGCCCGCCAGTGCGATGCCCAGCGCCATGAACAGGATCGCGCCGATCTGGATCGACAGGAAGGTTTCCTTGGGTACGCCGAGCGTCTTGGTCGCATAGCCGAGCGCAAAGGCGGTCGCGAGATAATAGGTCGCGAAGCAGGCGACGGCGGCGAAGATGCCGGCGAGCGTCGGCCCCATATGGTCGCGGAACAGCTCCGCGATCGGCACTTTGGGCGGCTCGGACTGTTCCATCGCCTGGCGGAAGGCGGGTGTCTCGGTCAGCTTGAGCCGCACCCAGAGCCCCATCAGGACGAGGATGGCTGACCCGAGGAAAGGCAGACGCCAGCCCCAGTCCATGAACTGCTCCTGCGTGAGCAGCAGGCCCAGAACCAGAAAAAGCCCATTCGCCGCGATGAAGCCGACGGGCGCGCCGAGCTGCGGGAACATGCCGTAGCGCGCACGCATATGCGGCGGCGCATTCTCGACCGCGAGCAGCGCGGCACCGCCCCATTCGCCGCCCAGGCCGATGCCCTGCCCGAAACGCAGGATGCACAGCAACAGAGGAGCGATCCACCCGATCATCTGATAGGTCGGCAGGAAGGCGATCAGCGTGGTGGATCCGCCCATCAGCAGCAGCGAGGCCACGAGCGTAGATTTGCGGCCGATGCGGTCGCCATAATGGCCGAACAGCCAGGCGCCGAGGGGGCGAGCAAGAAAGGCGAGACCAAGGCTCGCATAGGCCGAAAGCAGCTGGGCAGAGGGGGATTCCGCCGGAAAGAATAGCGGGCCGAACACCAGCGAGGCTGCCGTGGCATAAATGTAGAAATCGTAGAACTCGACCGACGTCCCCACGAGGCTCGCGAACAATATGCGGCGCGCGGACGGCTTATAGTCGGGATCGAGCATGGACTTCCCCTCTCGCGGCCCGATTGGCGCGCGAGAGGGGCTTGGTCAAGCGCTAAGCAACCTTACGCAACAGCTACTAAAGGGTGGTTAACGGGGTCAGCGGCACTTCACATTGCCGCGTTCGACCGACCGGCCCAGCAGTGCACCCGCACCGGCGCCGATGAGCGTGCCGAGGGTCGAGGAACGACCATTGTCGAGCGCGTTGCCGAGCAGGCCGCCAGCCACGCCGCCGATGATCAGGCCTGTGGTGCCGTCCGGACGGCGGCAATAATAGCGACCGTCATTGCCTCGATAGATGCGGTCGTTGCGGGTCAGACGGCGCTCGCGATAGTCGCGGCCATCGCGATAATAGCGGGCGGCGTCATAGCGATTGCCATAGCGCGAGTCCGGGCGGTTCCAGTCGTAACGTCGGCCCTCGCGCCAGTCGCCGTTATGACGACCACGGTCGTTGCGCTCGTGGCGTCCGCGATCATCGCGGTCGTATCCGCGATGCGGCGGGTCGGCCATGGCGGCGGCGGGGGCGACCATGGCGGTCAGAGCGGCCATCAGAATGAACTTGCGCATATATCCGTCTCCATAAGGGGGAGTCGGATGGATAACGGGCCGTGCCGAGGCTAGTTGCGTGAACGCAAAACTACAGTCCGTTCATTGTCGGGACAGCCGCAGGCGCGACCGGTTCAGGGGCATTTCGCAGCGCGCTGTTCGACTTCGCGACCCAGCAGCGCGCCGCCGCCCGCGCCTACCAGAGTCCCGAGCGTACGGTGGTCGCCCCCGTCGATGACGCTGCCCAACAGGCCGCCCGCGACAGCGCCGAGGATCAGGCCGGTCGTGCCGCTGGATTTACGGCAGTCGGGAGCCGGCGCAGTGCCCGCGCTGGTGCCGGTGGCCTCGGCCATCTCGGCCTGGTCCTCCTCATTTCCGTTTGAGAGATGCGGTGAGGGTGGGTCCAGATCCTTGTCGAGCCAGTCGTCGGGCAGGCTGGTCAGCGGCTTGTCCGCAGTCGGTGCGATCTCGATCGCGCCGGCGGGCGCACCGATCAGCATCAGGACGGTCAACGACGCAATCAGGCGGGCATTCATGGCTTTCCTCCGATCGCCCTCGAAGCGGTGCGCGCATCGTCGCGCGCCGGCCGCAGGTCGTCAATCATGCAGATGCTATATGCTTCGGTCGGCAGAGAGACGCAGTCCGGGCGATGCCGACGACACGGAACCAAGCGGTGGCAGGATCGCTTTGTCAGCAGCGGAACGATCTATCCCGTTCCCGGAGGATAATATGCGCAAGTTGATGATCGCGGCGGGTGTCGCCGCACTGGCAATCGGGCAGGCTTCGGTCGCCCAAGCCGAAACAGTGTGCAAGCAGGACAAGAGCGGGCGTACGATCGCCACCATCGCCGGTGCAGGCATCGGTGCGATTCTTGGCCGCGTGATCGATGGCGGCCGCCACAAGGAGGTCGGTACGATCGTCGGCGGCGTCGCCGGCGGTGTTGCGGGCAATCAACTGGCCAAGGGCGATAACAAATGCGCCCAGGCCTATGGCTATTATGACGAGAATGGCCGCTGGCACGCCAACCGGCTGAGCAGCCGCGATGCGCGCGGTTATTATGACCGCGACAATCGCTGGGTCGAAGGCCCGCCCAACGGCTATTATGACCGCAACAACCGCTGGGTCTCCTTCGAGGGAGACGGGCGCAATTCGGGCTATTGGGACCGTGAGGGGCGCTGGGTGCCGATCGGCGTCCCCGGCTATTACGCCGCCGACGGCCAGTGGGTCGCCGCCAGCATGCCCGGCTATTATGACCGTCGCGGTCGCTGGATCGAGGGCGAGACCTATGGCCGCTACGATGCCAATGGCGTCTGGGTGCCCGGCAGCCGCCCGTCGGCCACCGCAGGCGGCTATTGGGAGCCGGCGACCGCACCAGGCTATTATGACGCCAATGGTCGCTGGGTCCGCGGCAATGTTCGCGGTTACTATGACGCGCGGGGCCGCTGGGTTTCGCTCGGCCCTGTGGCCGGAAACAACGGCGTCGATCGCCGCTTCGACACGCGCGAGCGGGCCGCCCGGATCGAGGCGCGGATCGACCGCCAGCGCGATCGCGGGGTGATCAGCAAGCGCGAGGCCGATGCGGCACGCACCCAGCTGAACTCGATCCGTCGTGAGGAGGATCGCCTGCGCGCCTCGGGTGGCCGCTTTACGGCCAATGAGGAGTCGCTGATCCAGCAGCGCCTCGACCAGCTCAACCGGCAGATCCGCGCCGACCGCGAGGATGACGACAACCGCATCGGTTGATCGGTATCCGCCGGAATGAAAAGAGGCCCGCCATATCCACTATGGCGGGCCTTTTCATGTCCGATTGTCCAACAGGGCTTATTCGGCGGCGACGCCCGCCAGGCCGAACAGATTGCCCTCGCTGCTGTCCTCGTTCGCGGCGGTGCTGTTCTTCGCCTCGCGCCGGCGATCGAAGGCATCCCACACGTCGCTCCACTGGCCGCGGGTCGCCGCCTTCGAATATTCCGTCGCGCGCGTCTCGAAGAAATTGGCGTGCTCGACACCGTTGAGCAGCGGCGCCAGCCAGGGCAGGGGATGGTCGTCGATCATATAGATCGGCTTCAGGCCCAACTGCCCGAGGCGCCAGTCGGCGATGTAGCGGACATATTTCTTGATGTCCTTGGGCGTCATGCCGTTGACCGGGCCCATCTCGAAGACGAGGTCGATGAAGGCGTCCTCGATCCGCACCGTCTTCTGGCACATGTCGAGAATGTCTTCCTTGACCGATGCGGTCAGGCAGTCGCGCTCCTTCACGAAGGCGTGGAACAGGCGGACGATGCCTTCGCAGTGCAGCGTCTCGTCGCGGATCGACCAGGTGACGATCTGCCCCATGCCCTTCATCTTGTTGAAGCGCGGGAAGTTCATCAGCATGGCGAAGCTGGCGAACAGCTGAAGGCCCTCGGTAAAGCCGCCGAACATTGCCAGCGTGCGGGCAATATCCTCGTCGCTGTCAACGCCGAAGGTCGCCAGATAGTCGTGCTTGTCCTTCATCTCCTTATACTGGAGGAAGGCGCTGTACTCGGTCTCGGGCATGCCGATCGTGTCGAGCAGGTGGCTATAGGCCGCGATGTGGACCGTCTCCATGTTGGAGAAGGCGGTCAGCATCATCTTGACCTCGGTCGGCTTGAACACGCGGCCATATTTGTCGTGGTAGCAATCCTGCACCTCGACGTCGGCCTGGGTGAAGAAGCGGAAGATCTGCGTCAGCAGGTTGCGCTCGTGATCGGTGAGCTTCTGCGCCCAGTCACGGCAATCCTCGCCCAGCGGCACTTCCTCGGGAAGCCAGTGGAGCTGCTGCTGGCGCTTCCAATATTCGAAGGCCCAGGGATATTCGAACGGCTTGTAGGTGCGGCTGGCCTGAAGAAGCGACATCTGGCTGCCCTTTCTCAACTATAAAAAAATATGATCGCGGCGAGCGCGAACATCACGACCGCGCTCAGGCCCTGCCTGATCGCGAAGCTCTTGAGCTCGGCGGGTGTGTCGGTGAAGGCGCCCTTGCCTTTCTTCACCTTCGACAGCCGCACGAGCGCCACCACGAAAAGCCAGAGGCACAGCAGCCCGACGAGGGCCGTTGCCACGGCGATGATCAGGGTCACAGGCAGTTCCGCCATCATTGAACCCCGGCCACCCATCCGGCAGCGTCAACCATCCCCACACGCTCCTCAAACGTCCTTAGCCCTGCGCAGCCAGGTCGGACCCCCGCCCGACCCGGCCATCGGCCGGCGACCGCCTCAGGCGGAGCGTCCCGCCCGCCTTACTGGCAGGCGAGGCACTCGTCATAATCCTTCGACTCCAGCTCGATCTGCTTGAGATCAAGCGTGTTGTCGGCCTCCACGCCACCTGCGAATCCGGCGCGCTGCACCGACTTCGAGCGGAGATAATAGAGCGACTTGATGCCGAGTTCCCATGCCCGGAAGTGCAGCATGAGCAGATCCCACTTCTCGACGTCGGCCGGGATGAACAGGTTCAGCGACTGTGCCTGGTCGATATAGGGGGTGCGATCGGCGGCGAGCTCGATCAGCCAGCGCTGGTCGATCTCGAAGCTGGTCTTGTACACGTCCTTCTCTTCCTGGGTGAGGAAGTCGAGATGCTGGACCGAGCCGCCCTTCTCGAGGATCGTGTTCCACACCGCGTCGCTGTCCTTCGACTTCTCGGCGAGCAGCTTCTGGAGATAGGGGTTCTTGATCGAGAAGCTGCCCGACAGCGTCTTGTGGGTATAGATGTTCGCCGGGATCGGCTCGATGCAGGCCGAGGTGCCGCCGCAGATGATCGAGATCGATGCGGTCGGCGCGATCGCCATCTTGCAACTAAACCGCTCCATCACGCCCTGATCGGCGGCGTCGGGGCAGGGGCCACGCTCGCTTGCCAGCAGCATCGACGCTTCCTGCGCGGCCGCGGCGATGTGGCGGAAGACCTTGAGGTTCCAGCTTTTCGCCATCGCCCCTTCGAACGGGATGCCGCGCGCCTGGAGGAAGCTATGGAAGCCCATGACACCGAGGCCGACCGAGCGCTCGCGGCTCGCGCTGTAGCGGGCGCGGTCCATTTCCGGCGGGGCGCGGTCGATATAGTCCTGCAGCACATTGTCGAGGAAGCGCATGACGTCCTCGATGAAGCGCTTGTCGCCGTTCCACTGGTCCCAGGTCTCGAGGTTGAGCGAGCTGAGGCAGCAGACCGCCGTCCGGTCCTGGCCGAGATGGTCGCGGCCGGTCGGCAGGGTGATTTCCGAGCACAGGTTCGAGGTCGAGACCTTCAGGCCGAGATCGCGATGGTGCTTCGGCATGTTCCTGTTCACCGTGTCGCTGAACACGATATAGGGCTCGCCCGTCGCCAGGCGGGTTTCGACCAGCTTCTGGAACAGCGCGCGGGCATCGACCGAAGCGCGCTTGGAGCCGTCCTTCGGGCTCACCAGCTCCCACTCGGCGCCGGCGCGGACCGCTTCCATGAAGGCGTCGGTCAGCAGCACGCCGTGGTGCAGGTTCAACGCCTTGCGGTTGAAGTCGCCCGACGGCTTGCGAATCTCGAGGAACTCTTCGATTTCGGGGTGCGACACGTCGAGATAGACGGCGGCCGAACCGCGACGCAGCGAGCCCTGGCTGATCGCGAGGGTCAGCGAGTCCATGACGCGGACGAAGGGAATGATGCCCGAGGTCTTGCCGTTGAGGCCGACCGGTTCACCGATGCCGCGCACCGAACCCCAATAGGTGCCGATGCCGCCGCCGCGCGCCGCCAGCCAGACATTCTCGTTCCAGGTGTTGACGATGCCTTCGAGGCTGTCGTCGACCGAATTGAGATAGCAGCTGATCGGGAGGCCGCGTCCGGTGCCGCCGTTCGACAGGACCGGGGTCGCCGGCATGAACCACAGCTTCGAGATATAGTCGTAAAGACGCTGGGCGTGGGGCTGGTCGTCGGCATAGGCCGAGGCGACGCGAACGAACAGGTCCTGATAGCTTTCGCCGGGCAGGAGATAACGATCGGTCAGCGTTTCCTTGCCGAAGTCGGTGAGCAGCGCGTCGCGGCTGTGGTCGACCTCGATCGGATAAAGCTGCGGGCGGATCTCCATGCTGCCGCTCGACGGTTTCGACGCAGCCTTGGCCTCTGCGGCCGGGGCTTTCGCCTCGCTCTCCGCCGGTCCGGTCTTTGCGTCCTTAAACATCGAATCCATCAGGGTCGCCACGTCGTTCGTGCTCGCTTCGCTGCTGCTGCCAGAAAGGTCCATCGGCCCGTCTCCGCCACACTATCCATGGACCAGTTTGTACCGGTCCTGTTCCGTTTGCGTTCGACTCAGGCTGTCTGCTCAAGATAGTGGATCTGCGCGCCGTTACCAGCGCAATCGCCCCTTATCCCCGCTTTTTACAGCGCCGCGCGGCCCTTCCCGCCGGAAACATGGTTCCCGGACGCGTCCACCACCACTAGCGCTGCCCCTGTTGTCTTACACAACCTATAGTGCCTCATCTGAGTCCGGACGCAAGAGTCAAAATGACATTAACGAGACTCGCTTCGTCGCTTCGACGAACTGAACCTCGGCCCCCTTGACGCGATGGAATACTGAGTCGGATCAGCCATTTGCCCGCTCCGGCGGAACGAAGGCGCAACAAAAGAATCTGTGGATGAAATAATGTGCTGCGGATTTCTTGGCCGCTCCGGCGGAGCATTGGTGCTTTGGGAGTGGACCCGCGATGCGGCGCTAGCCCTGGCGGTGCTCAGTCGCCGCCGCCGTCACCCCCGCCGCCATCACCACAGTCGCCGCTCGCGCTGCCGTCGTTGCAGTTCGTTCCTCCGTCTGCGCCGGTCCGCACCGCTGCGTCGAACCGAACGCCCTTGGACCGCCGCTGCCGTGCGGAAAGATGGAGCAGGCCGATCACGACAAGTATGCCAAGTGCGATGAGCGCTTCCGGACTGGTCATCCGGCCAGCCATAAGTGAGGCTGCGAAAACGCCACAGGCGGGAAAGGCAAGGAAGAGGTAAGCGATACCAAGCCATCGAGGCATGGGTGGCTCCTAGCGATCGTACATGCGGCACGGATCGGGCCGGGGATCGCACGAGATGCTGCCGGTCGGCCAGATGGAAAATAGCCCTTCGTCAGCTTGGCCAGTCTCGCTCCTCCCAACGGCATCACGCCCCCTCCCGGCTGGCGGGAGAGGGCGTGGGTACGCGGGTACAGGGTGGAACGGGCCGGCGGTTGGGGGGCTCGATACCGCCTACTTTGGGGGAGCGCCCGTCCCGGGGAATACCCTCCTGAAAGGAGGGATGCTGTTCGTCAGAGACCGACGACGAGGCTTGCGCGGATCGAGATCGCGGCGCGGCCCTGCTGTTCCTCGGCGCCGGCTTCGCCGCCGATCTGGAAGCCGTTGCCGCCGCCGACCGCGCGCAGCTTGCCGATCCAGCCGCTGGTCCGCTCCTCGGGCACCAGCGTGAAGGCGGTGCCGCCCTTGAAGCGCGCGGTGGTGCTGCCGAGCGATCCGCCGACCAGTTCGCGGCGGCCGCCCTCGGCCTCGATCCGGAACCAGCCGGCATCCTCATTCTGCCCGCCGAAATCGAAGCCGGCGGCCAGGCTCGCGGTCGCCGCCAGCTCGTCCGAACTGCGGCCATCGACGATCAGGTTGAAGCCGTCGCCGCCGCCGGTTTCAGAATAGGCCTTTTCCTTGAGCTTGTAATAATCGAGCGCGGCTTTCGGACGAAGGCTGAACGAGCCCATGTGCAGGGTGTAGGCAGCACCCGCGGCGGCAGAGAGCAGGCGACCGTTCCAGGCGCCCTTGGCGACGCGCTCGACCGTGTCGGTGCCGGTTCCGGCCGCGAAGCGACGGGTGCCCTTGAAGTCGACATGGGCGTAGGAGGCGCGTGTCCAGCCCTGGAACGGACCCCAATAGCCGCGCCAATAGCCCGAAACCTCATATTGGCCGGCATCGACCTTGTTGTCGGTGCCGCCATCGGCGTCCTTGCCGTAGAGATAGGCGAGGCCGATGCCGAAGCTGCCGAGATCGGTCTTGATCTCCGCGCCGCCGGAGGCGCCCCAGCCGCTGATGTCGTAGGAGGCGGTGTCGCCCAGGCTCTTCGAGGTGCCCCAGCCGACCTGCTGGAGCCAGAAGCCCCAATTGCCCATGTCGGCGAACGGCGCGTTTGGATCGGCGAGGAAGCTGGCCGTCGCGCGCGAACCCATCGTCACCGTCTCGAAGGCGCCGCCCGCATGATCGGGGAGCATCTGCTTGACCTTGCGGCGGAAGCTGTCGCCGTCGGTGGTGGCGAGATAGGAGCCTGCGATCTTGTCGTCCTTGGCGAGCGCGGCGAAGATCGCGTCATAGGCGGTGGCCTGCGAACGATTCAGCCCCAGTTCGGTCGTGGTCTTGCGCTTGATGTCGATCGCCAGTTCGGTGTTCGAGACGGCGGCGACATTGCCCTTGAACATGAAGGGCAGGAGCGTGCCATTGGCCGAGAGATTGCCGGCGCCGGTCACCGAGCCCGCCTTGAGGAAGGTGTAACGCCCTTCCGCCCCGGTCACGCCGGACAGTTTGACGAGGACCTTGGATCCCGAGGCGAAGCTGGCATCGCCTGCGACCTGATAGAGCGTGCTCGACCGGCTGGCGACGTCGATCGAGACGCCCAGCGTGCCCGTGCCGCCGACCGACAGGCTGCGCAGCGACGCGGTCGTGCGGCCGATGTCGACCGAACCGCTCACGTTCATGGCCAGGCCCTGGCTGTTCATAAGTCCACCGGCGAACTTCGCGCCGCTGTTGACCGTCATCACGTCGGTGCCGCCGCCGAAGTCGATATCGCCCGCATAGGTCGAGGTACCCGACAGCGAGACGATATCGTTACCCGCGCCGAAGCTCGCCTTGCCAGCATAGGCGGCGTCGCCCGACAGGAGCAGTTGGTTCGCACCCGCGCCGAAGCTGGTGTTGCCGGTAACGGTGCCATCGGCGATGTCGAACACGTCGTTGGCACTGCCGAAGCGGACGTCGCCGACGATCGAGGGGGCCGCGACGCCACTGGCGACGACGGTCTGGGCGACGCGCGCGCCGCGGTTGTTGGCCGAGAGATCGATCGCGACGTTGCGGCCTGCGGAGGCGCCTGTCGCGCTGATCGTGCCGCTGTTGTCGACATTGTCGACCTCGCCCGACAGGTCGAGGATGGCGATGGCGGTCGCGCCGTTATTCGACGCGGTGCCGCCGGCGGCGGCGCGGATCGTGCCGCTGTTGCTGATCGCAAAGGTCTTTCCGCCCTGGTCGATCTGCAGCGCCACGCTGCGCGCATTGGCGGCGTTGGTGCCGGCGGCCTGAACGGTACCGGATACCTTGATGGTCGGCACCTGAGCGCCGGAACCGATGCGCATGGCGGTCGCGCTGGCGCCGCTGGCATTGACCGTGCCCTTGATCGTCGCACCACCGGCGATCGTCACCGGGGCACCTTGCCCGCCGATGACCAGGCCATTGCCGTCGAAGCCGGCATAGGTGCCCTGGCCGGAGATGGTGCCTTCGATCACCAGACCATGGCCGTCGCCATTGCCGGGCAGCGCGCCGATCGTGACCGAGCGGTTGGTAGCGCCAATCTGCACGGCGGCGGCGGAGCCGAAGGAGGTGATGGCGGCATTGCCTTCCTTGGCGTCCTCGATGCCGTCCTTGTCCTCGTCATTGTCGGTGGTGCTGTTGTCCTTCGGCGCAACCGCGAACACCACGCCGCCGGCGACATCGCCCGCGATCCGGACGGCGGGGCCGCCCTGCTGCAGATCGTCCGCGTCGAGCTTCGACGTGTCGGTCGGCGGGGTGGTGGCGCGATAGCCGGTCGCGGTGATCGTGCCCTGCACGACCAGCGAGCCGTTGATATTGCCTTCGAGCGACGCACCGACCGCGTCCTTGCCGACGACCGCAATCGATCCGGCGAGGCGGACGGCGGTGGTGGGCTGGCCCACGACGGCGGTCTGCGCGCCGCCGGTCACGTCGCCGAGGCGCACGCCGACCGAGCGGTCGCCGACGACGGTGATGGTGCCGTCGGTGATGAACCTGCCGTCGAGCCGCCCGCCGGTCTGTACGGCCGCCGAATCCTTGCCCTCGACCGAGATCTGACCGTTGTTGATGATGTCACCGGTGAAGGCGCCCATCGTGCGGATGCCATAGCGGCCGGTTCCTGCGGCGACCGGACCGTCGACATCGCCATCCTTGTCGTCATCGGCGGGGACATAGGTCTCATCGATGATGATCTTGGCGTTGGCGGCGTTGGTGATCGCACCGGTCAGGCCGGCTTCGGCGCGGATGCCGATCGTGTTGTCGACATTGGTGATCTGGATCGTGCCCTCGTTGACGACCTTGTTCGCGCTGTCGAGGAAGACCGCTGCGCCGCCCGTGGTCGGAACGACCGATCCGGCGGAGGTGATGCGGATATCGTCGCGTGCGCCCGCCTTGATCGTGGAGGTGCGGATCGGCGCGGTGCGCTTGTCGGCGACGGTGGTCTCGGCATGGGCCGGGATGGTGACGAGCGCGGCGAGGCAGGTGGAAGCGAGCAAATGACGCATCTGAAGTGAGATCCCTCTTGGCTTTCGGGCAAGGGGCGCTCGACCGGCGTCCTTCGTCCCGCATGTTCCCAAGACGGGGACACGCGCGCGCAGCCTTGGAGAAAAATGTGAGGAGGGAGGAAGATGGGCCGCGACGGGGCGGCACGGCGCTTCAGAAGCTGCGATCGAGGCCGATGCGAATGGTGCGCGGGCGCAGCGGGGTGATCTGCCGGCCACCGTTCATCGCGAAGGGCGTGCCCAGCGCGAAGCGGTTGCCGATCGCGTCCGTCAGGTTGGTCATGCCGAGGCTTACCCCGAAGTCGGGCCGGCCGATCCGCACCGTCAGGGCTGTATCGACATAGTCACCCTGAAGGTCGCCCAAAATCGGGCCGATGCCGAGCCGCGACTTGCCGATATAGCGGATCCAGCCGTTGATCCGCAGGTCCAGCCGGTCGTCGAGCGCGACCTTGTAATCGGCGCCGACCCGGGTGGTGAAGCGGGCGACATTGGGTATCCGCCCCTGGCCACCGGTCAGCGCGCCTGTGGCGCTGTTGACCGGCGCCGTTGCGAGCAACGTCAGCAGCGCGGTCGACGGATCGGTGACGCGGCTGTTGTTGTAGGTGGCCGCTGCATCGATGACGAAATTGTCGATAGGGCTCCAGCCGATTGCGCCGCTCAGCGAATAGATGCGCCCGTCACCGATATTGTCGGTGGTCGGCAGCCCGCCGGCATCGATGAAATCGGCCTGGATGTTGCGCCAGCGTGTGTAGCTGAGGCTCAGCGACAGGTCGATTGGATCGCGCCCGCGCTGGCCGTAGCGCAGGCCCGTTTCCATCGTCGACACCCGGTCGTTGAGAAAGCGCCGCACGAAGCCGCCTTCGACCGCGAGCCCGCCGGGGCGGAAGCCTTCCTGATAGCGCGCGAAGACGAGCAGGCGGGGGAGCAGGGCTGCCGAGATCGACGCCGAGGGAAGCACGCGCTCCTCGGTCCGTCGTGCGACGATGGCGGCGCGTGCGGCTTCCAGCGTCGGTGAGAAGACCGGGCTCGCCTGTTCGGCTCCGCCGCCGAGCCGCGACCGGGTGTAGCGCGCGCCGCCGGTGACCGTCATGCCGCGCAACGGCTCGACGCTCGCCTCGGCATAAGCGGTGAATTCGCTGATCCGGTTGGTGACGCCGGTGACGGGGAGCGGTTGGCCGACCGGCCCCAGCGCGCGATCGAGATCGGTCCGGTTGTGCGTATAGCTGGCGCCAATGACCCAGCCGAAGCCATCGCGCGTCGGTCGCCACAGCCGGTTCTCCGAGGCGAACATGCGGGTGCGGTTGGTCTGGCGGAACTGCCGGTCCTGACCGATCACGCTCGCATCGTAATTTTCGCGGAGGTCCTGGCGGACATATCCCGTCGAGGACAGGAAGGAGAGCCCGTCCCACTGTTTGGAAATGACCAGTTCGCCGAGCCCATAATCGGCGTCGAAACCGCCTGCGACGCGACTGGCGCGGTTGAGGCCGCCGAGCGCGCGATCGGCATATTGGCCGTCACGCCCCTCATTGTCCTGGTAGACGCCGCCCAGGTCGACCGTCCAGCCATCGCCCATGTCGAAGCGCAGCGTCGCCCGTCCACCCGCCACGCGGGTCCGGTTGATGTCGCGCTTCCGCCGCCAGACATCGTCGATATAGCCGCCTTCGGTCAGGCCATAGCCGACCGCCCGCAAGGCGATCCGGTCGTCCGCGACGGGAATGTTCACCATCCCGCCGATATCGCCGGAGGGATCGCCATGCTGGGTCGCGGCGAGCCCGGCGGACAGCGCGGCGCCCGTCTCGCCCATGCGCGGCGCGTTGCGAATGACGCGGATCACCCCGCCGAGCGACCCCGCGCCATAGAGCGTGCCCTGCGGCCCTTCCAATATCTCCACCGACTGGATGTCGTAGAGGCGCAGGTCGGGATCGGGCGCGTTGTAGGTCAGACGCATGTCGCCCAGATATTGGCCGACGGTCGCCTGAGTCGGGCCGGTGAAGCTCGAATCGGCGATGCCCCGGATGAACAGCTTGTTGCGCCCGGCGCCGAGATGCGTCGACGACAGGCTGGCGACGCGGGCGAGGACCGATTCCATCCCCTGTTCGCCGCCGAAGGTCAGGTCGGCGCCGTCGAGCAAGCTGACCGATCCGGCGAAGTCGCGCAACCGCGTATCGCGCTTCGATGCGGTGACGACGATCGACTGGTCGTCCTCGGTGACGATCGGGGGCATCGGGGCACCGGGACGGGCGTCTCCTCTTCCGGTCTCTGCGGGGACGATCCGAAAGGCATTGCCGCCGATCGGAACGACGCGTGCGCGGCTGCCGCGCAGGAGGGTCTTCAGCGCCTGTTCCGCATCCATCCGGCCGCGCAGCGCGGCCACGCGCATCGTCCAGATCGTGCGGTCGGACACACTGACCGAGGCACCCGTCTGCTTTGCCAGTACGCCGATCACCTCGCCGAGCCGCCCTGCCGGCAGGTCGAGCGCCCTCGTCTCCGCAGCCGCGAGCTGGGCCGGGATGGCGAGGGCGAGGACGGCGAGGGGCAGCGATCGGATCACGGGGTGCGCGGCGCCAATATCCATGTCTGACCGCTGCGGCGGACATCGACTTCGAGGAGCGGCGCCAGGCGGACGATATCCTCGCCATCGGCGAGGCTGAGCACGCCGCGGAAGCGTTGGCCCGCGATACGGGGATCGGCGCGCACCGTCTGCCCCGACCAGCGGGCGAGATCGGCGGCGACCTCGGCCATCGTCTGGCCGTCGTAGATCAGCCGGCCCTCGCGCCATCCGGCCACGGCATCGGGCGTGACGGCGGTTAGCGCCAGTTGCGTCTCGCCATCGACCGCGCGCAGCGCGCGGCCTGCGTCGAGGCGGACCGCTTCGGTTTCCGGATTGTAGACGACCGCGCCCTCGGCCACCTGAACCGCGGTCGCGCCGCCCTCGCGCAGCACGTTGAAGCGCGTGCCGACGTCGACCAGCGTCGCGTCCCCGACCTTGACCTTGAAGGGTGCGTCGTCGTCATGGACGACGTCGAACAGCGCTTCGCCGCGTTCGAGCGTCGCGTAGCGCTGGTCCTTGCGGTCGAGGATGATCCGCGTGCCGCCATTGAGCGCTATCTTGCTGCCGTCTTCGAGCGTAACCACCCGGCGCGTGCCGGGGGCGGTCTCGACCGGATAAAGGGCAGGCTGGCGTTCCACCATGCCGACGCCGACCATCACTGCTAACGACGCGGCGATCGCCCCGCCGATCCAGGCGCGGCGACCGACGTCGCGCGGGCGCTCCACAGGAAAAGGCACAACATTCGGCGCGGCCGGTTGTTCGATCGGCAGCACGCCTGCGGACGGCAGGACGCCGTCGAGATCCTGGTCGGCAACGGCGAGCCGCTGGTAGAGCTCGGCATGGGCCGGATCCGACGACAGCCACGCCTCGAACGCGTCCCAGTCCTCGAAGCCGGGATCGCGCAGGCGGATCACCCAGTCGAGTGCCGCGTCTTCCATATCGTGCCTGTCCTCAGCCATATACTCGCAGCCCTCCGACAGACAGGACGGAGTCGTTCGGTTCATACCTCATCGAAGCGCCTCCGTGTCTCGATCACCGTGCGATAGGCACGGCGCAGATCACTCTCCACCGTGCTCACGCTCACCCCGAATTCGCGGGCGATGTCGCGCTGGCCGATGCCGTCGATCCGGTGCCGGCGGAAGATCGCGGCAGGACGCTCGCCCAGCGCATCGATCGCGCGCTGCATGACCGCGAGTTGCTCGCGCGCGATCAGCCGCCTCTCGCTCGACGGCTCGTCGGACGTCCCGGGAAGGGTGGTGGCGGCCTCGGTCCAGTCATGGTCGCGCTTCGTCGCCTGTTGTTGCGAGCGGTAGCGATCAAGCATGAGGTTGTTGGCCGCACGGAACAGATAGGAGAGCGGCTGCGCGACGGGCCCGGTCGGCGCCGCCAATATCTTGAGCCACAATTCCTGCAGCAGGTCCTCTGCAGCGTCTCCTGCTCCGTGCGCGCGAAGAAAACCGAGCAGCCTATCCCGGTTCGACAGGAAGACGGCCTCCAGGCCGGTATTGCTCATGTCCCCGCTCGCTCGCCTCTCCGTCCCGCATCCGGGAGATCGCGCTCTACACGGGGCAGCGCTGCGCTGCCAACGACTTCGTAGAGAGTCGATCGCCCCTCTCTCCAGACGGTTTCGAGGCCGAAACGCCTTGGGTCCTTCAGACGAATTCCGTTCAGCCAGACATGACCGAAGGCATTGCGGGGAAATGTCGAGAGCGCGCGCGTCAGGCTTCGCCCCTCTTGGGCGCAGGCCGAAGGATAGACATGCTGGCTCGGATCGGCCTGAAAGGGGCCGGCCTGGGGATAGGCGACCTTCAGATAATGCTGGCCCGCTATCGCCCATTGTTCGTTCACGAAAGCGTCGCGGTCGATGATCGCGAAAGCCGGAAGATGGTCGTCGCGCCCATCGGACCAGTCGCGCAGGCAGGGGCGGTAGTTGAGCGCCAGAACCGCCGATCCCGTCGGGATGTGCGAGATAAGGCGAAGTTCGGTGCGGCGCTCGGACAGTCGCTCGGCAAAGGATAGCGTGACCGCGACAGTGCGCGCGGCGAGAAAGGCGAGCCCGGCCAGAGCAAGGGTCCGGCCCAGCCGTAAGTCCACCGCCGGACCCACCGATAGCAGCAGCAGTATCCAGATCGCCGGCACGAGCCGCATGTCGACATAGGCGCCCCCCATCATCAGTCGCGGCAGGATCAGAAAGGCAATTGCGACGAACAGGGCCGGCAACAGCAGGCGGCGGGAGAAGCGCAGGCGCGGTTCGCGCCAGGCGACGTAAAGCAGGAACAGGATGACGCCGAGGGAGCCGAGGTCGACCCATTGCCAGCGATCGCGGAAGGTGGAAGCGACCCATAGAAGTTTGTTGGGCAGATTGAACCAGTCGGCGGAAGCGCTCGCGCCAGCCCCCGGCGGAGCAGCGAGCAGCATCGGCAGAAGCGGAGCGGCGAGAGGAAGGCAGGCGAGCACGGCCTTGCGCAGGGCGATCGGCAGACTGTCGCCTCGATCGATGCGCGCGGCAATCTCGGCCCCGAATGCCATCAGGCCGAACAGCCCCCAGCCCGCACTATGGCAGGTCCACAGAATCAGCGAGACCGGTATCGACAGCCCGGCGCGAATGGTTCCGTGGCCCCGCTTGCCCAGTGCGATCCAGCCGGCGAGCGCGAGCAGCGCCGCGCCCTGGGCGAGCTCGAAATTGACGAATCCCATCTGGAAGGGCCAGGCGAAGGCGAGCGGCAAGGCGAAAAGGCCGACCTCCGCCATGCGCCCATGGACGGCACGCGAGAGGGCGATCATCCCGACGACGTTCAGCGCGACGATCAGGATCGCGATCGCGTGGCCGGCGCCGACCGGGCCGAACAATCCGATCAGTGGCACGGCGAGCAGGTCGGTCCCGAGATTGCCGACCCAGGCCCATTCCACGCGGAAATAATGGTGCAAGGGCGACGCGTCGGGGGCGGTTGCGATATGCCAGCGGGCGACATGGCCGGGCAGGTCGGTGAGGGGAGGAAGCCCGGGCTGGAGCAGCGGCAACAGCGAGAGAAGAAGCAGGAAGACAAGGACTCCGCTGCGCGTCCACCATGGCGGCACCACGCCCTCCGCCGTCATCGCACGCGCTCGTACAGCTGCCAGTCCATGCCGGAGAGACCCTTGGTCACGCCCCCGGCCAGCGGCTGGAAGGCACGGCCGCAGCGCAGGGCGGCGAGTGGAAACCCTTCGCCGCCCGGCGGTTCCTGCACGAAGTAGAAGTCGGCATGGGCGCATGTTTCGCTCAGGATCAGCGGATAGCCCCGCCGGCCTGCCGCCGTCTGCAGCACCGCCGCGTCGCGGCCATGTTCGAGGAGCACGAAGGCACCGCCGGGTTGCTGCCGGATCATCGCCTCGATCGCGGGCCCCGGGTCGGCGCGGCGGTTGCCGATGATCACGATGTCGGCGCTGATCGATCCGACGAGCACGACGGTCATCAGCATCGTGCCGAAGCGCGGCCGCAGGACGAGAAGTTCGGGAAGCAGCAGCAGCAGGCCGACGGCGCTGAGAAGATAGTATCGGGGATAGGCGCTGTTGTCGGGCTGAACCAGCAGGACCAGCAGGGGCAGGCCGAGAATCGCGAGCAGGAAGAAGGGCAGGCGATCGGCCAGGCTCTCCTCGCGCCGCACAAGGCGGGGAATCAACAGGGCGGCAAGCATCCACGACCCCGCGAGCCAAGGCCAGCCGAGCGTATAGGCGAGCATATGCGCGACGGCGTCGACGAAGGCGAGAAGCGAAAAGGGCGTTACGCTGCCCATGCGCAATCCCTCGGGGCTGGCGTAGGCGCCCGCGAAGATCATCAGAAGCACTACCGCAACCGCTGCGAGCGCGCGGGCAGAGAAGAGCAGGCTGGTGCGCAGCGCCGCCAGGCGGGGGGCATTTCGGGCTTCGGCGATCGCCATCCAGCCGACCAGCGCGGCGACGCCGAACAGCATCGAGACATGCGCGAGCATACCGACCAAGGCGGCGAGCCCGAACCATTCGGCGCCCCGCCGGAAGGGCTTCCCCATGATTTGCCGGTCGACGATCAGGATCGACACGAGCAGCGCCAGCAGCATCGGCGCATAGCCGCGTGCCTCCGACCCATAGGTGACGAGAATCGGCGAAAGCGCGAACAACGCCGCCGCGCAGGCTGCAGCCGCCATGCCGCGTCGCGCGGCAATCAGTCCCGCCACCGGGATCGCCAGTGTCCCGCACAGGATCGACAGGGCACGGCCGGCGAAAGGAGACGCTGTCCAGCCCACCGTGCGCAGCCAGAGTGTGTTCAGATGATGGTTATTGTCGTGGTTGATCGCGAACAGCACGTCGCCCACGGTCGAGGCGTCGCGGGCGAACAGCACCGACCAAGCCTCGTCGAGCCAAAAGTCCCCTGCGGCCGCCGCGATGCGCAGGGCGAGGCCCAGCAAGCCGAAACCCAGCAGGATCAGGGGAAGCGGGTTCGATGGCAGGAGCTGCGGAAGGCGGCGCGGCATGCCTGCTTCTATCGCAACGGCACGGTAACGCCAGCGGTCGAAATCATGCGAGAATGTCATATGAAGGGAATAGGCCCGACGCGGGAAATGCTATGACGTCTGACAGAAATACAGGTCCGGCCCCGCTATCAATCGGGGGGACCCCCGGATTGATCTGGGGGTATGAGTTCGACCCGGTAACGGGACGCGCCCGGGCTGTGGAGAGTTGCGACGAGGGCAGCGAGCATTTCCGCTGGATGCATCTGAGCCTGGCGCATCAGGGCAGTGCGAAATGGATCGCGCGTCAGGCCGAGCTTCCCGACGAGGTGAAGGAGTTGCTGATCGGCAGCGACAATCACCAGCGCGCGCTGATCGACGAGGGGGTGGTGGGCTGCGTCGTCCATGACGTCGAGCGCGATTTCGACGGTCGCGACAGCGGGCAGGTCGGTGCGATCCGCTTCGCGCTGACCGGGCGGATGATGATAACCGCGCGCCTCCATCCGATGCGGTCCGCCGATATCGTCCGCAACCGGCTGGCGCAGGGGCGGCGGATCGATCAGCCGGCCGACGCGCTGGACCTGCTCACGGCCACGGTCATGGAGGGCGTCGCAGCCGAGGTCCGCGACCTGAGCCACGACGTGCAGCGGGCCGAGGACGCTTTTCTCGACGACCTCAATTCGCCCAATACCCGCGGCCTCATCGCGATTCGGCGTCGTCTCGCGCGGCTGCAGCGGACGGTGGAGGGCATGGGACGCGTCTTCCGCCGGCTCGAGGAAGACGAAGAATTGCCGGAAGAGATGGCGCCCACTGTCGAGAAGCTGTCACAGCGGCTGCAGTCGCTCGATGCCGATGCACTGGGCGTTCAACGCCAGCTGCGTCAACTGCGCGAGGAGATCGATACGCAGGTCGATCAGCGCACCAACCAGAATCTGTACATCTTATCGATCATGACGGCCTTGCTGCTGCCGGCGACATTCGTGACGGGCTTGTTCGGCATGAACACGGGGGGCTTGCCCTGGTCCGGGTCCGGCCATGGCACGCTGCTTGCCACGGTGACGGCATTCGCAGCGGCCGGCGCGACTTATGTCGCATTACGCATGATGGGCTTCATGCGCCGCTGACCAATCTATCCGCAGACCGGCGTCGAGATACAACATCCGTCATTTTTTGCACCACCTTGGTCCAGAACGGGCCAAAGCACCGATTGTGTCGGACGATGGACATGCTTAACAGATGTGTCAGGGGATGCGCGATCAGGGGAGACGCATGCGCATGAGGGGACCGAATAGCGAGCGCACTAGGGGGGATGTCATCCGCTCGCGCGCTCGCGCCTGCCGTTGTGCGGGCGGTGCCTCTCCGCAAATGCTTCGCCGAGCTCCCGTCATGGGCTCGTCGACAGATGGCGGAGTGGCCTGAGCGAATGGCCGAAAAAGACAAGGGATCTGCGGCACGGTTGCGGCGCGAGGCTGCGAAGGCCCGGCTGCTCGCTCACAATGCGGACGAGCGGGACGAGGCCGCGCGGCTGCTCGATATGGCGGCGATGCTTGAGCGTGAGGCTGTGGCGATCGAGGCTGCACTCCAGGGACGCAGCTGAGCGCGACGTTCCGAGTCATCCAACCAGATGTTGTATCTTTGCCCGTACGCGCCGGTCGTAAAACCGGTCCAGCATCAGCGCGACCCCACATAATGTCAGGACGGTCGCGATTCCCAGCCAGGGAGCCATGGGCTCGGGTTTGGCCCCGAAGAACACAATTCCGCGCGTGATGATCGAGATCAGCGGCGCGTGAATGACATAGAGCGGATAGGACATCGCACCCAGCGCCTGGGCGAAGCGGCCGAGCTTCGGCTGCCGTTCCGCCACCAGCCACAGGATCGTCGGGAAGACCAGGAAGACGGTCGCTAAGTCCGCAAGGGCCCCGCCGGGCAGGCTTCTCAACCATAGGGCCGCCCCGGCACCGGCGACGGCGAGCCAGGGCAGCCAGCCCGGACTGTGACTTGGCGGTCGATGGCGTTGGATCAGCACCCCCAGGAAGAAGGAATAGCCGACCCGGGGAAAGCCGCCGACGATGCTCGACCAGGATTCGCCGGCGCCGGGATCGCCATAGGCGACCATCCCGGCCGCGCTGCTCACAACGATCAGGACCAGCATTGGCTTGGTCAGCCGACGCCAGAGCAGTGCGAGCGCCAGGTTGGCGGTCAGTTCGAAGAAGAGCGACCAGGCGGGGAAGTTGAGCGGAAAGAGGCTGTCGTCGGCGGTCCAGGTCGGAGAGGGGAGCATCAGCGCCCCGGTCAGGACGGCAACGGCGAATTGCCCTGCCGACAGGTCGCCGCGCTTCAGCACCAGCGCCGCGAGCGCGCTGACGACACCCAGCGCGAGCCCGATGAGATAGAGCGGGTAGAGTCGCAGGAAGCGGGCCTTCATGAAGGCCGCTACGGTCAATCCTTCGCGAAAGCGCGGCTCGTAGACGGCTGAAAGCACATAGCCACTGATCAGAAAGAACAGGTCCACCGCGAGCCAGAAGCGCGGGATGTACTGCAGGTCGAAAAAGGTCGCCGCGTGGCCGAGCAGGACGAACAGTGCGGCGACCCCACGAAGCGCGTCGATCGTCTGCAATCGCCCCATGGCCCGGACTTGCACCGGACGCCGGGAGCGGTCAACTAGGCCGGCACAGGGATCGATGCCGGAAAGGGAGGACGATGCGCTGGAGTCATGGCCTTGCGCTGCTGGCCGCGTCCTGTCTCCCGTTATCCGCTGCGCAAGCGGCCGGGGCTATTCTGGCCATGACCCAGCCAGCCGAAAGTCGCGTCTTTCAGCGCCTGTCCACCTCCGGCGGGACCTTTGGCAAGGGAGAGGGAACGGTCCCGGTCGAGGTCGACCTGTCTACCGCCGGACCGCTCTATGCCCGTACGCGGGCGCTGGACGGTCGCTCGATCTTGCAGCCCGGCTGGCAGGCGATTTCCCTGGCCGGTGCCGGGCATTCGACGGTCCGCATCGCGGGGGTCGCGGCCCGGCGTGGCGGCTTCTTTCTCGATCTGGCGACCGCGCCGGAGGGGCCGTGGGTCGAGGGAAAGACCCCCTTCTACATGGGCGCGATCTTCGTCCAGGCACCGTCCCAGTCGCTGGGCGTGCTGATGACCCGCCGCGCGCCGGGCGACAAAACGCTGGCAGATCTCGGCATCCGCCCGGCGTCCGACCTTTTCGTCTGGGCAACGAGCAACGACCGGGCTCTCGCGCAGCACCCGGGGCGCTGGGCGCGCGTGTCGGACGACGGCCCCTATGGTTCGGCGTTCGCGGCCACCTTCCTCGAGGAACAGGCGCAGCGTCTCGGCGTCTCGACCGCGCTTGTCGGTCACGCGACGGGGGCAACGTCGATCGCTGTTTTCCTGGCCCCGGATGCAAGCGAATATTCCCGCTGGATCGCGTCGCTCGATCAGACAGGCGGGTTCGAGGCGGCTGTCGGCATCATCGGTCATACCGACGCCGCGACGCACATGTCGGGGGCACGCTTCGCCTTGTCCTTGCGCGCGGCGCGATCGATCATGGCGCGGCACAATCCGGCGTTCGGCGACCGGTTCGACCTGGCCATCGCCACCGTGCCGAACATCACCGCCACGATCTGGGGAAAAGCCGAGGACTGGCAGCGGATACGTCGTGCCGGCTTTGAAGCGGCGCGGGCGATGGGAGCGCATTATGTGCAGCCCAATGACCTCGAACTGGTCGATGGCGTCCACCCGTCCAATGCGGGCGCGCGGACGCTGGCGATGCACTTCGCGCGCGCCTTCGCCGGAGCGGATGAAAGCGGCGATGCTGCGCGCCTCGGGGCCGCCGGGCACGCCGACGGTGAGGCTGTCGGGCTGGCGCAGGGAGCAGGCTTTGCCTCCCTTGCCGGGGCGCAGGCGCTGGCCGGTGGCCCGGCCTTCGTCTCGCCGGACGTCCAGCCGCCGGGCGGCGAATGGTCTTGGACCCTGCGCTTCCTGATCAGGAAGGGCGCTGTAGCCGATCGGGGCATATTGGTGGGTGCTGCCGGGCGGGGCTATCTCTATGTCGAAACCGACGGCCGATTGCGCAGCGGCGGCGAACTGCCTCCGCTTGCGACCGCGCGCAAGGTCAGCGACGGCCAATGGCATGTCGCGCGGCTGAGTGCGGGGACCGGGGGGATCGACCTGTTCGTTGATGATACCCTTGTCGGGCATAGCGATGCGACGGCGCCTGCCGGCTATGGGCGCCCTGCATGGATCGGCGCCTTCGGGGCGCCCGACGCCTACAGGCTGCCGGTCGCGGTCGACTGGATCGAGTTCGGCTATTGGGGCGCCTCGACGCGCTACGACTTCAACGGAACCGCCGAGCCCAGCGCGCCATAATCCCGGCTATCGCGATCAGCCCTGGTCGGCAAGTTCGAGGATGATTGCGCGGACCATTTCGACGTGGTCGAGTGCAGCGCGGTCCGCCGCCTCGGGGTCTCCACTCGTGACGGCGGCGGCGATCGCGCGATAGTCGGCAAGGCGGATGCCCTGCAGGCGGGGCGAGGGATATTGCGCGTGGATGATATGCATCGCGATGGCGGGAAACAGCCGCTGCAGTTCGCGGTTGCCACCGATCGCCAGCAGGCAGCGATAGAAGCCGCGGCGCGCCCGGCTGAACGCGGCGGCTTCGCCAGAAGCTGCGGCTTCGGCCACGTCCTCCACAGCGGCTTCCAGGCCGGCGGCGGCGGTGGTGTCGTAAGCCTGCGCGGCTGCGCGGGCGGCGAGGCGGGTCATGGCGGAAGCGACTTCGAGCACCTCGAGGCATTCGGCCAGGTCGAGCAGCCTGATCGCGGGCGAACGATTGGGGCTCAGGTCGACGATTCCGCGCACGGCAAGATGTTGCATTGCCTCGCGCACCGCATTGCGGCCGACCTCGTAGCGCTGCGCCAGATCGGTCTCGACGAGCCGTTGGCCCGGCACCATTCGCCCGCGTTCGAGCTCCTGCATGATGCCCAGATAGACCTTGCGGGCGGCGCCCGAGGGTTCGGGTCCGGACCAGTGCCGCGCGGGCGCCTTGGAAGAAAGATAAGCCATCACCATTGATTGTTCCACAATCCTGTTCCATAGTCGAATGAAATCGAGAGGAGTCGGACGGTGGGCGCGAGCGATCTGTTGCAACTGAAGGGCAAGACGGCCTTCGTCACGGGCGCCTCTGGCGGTCTCGGCGCGCACTTCGCCGAAACCCTGGCCGAGGCGGGAGCAAAAGTGATTCTGGGCGCGCGCCGGGAATCGGCTCTGGCCGATGTCGCCGCGCGGATCCGGGGCGCCGGCGGCCGCTGCGACACCGTCGCGCTCGACGTCGCCGATGCGGCGAGCATTGCCAGCATCGATCCGCTGCTCGCCGAGGTCGACATCTTCGTGAACAACGCTGGCATCGCGATCGACAAGCCCTTCCTCGAACAGAGCGAAGCGGACTGGGACCGCACGCTCGACACGAACAGCAAGGGCATGTTTCTTCTGACGCAGGCGGCGGCGCGTGCGATGCGGGCCCGTGGCGTGGGCGGCTCGATCATCAATATCGCTTCGATCCTGGGGCTGCGGCAGGGCATGCACCTGTCGGCTTACGCCGCCTCGAAGGCCGCCGTCGTGCAGCTGACCAAGTCGGCCGCGCTCGAACTGGCGCGCTTCGGCATCCGGGTGAACTGCATCTGTCCCGGCTATATCGAAACCGACATCAACCGGTCGCTCTGGTCGACCGAAGCCGGACAAGCGATGATCCGGCGGGTTCCCCAGCGTCGACTGGGCCTTGCGTCCGATCTCGACGGGCCGCTTCTGCTGCTCGCGTCGGATGCCTCATCTTACATGACCGGTTCGGTCATCGTGGCCGATGGCGGTCACACAGTCAGCGGCCTTTGAAGGAGATCTGAAGATGACGGAACGCGCACAGGCGATCGCGGCGAAGGTCGAGGCCTTCGTTCGCGAGCAGATCATTCCCTATGAAAAGGACCCGCGCTCGACCGCTCATGGGCCCACCGAGGAGTTGGTCCTCGAGATGCGCGAGAAGGCGCGTGCCGCCGGGCTGATGACGCCCCATATCCTGCCCGATGGATCGCATCTCACCCAGCGCGAGACGGCGATCGTCCTGATCAAGTCGGGTCTGTCGCCACTGGGTCCCGTCGCGCTCAACACCATGGCCCCCGATGAAGGCAATATGTACCTGATCGGCAAGATCGGATCGCCCGACCTCAAGAAACGCTTCCTGGAAAAGCTGGTGTCCGGCGACGCGCGCTCGGCCTTCTTCATGACCGAGCCTGCCTCCGAGGGCGGCGCGGGGTCGGATCCTTCGATGATGCGGACGACCTGCCATCTCGACGGCAACCATTGGGTGATCAACGGCCGCAAGGCGTTCATCACCGGGGCCGAAGGCGCGAAGGTCGGCATCGTCATGGCGAAGTCCGAGGACGGCGCCTGCATGTTCCTGGTCGATCTGCCCGACCCCGCGATCAAGCTCGATCGCATCCTCGACACGATCGACAATTCGATGCCGGGCGGCCACGCCGTCGTGACGATCGACAATCTGCGGGTGCCGGCCGACCAGATGCTGGGCGCGAGCGGCGAGGGCTTCAAATATGCCCAGATCCGGCTCAGCCCGGCGCGCCTGTCGCATTGCATGCGCTGGCTGGGCGGCACCATTCGCGCGCAGGAAATCGCGGTCGATTATGCCTGCCGCCGCGAAGCCTTCGGCAAGAAGCTGATCGACCATGAGGGCGTCGGCTTCATGCTCGCCGAGAACATGATCGAGCTGCGTCAGTGCGAACTGATTATCGACTGGTGCGCCAGCGTTCTGGACGAAGGCTCGCTCGGCACGACCGAAAGCTCGATGGCCAAGGTCGCCGTGTCCGAGGCGCTCTACCGTATCGCCGACCGCTGCGTGCAGGTGATGGGCGGCACCGGCGTTTCGGGCGACACCATCGTCGAGCAGATCTTCCGCGAGCTTCGCGCCTTCCGCATCTACGACGGCCCGACCGAAGTTCACAAATGGTCGCTGGCCAAGAAGCTGAAGCGCGACCATGCGAAGGCGAACCAGGCATGACGGGCGCGACGGGGCAGGACGAAAATAGCGGCACCACGCCGGTCCGCGAAGGCTTCCGCTTCGACGAAGCGGCCCTCGCGCGCTGGATGGCCGAGCATGTGCCCGGCTATTCCGGGCCGCTGACGGTCGAGCAGTTCAAGGGCGGGCAATCCAACCCGACGTACAAGCTGGTGACGCCGGGCAAGTCCTATGTGCTCCGTCGCAAGCCACCGGGTCAGCTGC
The DNA here is from genome assembly GCF_011044255.1 of Rhizorhabdus phycosphaerae. Lineage (NCBI taxonomy): Bacteria > Pseudomonadati > Pseudomonadota > Alphaproteobacteria > Sphingomonadales > Rhizorhabdaceae > Rhizorhabdus > Rhizorhabdus phycosphaerae. Next base: position 3,829,675 of record NZ_CP049107.1, read on the forward strand.
TCAAGGGCGCGCATGCCGTGGAACGCGAGGCGAAGGTGCTCAGCGGGCTGGCGAAGGGGGGCTTCCCCGTTGCCCATGTCCACGCGCTGTGCACCGACGACGACGTCATCGGCACCTGGTTCTACGTCATGGACATGGTGGAAGGTCGTATCTTCTGGGACGCGACCATTCCCGAAGTGTCGCGGGACGAGCGGCCGGCCTATTTCGACGCGATGAACGCGACGATGGCCGCGCTCCACAATGTCGACTACGCCGCCGTCGGCCTGGCCGATTATGGCAAGCCGGGCAATTATTTCGAGCGGCAGATCGGCCGCTGGTCGAAGCAATATGTCGAGGATGTCGATGCCGGGCGCGACCCGGACATGGATCGGCTGATCGAATGGCTGCCGGCGCATATCCCCGCCGGCGACGACATCGCGATCGTCCATGGCGACTTCCGCATCGACAATATGATCTTCCACCCGACCGAGCCGCGCGTCCTGGCGGTGCTCGACTGGGAATTGTCGACGCTGGGCCATCCGCTGGCCGACTTCTCGTACCACGCGATGATGTACCACATGCCGCCGCATATCGTGGCCGGGCTTGCCGGAGCCGATCTCGCCGCGCTCAACATCCCGAGCGAGGCGGAGTATATCGCGGCCTATTGCGCTCGCACCGGGCGCGAGGGCATCGCCGACTATCGCTTCTATACGGCGTTCAACTTCTTCCGGCTGGCGGCGATCTTCCACGGGATCAAGGGACGCGTCATCCGCGGCACGGCGGCTTCGGCCAAGGCGGCGGAACGGGCGCGGATGTTCCCTGAGCTGGCGAGGATCGCGCGCGTCCAGATCGACTGAGCGCGCGGGTCAGTAGTCGACGAGCTTCTTGTCGGGATCATAGGGCTGGTCGGGCGCCTCGCGCACGACCGCCTGCCCGCACACCATGCTCTGTCGCCCGGCATCATAGGCATAGCTGGGCGAGCCATGCAACGACCAGCCTTCGGAAAGCGCCTTGGTCACCTTGTGGCAGAAGCTGGCGTCGTCGACGCCGGTCAGGAATCGGTAGATCAGCATAACCGCCTTCTAGGACAGGATGCGCTGCAGGCAAGCCATTCGCCTCCGAGACCGGCTCCTGTCTGCGCCGGAAAAACGGGGTGGTTTCGGGTCGATTACGGAAAAACACCTATACTGCCGGCTGAGGCACCCTCCTACGCTTTCCTCAACAAGGGGAAGACAGGGGCGGGACATGGATGGTGGAACGGGGAGCGGCAGGGTCTGGAAGGATGGCGCGCTGGCAGCCGGCGTCTACTTCCTGCTCGCCGGCGCCACGATCCATCTGGCCAGTTATGGCTTGGAAGTCGCGCTCGTCTGGCCAGCCAACGCCTTCCTCGTCGCCCTTATGCTGCTGCGTCCGCGGCGCAATTGGCCGATCATCCTCGGCGCCGGTTTCCTCGCCAATGCGGCAGCCAATCTCGTCACCCGGGGCGATGTTCAAGCCCCGATCCTGTTCGGTCTGTCGAACCTGGCGGAAGTCGTCATCGTCGCGCTGGCGCTTACCCCGGGTGGTGCCTTGCGCGCGACCGACGATCCGAAGATCGTGTTGCGCTTCGCGCTCTGGGCAGGCCTGATTGCCCCGGCCGTGAGTGCGGTCACCGGCGGCGGAACGGCAGCCTTGATCTATGGGCAGCCCTTCGTCCTGGCGTGGCGCACCTGGTTTATCGCCGACGCCCTGGGCCTGCTGATCTGCATGCCTTTCTTTCACGCGCTGCTGTCGGGCGAGTTCAGGCGATATGCCGCGACGCTTGCCGGCCCGCGACGGGTCGAAGCAGCGCTCCTGCTCGGCGCCACCGCCGGGCTGACGGCGCTGATCTTCTGGGGCGGCTCCATTCCCGTGCTGTTCCTGATCGAACTGCCCGTGCTGGTCGCCACATTTCGGCTCGGCATGTCGGGCGTGAAGCTGATCGTGCTGCTGGTCGCGCTGATCGGCACGGCAGCCACGACAGCGGGTCACGGTCCGATCGTGGCGATGAGCCCGGACCCGGCGGTCCGCGCGGCGGTTCTCCAATCCTTGCTGGCCGTCATCATGCTGACCGGCATGCCGGTTGCCGCTGCACTCCAGGCACGGCGGCACCTCACCGCGCGGCTGACCATGAGCGAGAGATCGGTCCGCCTGCTAGCCGCGCAGGCTGCGGTGCTCCTTCTCCATTTCGATCGCGAGGGGGTGTGCCGCAATGCCATCGGCGCGGCCGAAGCTCTGCTGGATACCCCGGCTGCGGCGTTGATCGGTCGCCCGGCCCGATGCATCCATCCGGGCGGCGGTACGCTGCTGCAATCGGCAATCGACCAGGCCGAGACGTCCGAGCGGGCCTGCATTCTCGAATTTTCCGGTCGCCATCCGGCGATGTGGATCGAGGCGACCATCAGTCCGACACGTGACGAGGAGGGGGCTTTTGCAGGGACCGTCGTGGCGCTTCACGACATCAGTCTCCATCGAGATCGGGCGCAGGCGATGGCGAAGATCGCGGAAACGGATGGTCTGACCGGTCTGCTGAACCGGACCGGATTCATGGATCGACTGGACGAGCTGGTGGCAAACGGAGGAGATGCTCCCTTTGCTCTGGCGCTGGTCGATGTGGATCATTTCAAGGGCGTCAACGACGCGCATGGCCACCTCGTGGGCGACCGGGTGCTGCGGGAGCTCGGCAGGGCGATCGCGGCGGAGGGCGCGCATGGCTGCATCGGCGCGCGTCTCGGCGGGGACGAGTTCGTTCTGCTCTTTCCCGGCCAGTCGGCGACACAGGCGGCGGTGGCGTGCGGGCGCGTCGCGCAGCGGCTGCGGGTCGCACTGGTCGACATCGGGGAAGAGGCGGCGGTCAGCCCCTCGATCAGCTGCGGCGTCGCGGCACGCCTTGCCGGTCAGCGGGCGGGTAGCATCATGCTTGATGCCGATCGCGCCCTTTATGCCGCCAAGGCCGATGGCAGGAACTGCGTCAGGGTCGCGGACGCCCGGCGGGAGGAGGTGCTGCCGACGGCGGCATGATGGCTGCTCGGCCTATTTGGAGGTGAGCGTCCACACGCCGTCCCAGTCAGCCTTGGGCGGCGTCCGTAGAAAGGCTCGGCAGCGCTCGACATACATCGCCGATGGCCCGTCTCCGGGCAGAGCTTCGAGGGCCTTGAGAAACGCCTGCTCGGCGTCGCCCCAGGCCATCGCGCGGTAGGCGGCAAGACCCACGGCATAATGTTCGAGCATGGACCCGAGGCCGCGATCCAACTCCCCCGCGCGATAACCCAGCGATTCATGGACCCCGACGGGGAAGTCCTTGCCCTTCACGCGGATCAGGTCGATCTCGCGCACCAGCTGCGGATCGGCGAGCCGCGCATGGGTGAACTCGGAAAAGAGGATCTTCGATCCATAAGCCTTGTTCGCGCCCTCCAGACGGGACGCGAGGTTCACGCTGTCGCCGATCACGGTATATTCCATACGCTTGATCGAGCCGATATTCCCGACGATCACGTCGCCCGTGCTGATGCCCAGGCCGATGTCGATCGGCGGCTCGCCCATGGCCGTCCGGCGATGATTCAGCGCGGCAAGCTCGACGAGCATCTGGTTGGCGGCGGCGACGGCATTGTCCGCATCGTTGGCACCGGCGAAGGGCGCGCCGAACAGCGCCATGATCGCGTCGCCGATATATTTGTCGAGTATGCCCTTATGGGCGAAAATCACGTCGACCATCTCGGTGAAATAGCTGTTGAGCATCGTCACCGTCTCGCGCGCCCCAATCCGCTCGGCGATGGTGGTAAAGCCGCGCACGTCCGAAAAGAGGATCGAGACGGTCTGGTCCTTGCCCGACAATTCGCTCTCGCCGGCTTCGAGCAGCTGGTCCGCGACCTCCTTCGACATATAGCGCGCCATCGTCGAGCGGACGCGCTTCTCGGTGGTAATGTCCTCCATGACGAGCATCGAGCCGATCACCGCTTCATTGGCGTCGACCAGCGGCGCGGCGGTAAGGTTTATCGACGAGGAGCGGCCATCTGCGCCGACGAGCTCCGCATCGACCGCCAGATAGGCTTCGCGATCGCGGTCGGTTCGCTCCAGCCGCTCGGCGATCCAGGCGTTGCTTCCCGCGAAGGCGGTGCGTGCCGGCACGCCGATCAGCCCGTCGGGGGCTCCGAGCAACTGGCGGGCCGCCTCGTTGCTGGTGACGATCCGCCCCTCGTCGTCGAAGGTGATGACCGCGTTCGACGTGCTCTTGAGGATGCTCTCATTGTAGTTCTTCATATAGAGCACGTCGTCGAACAGCCGCGCATTCTCCAGGCACACGGCGATCTGGGCCGAAAAGGCCCGCAGGCGCGCTTCGTCCTTGGCGGTGAAGGCCGCCGCATCGCGCTTGTTCAATATCTGGGTGACCCCGATCCGCCCGCCATGCTTGTCGAAGATCGGCTGGCACAGGATCGAGCGGGTGACGAAGCCGGTGGCCTTGTCGACATCCGGGTTGAACCGGGGGTCGGCATAGGGGTTGGCGATATTCTCGGCCATGCCGCTGCTGAACACCGCGCCTGCTATGCCCCGGTTTGCCGGGATACGGATCTCGCGCACATGGTCGCCCTCGGCGAACAGCGAAAAAAGCTCGTCGGTTTTCTTGTCGTAGACGAACAGGGTCGAGCGCTCCGCGTTGAGAAGCTCGGCGGTCGTCCGCATGATGCGGGCGATGAGGATTTCGAGCTTCAATTCGCCAGCGAGGTCGTTGCTGACCTCAAGGATGAGCTGCTCTTCGCGCAGCGCCTCGACCATGTGCTGGAAGCCGCGAAAGATGTCGGCATATTCGTCGGTCGAGACCACCTGCAGCCGGACCCGTTCGAGGTCGCCACGTTCGACCATGCGCATCTCGTCGATCAGCCGGCTGGCCGAACGGGACACCTCGCGCGCCGTCAGCAGCGCCATCATCACCCCGCCGAGCATGCAGATGCACACCACGCCGACGATCCAGATGTAGAGCGGCATCATCATCGCAGGCGTGGGGTCGATGCCCTCGAGCACGAACATCCGCTGAACCTTGAAGATGATCGAAGCCGCGAAGAACACCAGCGGCAGCGCGGCGACGAAGACCGTCAGGTAGAGGAGCTTGCTCTTGAGGCGGATCGAAATAAGGCGGCTCTGATGCTCTGGCGGCAAACCGCCTTCGAGAACCTCGGACAGGCGCACGATGGTCGGGACAACGGCCCGGCTGACGCCGAAATATTCGAAGATCGCGTGGGTCGGCGAGGCGAAGAACAGCGTGGTCGCCGCGAAGACCGTGATCTGCCACGTCTCATAGCCCGCATCGACGATCAGATTGGCGGCCGGCAGGACAATGCAGACCATCACGGTCACCAGCGGGCCATGGAGAAAGGTCACCCGCATGAAAGAGTAGAAGGGCAGGTTGAGCGCCCGGACGACCGCCGCTGCGGTCACGTCGCGGGGCGGGGCCCTGCCCTGGTCGAGATACTTCAGTGCTGCGTCGATCGGCCGGTAATGGCGCACGATCAGATAGACGTCGGACAGATTGTAGATCGCGACGACGATGGGCATCATCGCGATCATGATCAGCCATTGGTCGAGGCTGAACTCGAGCCCGAACAGGACCAGGGCGAGCGTGATGACGATCGCCGCGGCGCAGCCACCCTGGTAAAGCCACACGAGCCGCCAGAACAGCGCGCGCGCCGAAGGTCGCGAGGGTGCCGCGCCGTCGACCTGAGCGATGGGCTTCATCTCGGTCATGATGACGATGCGGCTCCGCGCCTCAACATCCCCTGCCAATCTCCCGCCTGTCGACGCCATGCCCGAAGCGGACCGCGCTTTCCGCTGCGGTTTGCAGCCCAGTTCCGGCACTTGTCCAGAAAAGTCTGCATTCGGCCGACCCGCCAATGCATAATCTGCGCGAATGGACGGTGACGCAGTGACGGGCGACACATGTCTTTCGCGCTGCTCGCCGGAGGCTGGCAGCGGCGCGCCGGGCGTCGTCAATCTTTCGTAAACCCTGTTTCTTAGGCGATCGTCCAGCCTTGGCGCGTAAAGCTTGCGGAGAAAATCACTGCCGGCCCGGTCGATCGACGGGGTCACCGCAATGAGGATGGGAACGCCATGGCTCGCACGTCTCAGCTCCAGCGCCCGACATGGGGATCTGCCGCCGCTTTCGTCCTGGCGACCGGCCTGTTTGCCGTCGGCGCCCAGGCGATGGTCCCCGTTTACCGGCCGGTGATCACGGCGGAGCGACCGATCCGTCCGGTTGCGGCCGAGGCGGACGGGGCAGGGCGTCTTCTGTGCGTGGCGCCGGGCTCCACCGATGTGATCGTCGACATGATCGGCTGGGTGGTCGGCGGGTCCGACACCGTCGTCACCGAAGGCAGCCTGGCGCTGGCCGGGGAGTCGGGGCTCGATCCGCGCAGCTGCTTCTTCCAGCGCGAGAATGCCGATGGCAGCGTCCGCGACCTCGCCCGCATCCGCCGCATCCATGCCCCCTGGCGGGGCGGCCAGCGCGACGACGAGGAAGCCGACTATTCGGTCGTGAAGCTCGACCGCGTAATTGGCGTTCAGCCGGTGGCGTTCGGTAGCGCCCCCGCCGCCCGGGCCGTCGCCGCCGGACCTGCTTTGCACCGCTGAGCTGGGGCGGAGCCCGCAAAGCGCCGCGACACCGGCTCATCGGCTATCGGCCGGCCTCTTCCCAAATCCTCCTTTCGCTGCCAACGCAGGCGGAAGGCAGCGACGCCCGTCGGCCATCCTGCCGGACGAGGCGCCGAGCATGACCAGCATCTCTCCGATCGCCCAGCAGGGCTTCACGCGTATTGCCTGCATGGGCGATGCCGAGGATGTCGAGCGCCCGATCGCGCAGGAAACGCCCATCGCGATCGAATATCAGGGGCTGGGCTATGCCGTGCTGATGGCGACTCCGGCCGACCTCGACGATCTCGCGGTCGGGTTCAGTCTCGCCGAGCGGCTGGTGGACCGACCGGAGCAGATCGTCGAGACCGGGTGCCACGTCGTCGACCGCGGCATCATCCTGCGCGTCGTCCTGGCAGACGAATGCGTGCCGCGCGTCGCCGATCGGGTGCGCCACCGCGTGGCCGAATCGTCCTGCGGCCTGTGCGGGATCGAGAATCTCGAACAGGCGCTGCGACCGCTGCCTCGGGTCGACGAGGCACCGGCACCGGCGAACGCATCGATCTTCGCGGCGCTGGCTGCGCTCGCCGATCACCAGCCGTTGAATCGGGCCACGGGCGGCGTCCACGCGGCGGCACTCTGCGATGCCGGCGGAGCAATCCGGCTCGTGCGGGAGGATGTGGGCCGGCATAATGCGCTGGACAAGCTCGTCGGGGCGATGGCGCGGAGCGCGCTGGCCTGGAATGGCGGCTTCGCGCTGGTGACGTCGCGCTGCTCGTTCGAGATGGTGGAGAAGGCGGTTCTGGCGGGGTGCCCGACCCTGGTCACCCTGTCCGCGCCGACCGGCCTCGCTGTCGATCGGGCGCGGGAGGCAGGGCTGCGGCTGGTCGTCCTTGCGCGCAGCGACGCGCTGCTCCTCGCCCGATGAGCCGGCTGCTCGGCGCGATCCTTGCCGGTGGCCTCTCCCGGCGCTTCGGGACGGACAAGGCCGTCGCGCTCTGGCGTGGCAGGCCCCTGATCGACCATGTTGTGGAGGCCCTGCGCCCCTGGGTCGACGCGGTGGCAATCTGCGGTCGGGCAGGCGGGGGCATCGGCGACGTCCACCTCGCGGACCGACCGGGTCCGCATATGGGGCCGTTGGGTGGGCTCTGTGCGGCGCTGCACCACGCCCGCGAGCAGGGATATGATGCGGTGATCAGCGTGGGATGCGACACGCCCGTGCTGCCCGACCGCCTTGTCGCAACCCTTATTGCCGCAGAGGGGGCGGCCTATCTGGAGGCGCTGCCCGTCATCGGTCGCTGGCCGGTCTCGCTGTCGGCGGAACTCGATCATTTTCTGGCCGAGGATCGCAAACATGCGGTGCGCCTATGGGCGGACGGCGTGGGGGCTCGACCCCTGGCCTGGGATGAACTGCCCAACGTCAACCGCCCGGCCGACCTGCAGGCGCTCGGGGCCGGTGAGGCCTGACGTCATCCACCTTTTGTAACTTGCGACCTTCTCCATGATTGTCGAACCTATGCCCAGGGCGACGCGGATCGCCCGCAGCGAGAGGATGAGCAGAGTTGGTGGAAGGTGGCATGCAGTACTGGCCCCTGCTGGTTTCGTCGATCATCGACCATGCCGAACGCGAGCATGGCAGCCGCGAGGTCGTCAGCCGGCTGGTCGAAGGGCCGATCCATCGCACCGACTATGCCTCTATCGCGCAAAGGGCGCGGCGGGTGGCAGCCGCCCTTGCGCGATTCGGCGTCGATCTGGGCGACCGCGTGGCGACGTTCGCCTGGAACACGCATCGGCATCTTGAGCTGTGGTACGGTATCGCAGGCGTCGGTGCGATATACCACACGATCAACCCGCGTCTGTCGGACGACCAGATCGCCTGGATCGTGAACGACGCCGACGACCGGATGCTGTTCGCCGATCTCAGCTTCGTGCCGCAGCTCGAACGCCTGCGCGACCGCTGCCTTCGGGGCCGCGCGGTGGTCCTGATGACCGACGCGGCGCACATGCCCGAAACGTCGCTCGATGCCCTGTGTTACGAGGATCTCATCGCGGGCGAGGATCCGGCCTTTCGCTGGGTCGAGGTGCCGGAGACGACGCCGGTGGGGCTTTGCTACACGTCGGGCACGACGGGTGCGCCAAAGGGGGTCATCTACACGCACCGGTCTAACGTGCTTCATTCGCTTACGGCGCATGGAGCGGACGTTCTCGGCTTTCGTGCGACGAGCTGCGTCCTGCCGGTCGTGCCGATGTTCCACGCCAATGCCTGGTCGATCGCCTTTTCCGCGCCGATGACGGGGGCGAAGCTGGTCATGCCGGGGCCGAGGCTCGACGGTGCCAGCCTGTGCGACCTGCTCGAGGAGGAGGGCGTGACCTGCACCGCCGGCGTGCCGACGGTATGGATCGGGCTGATCGACGAGCTGCGGAAACGGGGGCGGAAGCCTTCGGCGCTAGAGCGGGTCGTCGTCGGCGGAGCGGCCTGCCCGGCCTGGATGATCGAGGCGTTCGAGGCGGAGTTCGGGATCGAGGTGGTGCATGCCTGGGGCATGACCGAGATGAGCCCGATCGGATCGTTCGGCATGACCAAGCCTGGTATGGAGAGGCTGAGCGTCGAGGAACGGCGCGCGATGAAGCTCAAGCAGGGCGCCGGCTTCTACGGCGTCGCGATGCGTACCGTCGATGAGGAGGGCCGCGAACTGCCGCGCGACGGCCGCTCCGCCGGGCGGCTGATGGTCCGGGGCTGCTCGGTCGTGCGCGATTATTTCAAGCGGGCGGGGGGCGACGTGCTCGATGCCGAGGGCTGGTTCGACACCGGCGATCTCGCGACGATCGACGGCTATGGCTATATGCAGATTACCGACCGGACCAAGGACGTGATCAAGTCCGGCGGCGAATGGATTTCCTCGGTCGAGCTGGAGAATCAGGCGTCGGGCCATGAGGAGGTGGTCGAGGCTGCGGCGATCGGCATCGCCGACGAAAAATGGGGCGAACGGCCGCTCGTGGCCGCCGTTCGGAAATCGGGCAGCAGCCTCGATGCCGCAGATCTGCGCGCCTTTCTGGAGAGCCGCGTCGCGAAATGGTGGCTCCCCGAGCGGATCATCTTCGTCGAATCTCTGCCCCACACCGCCACGGGCAAGCTCGACAAGGTCGCCTTGCGGCGCCTCTTCGCCGAAGGAAAGCTCGGCACGGGGGATTGAAAGCAACCCTTTAGGACATGATATGTTGTAACGAGCGGTCAGACATGGCATGGCCGCCGCAGAGGTATGCTGTTGAATCACGCCAATCCGAGCCGCGACCTGTTCGACCGGCTGGCCATCGGCCTGTCGGCGATCTGTTTCGTGCACTGCGCGGCCAGCGTCATCCTGGTGACGATGCTCGCGGCTGCGGGCGGAGCTTTGCTTCACCCCGCCATTCACGAGGTGGGCCTGGTCCTGGCCATGGTCCTGGCGATCATCGGTTTGGGGCGGGGTTTCATGCAGCATCGTCGGCGTGGCCCGATGCTGCTGGGCACGCTCGGCATCGCGCAGATGGCAGCGGCGCTCAGTGTGCCCCACGGCCTGTGGGAGGCCGGCTTCACCATGGCCGGCGTCAGCTGCGTGGCGATCGCGCATCTCCTGAACCGCAAGGCCGCACCCCGAGACTTGTAGCGACGGGCGTCGCGGCTTACATGCCGTCGCATGGGAGCGGCGCATCATCACGAGCATCATGAAGGCGAATCGCTGGCCGAGGCGGCGCAGCGGGCTTTCGAGCGCGCAGGCGAGCAGTGGACCCCGATGCGCGCGCAAATCTTCGCGGCGCTGAGCAGCTCAGCCAAGCCGGCGTCCGCCTATGATCTCGCCGAAGCGGTGTCCAAGGTGACAGGCCGCCGGGTTGCCGCCAACAGCGTTTACCGGATCCTCGACGTGTTCGTGGCGGCGAACCTCGCCCGTCGAGTCGAGAGCGCCAACGCCTATATCGCCAACACCCATCCCGATTGCGAACATGACTGCATCTTTCTCGTTTGCGACAGCTGCGGGCAGGCAAGTCATGTCGACGATGACGGACTGACCGGCGCTGTGCGGCAGGCTGCAGAGAAAGCCGGTTTCACGCGGCTTCGCCCGGTTATCGAGGTGCGCGGCAGCTGTGCGACCTGTTCCGAAGGCGACGTCGCCTAAACTTCTGCCTCCCAACTGTCCGTCCCTTTGGACACTATGGCTAGGCACCCCGGCATAATCGGTCTAAGGCAAGGCGGATGAACGATCGGCCTGTAACACCGCTTCTCGACACCGTCTCGTCGCCCTCCGACCTTCGCCGGCTCAAGCATGCCGATCTGCGGCAGGTCGCCGACGAATTGCGCGAAGAGATGATCTCCGCCGTTTCGGTGACCGGAGGTCATCTTGGTGCGGGGCTCGGCGTGGTCGAGCTCACCGTGGCGCTCCACTATGTCTTCGACACGCCCAATGATGTCCTGATCTGGGACGTCGGCCATCAGGCCTATCCGCACAAGATTCTGACCGGCCGGCGCGACCGGATCCGGACGTTGCGCCAGGGCGGGGGCCTCTCCGGCTTCACCAAGCGCAGCGAGAGCGAATATGATCCGTTCGGCGCTGCACATAGCTCCACGTCGATCTCCGCCGCACTCGGTTTCGCCGTCGCGAACAAGCTGGCGGGTAAGCCGGGCCGAGCGATCGCGGTGATCGGCGACGGCGCCATGTCCGCCGGCATGGCCTATGAGGCGATGAACAACGCCCGGCAGGCGGGCAACCGGCTGATCGTCATCCTCAACGACAACGACATGTCGATCGCGCCCCCGGTCGGTGCGCTGTCGGCCTATCTCGCCAAGATCGTGTCCTCGCGCCCCTTCCTGTCGATGCGCGAGTTCGCCAAGCGGCTGGCGCAGCGCCTGCCGCGCCCGATCCACGAGTTCGCCAAGCGGTCCGAGGAATATGCGCGCGGCATGGCGACCGGCGGTACGCTGTTCGAGGAACTCGGCTTTTATTATGTCGGGCCGGTCGACGGCCACAATCTCGACCATCTGCTGCCGATCCTGGAAAATGTCCGCGACAGCGATCACGGTCCGATTCTGATCCATGTCGTGACCAAGAAGGGCAAGGGCTATGGGCCCGCCGAGGCGGCGGCCGACAAATATCACGGCGTGCAGAAGTTCGACGTGGTGTCTGGCGTGCAGGACAAGGCGCCCCCGGGTCCGCCCAGCTATACGGGCGTCTTCGCCGATGCGCTGGTCGCGGAGGCCAAACGCGACGACCGGATCTGCGCGATCACGGCGGCAATGCCTTCGGGCACCGGACTCGACAAGTTCGCCAAGGCCTTCCCCGACCGCATCTTCGACGTCGGGATCGCCGAGCAGCATGCGGTGACCTTCGCCGCCGGCCTCGCCGCGCAGGGCTTCCGGCCCTTTTGCGCGATCTATTCGACCTTCCTGCAGCGTGCCTATGATCAGATCGTCCATGACGTCGCGATCCAGAATCTGCCGGTGCGCTTCGCGATCGACCGGGCGGGCCTCGTCGGCGCCGATGGCGCGACTCATGCCGGCAGCTTCGACATCACCTATCTGGCGACCCTTCCGAACATGGTGGTGATGGCGGCGGCCGACGAAGCCGAATTGGTCCACATGGTCCACACCGCCGCGCTGCACGACAGCGGCCCGATCGCGCTGCGCTATCCGCGTGGCAACGGCACCGGTGTCGACATGCCGGCCGTTCCCGAGCGGCTGGAGATCGGCAAGGGCCGGATCGTCCGCGAGGGCAAGAAGGTGGCGATCCTGTCGCTCGGCACGCGCCTGGCGGATGCGATCACCGCCGCCGACCAGCTCGAAGCTCTCGGCCTGTCGACGACGGTCGCCGACCTGCGCTTCGCCAAGCCGCTCGATGAAGCACTCGTCCAGCGGCTGCTCACCACCCATGAGGTGGCGATCACGATCGAGGAAGGCGCGATCGGCGGCTTCGGTGCCCATATCCTGACGCTGGCCTCGGACATGGGCCTGATCGATGCCGGACTGAAGCTGCGCACCATGCGCCTGCCCGACATCTTCCAGGACCATGACAAGCCCGAGCGGCAATATGCCGAAGCGGGGTTGGATGCGGATTCGATCGTCGCGACGGTGTTGGCGGCGCTCCATCGCAACGCCAAGGGGCTGGAAGAAAGCGCCTGATTGGGGGCGGGCGGTAAGCGTCTTAGCAGGGAGAGCGGACTGTCGGTTAAAATCCGCTGCTAGACATTGCTCATCGACGATCAGTTGTCCGCCTTGACGGGATGAACACGAGAGCGTTTGTAGAGGAGAAGAAGCAGAGCTTCGACGCAATTGCCGGAATATTCTGCCTCGTGCGTTAACTGATGTGACTGGTTGCGATGTTAGACCATCGGTTGGTTTTGGGATGGGGCTGGGAAGTGCAGTCACTATCGGAAGGCGCCTTTAATGATTGGCGTTGCCGTAATCCTGAGGTTCGTGGCGCATGCCATCTTCCGGTTTTTTGGCGAGCGTTATCGAATGCCGCTTTCGCTTCATGTGGTAATCTGGTGGTTTATTTCCTTCGGACTATCGTGACGCTTTCCGTTCTCGTTGCTTCCGCTGGTTCATTGGCGAATGAGCCACTTGATAAGTTCATAAGCTTCGACGATCCCTACTACTGCAATCCCGGCAAAGATCTCGATGCACTCCTACGCGGCCTATTGCGATGGGAGGCCGATGGCGAAAGCTACAAAGGAACGCTGACGATCCCGCCAGTCCCCCGTGCCTTTCGGAAGCAGGTGCAGAACCCAAGCCTTGCGGTCGAGGGGAATAGGTATCTTGTAACAGTGCCGCTCAAAGGAACTTGGCAAGGGCTCCCTCTAAGGTCTCTGCTTGTTGTCCAATGGGTTGAGAGTGAGGGAGGCTTGTTTCTTCTCTTCGATGCTCCCGTTGAGGCCGTGCGTAATGCCGCCAACAGGGCCGGCTTCCGCATCCCGCTTACGGATAGCGAATATAGAGATGAAGGGGTTATGGGCGTTACCGTCGGAATAGAAGATCACGACGGGACCGGGGCGCTCTACTGCGTCGACGGCTAAGAAAGCTTCCCATCCCAAGTCCGCTGCTTAAGCCATCTGCCTAAAGCAGCCATTCATCAGCCCACCGTCTAAATATCGTCCGGAAGAACGAAGGCCCCATCGGCCGGCGCTTCGGCGATCTTCTCGATGCGGCCGCGCGATACCGCGACGAGAATGTGGCGGTTGCCGAATTCGACCACCGCAAGCCGACCGGTCGCGCCCATCGGGATCGCGTCGACGACCTTGAGGATCCGCTCCCTGTTGCCGATCGCCATGCCGGGCTGGAGCTTCCTCCACAGCCACAGCGAACCATAAGCCAGCCCGCCCACCAAGGGAACGAGCAGCAGCAACCGCAACAGGTAATCCGTCATCATTGTCGGCGTTCGATTCCCGTGAGCCGCGCGTCGGCGGCGACAACATCGACGACCCTTATCCCGAACTTTCCGTTCACTGTCACTACCTCGCCCTTCGCGACGAGGGTGCCGTTGACCATGATGTCGAGAAGCTCGTTCGCCTGGCGGTCGAGTTCGACGACGCTGCCCGCGTTGAGCTCCATCAGTTCGGCCAGACGCAGCGAGGTGCTGCCGACCTCGACCGACAGGCGCAGGGGAATGTCCGACAACAGGCGCAGATTGGCCGGCATCGACAGCTCGGCGCTCCCCGGAACGACGGGAACATCGGACATATCGCTCATCTCAGGGATTCCTTGTTGATGGTCTCGATCATCATCGCGGCGCGGCCATCCTGCTCGCCGATCGTGCCTTCGGCGAATCGCCGGTTGCCGACCAGCAGAGGGACCGTCTGCGACAGGTTGATGGGAATGACGTCGCCGGGCTTCAGCGCGAGCAGCTGGGCGACCGTGATTTCGGGGCGGGCAAGGACCGAGCGAACCGGCAGAGACACATTCTCCAGCGCGGAGAACAGCTTGCCCTGCCACTCTCCGTCGTCGGCTGCAGGGCCGGCCTGGGCGCGGGCGGCGATCTCGTCTTCGATCGGTTGCAGCATCGACAACGGGTAGAGGATTTCCACCCGGGTCGATTTCGCCAGTCCGGTCTTGATCGTGAAGCTCTGCACCACGACCGCCTCGTCCGAGCGCACCATGTTGACGAAGGCGGCGTTGGTCTCGTGAGTCGAATGCTCGAACTCGAGCGGATAGGTCTCGCTCCAGCTCTTCGTCAGCACATCGACGATGCCTGAGACGATCCGCTTGAGCAGGCGCTGCTCGGAGGGGGTGAACTCGACCGACTTGGTGGCGAGCCCGCTGCCGGTGCCGCCATAGAAGGCGTCGACCATGTTGGTTACGAAGCCGGGCTCCATCACCATCATCATCATCCCCTTTCCGGGGCGGATGCGGAACAGGGTCAGGCTCATATAGTCGGCCTGGTTGCGTTGCCATTCGTCGAAGCGACGCGTTTCCAGGGCATTGGCTTCGACGCGGCTGCGCGTCTGCGCGATCGGCTCGATCACGTCGCGCAGGCGGCGTGCGATCCGCTCGTTCATCCGTTCGAGATGCAGGAGATGGGCCGCCGGCCGGTCCTTGCGCTGGCCGAGCTTGTACGGCTCGATCTCGCGCATCTGGCTGACCTTGGGCGCGGGGGCGCCATCCTTCTGGTCGAAGGAGATGTCGCTGAGCTCGTCCATCAGCGCGGCGACCTCGTCACCGGAAAGACTGGATGCTGCGCGAGTCATCGAATCAGCGAAATCCCGAACGTTCGAAACCGGAGAAATCCGGCGGATTCGTCATACGGGAGAGGTGGTTAACGAAATGATGATGCAGCGACTACGGGTGTCCGCCGAGGGCACCAAACCCTCGGCAAAAGGGCGTCGTCAGCCCTGACTGGCGGTCTTCCGGACGAGCTTATAGGCATGCTCGTACCATTTGCTGCCCGGATAATTGGCGCCGAGCACGGCAGCCGTCCGCTCCGCCTCTGCCGGCACGCCAAGCTGCATATAGCTTTCGGTGAGCCGCATCAGCGCCTCGGGCGCATGGCTGGTCGTGTCATATTGATCGACGACACTGCGGAAGCGGATGACAGAAGCGAGCCAGTCACCGCGCCGCTGGTAGAAGCGGCCGATTTCCATTTCCTTGCCGGCCAGGTGATCCTTCACGAGGTCGACCTTCACCCGGGCGTCGGCGGCATAGCGCGAGTCGGGATAGCGGCGGATGAGTTCGTTCAGAGCGTCGAGGGCCTGCTGGGTCAGCTTCTGGTCGCGCGTGACGTCCTGGATCTGCTCATAATAGGCCATCGAGATCAGGTAGAGCGCATAAGGCGCATCGCGATTGCCGGGATGGATCGAAATGAAGCGCTGCGCCGAGGCGATCGCCGGCGTGTACTGCTTCGCCAGATAATAGGAGAAGGCGCTCATCAGTTGCGCACGGCGCGCCCAGACCGAATAAGGATGCTGGCGCTCGACTTCGTCGAACAGGGCCGCGGCCAGCTTGTACTGGTGCCGGTCGAGCCTTTCCTTCGCCGCGTTGTAGAGCGTGTCCACATCGCGGGCGACATATTTGGTGTCGCCTTTATTCTTGCCGGTGGCGCAGCCGGCCAAC
Source organism: Rhizorhabdus phycosphaerae (assembly GCF_011044255.1). NCBI lineage: Bacteria > Pseudomonadati > Pseudomonadota > Alphaproteobacteria > Sphingomonadales > Rhizorhabdaceae > Rhizorhabdus > Rhizorhabdus phycosphaerae. Next base: position 3,845,861 of record NZ_CP049107.1, read on the forward strand.
GGAATGAGGGAGGCGGCGGCTGCCAGCAGCGCGATCGGACGGAGGACTTTACGCAGCATAGGCTGGCTTCTTTAGGGGGCAATCGCAGCCGCCGCAATGGCCGCGACAAAGGAGGGCTGCAACGTCGCGCCGAGACGCTAAGAAGGGGCGATGTTGCGTGTCCTCACCCTGTCCAGCCTGTACCCCAGCGACGCGCGTCCGGGCTTCGGCGGCTTCGTCGAACGCCAGACGCTGGCGCTGGCGTCGCGGGCGGATGTCGAGGTGAAGGTCGTTGCGCCATTCGCGGTGCCACCTTTAGGGCTCGGACGCCGGATGTCCGCCTATCGCCCGCTGCTCGACTTGCCCGCGCGCGAGATCCGCGGGGGGATCGAAGTTCATCGACCCCGTTTTCCCACCATTCCGGGCGTGGGCGGGCGCATCAATCCCTGGAGCATGGGCCGGACGGTCGCCCCGCTGCTCGCCCGGATCCGGCGCGACTTCGCCTTCGATGTGATCGATGCCGAGTTTTTCTACCCCGACGGCCCTGCCGCAGTGGCGCTCGGGCGGCGATTCGGTGTTCCCGTGTCGATCAAGGCGCGGGGCAGCGACATCCATTTCTGGAGCCGGCAGAAGGGCTGTCGTGCCCAGATCGTCCGCGCCGGGCAGACGGCAGATGGCATGCTCGCCGTCTCGGCCGCGCTGCGCGACGACATGATCGCGCTCGGCCTGCCGGGCGAGCGGATTCGCGTTCACCACACGGGAGTCGACCAGAGCGTCTTCGCACCGATGCCCCGCGAAGTCGCGAAGGCTTCCCTGGGCGTCGAGGGACCGCTGGTGGTGAGCGTCGGCAACCTGATTCCGTTGAAGGGGCACCGAATCCTGATCGAGGCGATGCGATCGCTGCCCGAGGCCAGCTTGCTGATCGCGGGCTGGGGGCCGGAGTCCGACGCGCTGGAGCGCCAGATCGGCGACGCCGGGCTACGGGGACGCGTCAGGCTGCTGGGTGCCGTGCCGCATGCGGATCTGCCAGCACTGCTGGCCGCGGCGGACGTCATGGCGCTCCCGTCGGCATCGGAGGGCCTCGCCAATGTCTGGGTCGAGGCGCTCTCCTGCGGGACGCCAATCGTCATCACCGATGTCGGCGGGGCGCGGGACGTGGTGGGCCGGCCGGAAGCGGGACGGATCGTCGATCGGTCGCCCGAGGCCTTTGCCGCCGGCATTGCCGAGGTGCTGGCGCAGAAGCCCGATCAGGCCGTGGTCAGGGCGACGGCGGTGGGGTTCACATGGGAAAGGAACAGCGCGGCGCTGTTCGATCATCTCTCGGCGCTGGCTTCCACGCGCCGCTAAGCGTTCAGAGTGGCATCAGCGCCGCGACGATCCAGCGATCCTCGCCGCGCAGCACGTTCCAGGCGCGCGCGGCCGTGCGGCTGTCCATGACCTCGATCCCGAAACCGCGAGCCTCGATCTCGGCGACGAAGGCTGGGCTCGGGCGGACGATCGACGGTCCCGTTCCGAGCAGCAGGAATTCCGGGGGCGGGTTGGTATCGATCAGTTCCGCGACATGCGAAGCTCGCAGGTCGGCGATGGCCGGCGGCGACCAGTCGAGCGCATTGTCCGGTGTCAGCCACAGTCCGCCGGGCACGATCCGGTCCTGCACGCGGAAGGCGGTGCCGGAAAAGCCGCGTATCGTCGGCCCTCCCGGCGCTTCCTCGCGATCGAAGGTCACCATCGCCCGCGCCTCAGGGGCCGACGCGCTCGGCTTCGGGGCGGCCGGCCTCCGGCTTGGCGATGCGCAGCGGCTGGAGGCCGAGGCTGATCAGCAGCGAGGAGGAGACGTAGATCGACGAATAGGTGCCGACGACGACGCCCAGCAGCATCGCGGCCGCGAAGCCACGCAGCACATGGCCGCCGAACAGCAGCAGCGCGCCGAGCGCGAGGAAAACGGTGACTGAGGTCATCACGGTGCGCGGCAGCGTCTCGTTGACCGACAGGTCGATCAGCGCCTTCATGTCCATCTGCCGGAACTTGCGCATATTTTCGCGGATACGGTCGTCGATGACCATCTTGTCGTTGATCGAATAGCCGACGATCGTGAGCACCGCCGCGACGATGTTGAGGTCGAACTCGAGCTGGGTCACCGCGAAGAAGCCCAGCGTCATCAGCACGTCGTGGACGATCGCGACGAAGGTCGAGACGCCGAACTGCCATTCGTAGCGCAGCCAGGAAAAGACGGCGATGCCGAGCACGGCGAGCACGACGGCGAGCACGCCGTTCTGGATCAGTTCGCCCGAGACCTTGCCCGACACGGTGTCCGTGCGGGTGAAGACGACGCCCGGAAACTGCTTCTTGAGCGAGGCATCGACCTTGTTGACGACCGCGTTGGTCGCGCCGGGGTCGTTGCTGTCGGGCACCGGCAGGCGGATCGAGATCGTGCCCGGATCGCCGAACTGCTGCAGCGAGCTCGTGCCGACGCCAAGGGCGTCGATGTTGCTGCGGACGGCGTCGAGCGACGGCGGGGTGGCGAATTTGGCTTCGATCATCAGGCCGCCGACGAAATCGACGCCCATGTTGAGGCCGCGCGTTGCCGTCGCGCCGATGGCGGCGACGGTAAGCAGGGCGGTGATGATGAAGGCGACGACGCGGAGCCGGACAAATCCGATATTGGTATTGTCGGGAACCAGTTTCAGCAGGCGCATGGCACTGTTCCGATCAGATATGGAGGGACGCGGGGCGCGTGCGACGCAGCCATTGCGACACCAGCATACGGGTGAAGACGACGGCGGTGAAGACCGAGGTGGCGATGCCGATCAGCAGCACGACCGCGAAGCCCTTCACCTGGCCGGACCCGAGAATGAACATGATGATGCCGGCAATGGCGTGGGTGACGTTCGCCTCGAAGATCGTCCGGCTGGCTTCCTTATAGCCATGTTCAACCGCCTGGGTCGGTGACCGGCCGCGGCGGATTTCCTCACGCACGCGTTCGTTGATCAGCACGTTGGCGTCCACCGCCGTGCCGATGGTCAGGACGAAGCCTGCGATGCCCGGCAGGGTGAGCGTCGCATTGAGCAGCGCCATCACGCCGAGAATCACGAAGATGTTTATGACCACGGCAAGGTCGGCATAGAGGCCGAAGCGGCCATAGCTCACGAACATGAAGATGACGACCGCGATGGCGGCGATCGCGCTGGCGAGGGTGCCTGCACGAATCGAATCGGCGCCGAGGTCCGGGCCGACGGTGCGTTCCTCGACCACCTTCAGCGCGACGGGCAGCTTGCCCGAGCGCAGGGCGATGGCGAGCTGGTTGGCGCTGTCGGTCGTGAAGCGACCCGAAATCTGCGCCTGACCACCCAGGATCGGCTCGTTGATGTTCGGCGCCGACAAGACCTTGCCGTCGAGGACCATCGCGAAGGGCTTGTTCACATTCTCCTGCGTGACGCGCGCGAATTTGCGACCGCCCTCGCTGTTGAAGGTGATCGAGACGACCGGTTCGTTGGTCTGCTGATTGTAGCTGAGCTGCGCGTTGATCAGTTCGTCGCCGGTCAGCATCGCGCGGCGCTTGACCGCGATGAGCGGCACGCCCGAGGGATTGTCGGGGTAGGGAATGATTTCGCTGCCCACCGGCGCGCGGCCCTGGGCGACATCCTGCGGATTGGCGGTCAGGTCGACCAGCTTGAACTCGAGCTTGGCGGTCTTGCCGAGCAGCGCCTTGAGCGCCGCGGGATCCTGCAGGCCGGGGACCTGAACGACGATGCGTTCGGCGCCCTGGCGGATGATGGTCGGTTCGCGCGTGCCCATTTCGTCGATACGCTTGCGCACGACCTCGGTCGCGACCTGCATCGCCGCGTCGGTCGCCTGGGCCAGACCGGCTTCGGTCGGGGTCAATACCACGCGGGTCGAATCGACCACCTGGACATTCCAGTCGCGCTGGCCGGTCATGCCCGAAGGCTGGGTCAGCGTCCGCAGGCGCTCGACTGCCGCGTCGACGCGCGATCCGTCGCGCACGAAGAAGGACAGGCGTCCGCCTGTGGTGGAAATGTCGCCGATCGCGATGGGCGGGTCGGCCCGTCGCATCTCGGTGCGAACCATCTCTTCCATGCGGATCAGGTTCTGCTTCGCGAGATCGGTGGTGTCGGCCTCGAGCATCAGGTGGCTGCCACCCGACAGGTCGAGACCAAGGTTCACGCGCGGCATGCTGCCGATGCCCCAGCGCTGTGCGACCGATTCGGGAATGAACGTCGGGATGGAGATCAATACGCCGATCGCGAGGGCGAGGCAGATCGACCAGATTTTCCAGCGCGGGAAATCGAGCATGATGGGATCAATCGTTGGCGGGCTTGCCGGCACCGGCCGGACGGACTTCGGCGATGGTGCCCTTGATCAGCTTGATGCGGACGTTCGGGGCGATTTCGGCCTCGACCTCGCCCTCGTCGACCCGGGTGACCTTGCCGACAATACCACCGCCCGTGACAATCATGTCGTTCTTCTTCACCGCGTCGATCATCGCGCGATGCTCCTTCATCCGCTTCTGCTGCGGGCGGATCAGGAGGAAATAGAAGATCACGAAGATGAAGATCAGCGGCGCGAAGCTGAGGAAGGAAGCGACGCCACCGGCAGGTGCCGCACCGGCGGCCTGGGCATAGGCGGGAGAAGCGAACATGTGTCTGGCATCCCGGAAAGAGAATTGGCCGAAAAATGGCCTCGAAGTGGCGCGCGCCTATCACGTTCCGCATGGAAGTGGCAACCGGGCGCTTGCCAAGACGCTTCGACCCTCCTAAAGCGCGCAGCCTTGGTCGGGGCGTAGCGCAGCCTGGTAGCGCATCAGACTGGGGGTCTGGGGGTCGCAGGTTCGAATCCTGTCGCCCCGACCACTTAAAAGCTGGAACGAAAGCCTCCCCCAGGGGCTCCAGCACTCCCCACGGCCTAACAGGCCGGGGCAATCCAGATCGCGGCCGATCGACAGCCGGGCACCGGCCGCGCCTCTCCTCGCGGAGGAAGCGGACCGGTGCCTTCCGACGGCGTGTCGGATCGTCAGAGTGGCTGGGTATTCTCCGCGATCAGTTTCCGGGCCTCGCCGAGCGCCTTGTCCGTGCTGGTGCCGCCCATGTGGATATCGTTGGCGAGCTGCATCAGCCGACCGCTGATCACCGTGCCCGTTTCGGCTTCCTCCTGAATGGCGATGCCGTTCTTCTGCTCCGCTATTCTCGCCCATATGGAGCGGACGCCGGCCCAATAGGCAGCAGTGGCCTTCCAGTAATCGTCGGCCGCCTTGACGTTGTAGTCGCTGGAGCGGACATAGCTGTTCAGCACATATTCCTGGACGATCGGCGCCAGTTCGCCGTTCTTCGTCCCCATCTTGATATTGTCCTGCCAGTGGATCCACCCCTCCGGCCCGTTCTGGTGGCGGTTGATCGAAAGATAGCGGTCATAGACGGGTTTGCGCACGGCATCGCGTCGAGCGAGCGGGCGCCACGTCCAGTTCGACCGCCAGCGGCGGATGCCGCCCTGGGTCTCGAACTGGCCCCAGCCGCCGTAACGCGGGCTGTCGTCGACCTGCCACACCGTCTGTGACCAGCGCCCGGTTCGCATTGCGGCCGGGACGTCCTCCCAGGTCCAGCGGTTGCGATCGGAATAGACCAGCACGCGGGCGGGCTCATATTCCCAATCCTGTCGCCAATGCTTGATCACCATGTCCTTGCCTTCGTGGCTGACCACTAGGAGATGCTGGAGCACGATCTTGCGGCCGCTGTCCTCGATCACGCGGACCGATTCGTAGCCGCCGGAGATCTTCCGATCGAGCGGTGTGTAGGTGGGGTCCCATCGCGTCGATTCCTGCATGTCGAAGCGGACCTTGTAATTGCCGGCCATGGCCAGGATGTCCGCCCGATCGCGTTCGAAGCTCGCTGCTGCCGTTGTGGCGGCAATCGGGGGATGCGCGAGGGCGGGGCTCAGTGCCCATGCGGCGGCAATCAGGCCGGCACAGAGGGCGCGCTTGAGGTGGTGCATCGTCATTGTCCCTTTTCGATCAGAAGCGATAGCTGAGCGAGACGCTCGCGTTGCGACCTGGCTGGGTATAGGCATCGGTTATCGTCGAGCTGGAAGCGAGTCCGCGGACATCGCTCCACCAGGCATATTTCTCGTCCAGCAGATTGAAGATCCCGGCGCGCAGCGTCAGTCCTTCGGCCAGAGGCGCGCTTGCCGTCAGGTCGAGGATGGTGAACGCACCCGGCCGATAGCATGTGGGGGTGCACAGGCCGGTCGTGCGGTCGAGTTCCTTCTGCGCGCTGTGCGTGGCGATGATCTGTGTGCTGAACCGGCCTTGCGGGTCGCGATAGCCGACCCCGACGACCAGCTTGAGCGGGTCGATCGTCGAGAGCGGGGTGCGAACTCCGCCAGGCTCGATGACGTCCCCCTTGGCATAGGACAGCGCGACCGTCGCGTGCACCCCATTGTCCGCGCGGCCCTCGAAGCGAGCCTCGGCGCCCTTCACCTTCACGCGATCGAGATTGACGAACTGATATATCGCAGGGTTGGACGGGGTGAAGGCCCCGCCGACCACCTCCTGGCTGATGAAGTCCTTGTAGCGTGAGCTGAAGGCGGTGAGATCGAGGCTGACATTGGTGCCCGAGAGTCGCACGCCGCCCTCGAAGCTCTCGCTGCGCTCGGGGCCGAGATCGGGATTGGGCGCGGACGTATAGCCGAAGGCGAGGTTCTCGAAGAACTGGTTGACCTGTCCCGGCTCGGGAGCCTTGAACCCCGTGGCATAGTTGCCGAACAGCCGGATATTTTCGGTGAGCTTCAGAACGGCGCCGAATTTGGGCGAGAGGCGCGAACCGTCCTGACCTGCGCCCGTGAAAGCCGGAAGCAGTGCGTCCTTGCGCGGCGACAGATCATACCAGTCGAAGCGCAGCGCCGGATAGAGTGTGAGCGGCCCGATTCCGATCTGGTCGCCGATGAAGAGGCCGGCCCTGGTGAAGTCGGTCGTCGGGAAGGCGCGCGTGGGGAAGACTTCACCCGCCGGCGGGACGACCCCGTCGCGCAGCCCGCGCTGCCGGGTCTTGTTGATGTCTCCGCCGAAAACGAGGCGATGCGAGAGCGGCCCAGTGGCGAAATCGGACCGGGCGTCCGCAGCGAAACCGAAGACCCGGTTCTCGAAACTGTTGAGACGTTCGCGGTCGGCGAGTGGGGTCCGGTCCTCATCGGTGAACTGGCGGTCGTCGCCGTCCTGCCAATAGACCGCGGCCCGTGCGAAATCGATCAGGCCGGCGCCTTCCCAGCTCCAGTCCAGGCTGATGCGCTTGCGCTGCCCGGTGTCGACGCCCTGCAGCAGTTCGACGGCCGGGCTGAGCCCGGTCAGCCCTTCCGTGAAGAGATGCGTGTCCAGATATTCGCCGGTCAGCCGCAGCTTATGGCCACCGGCGGGGGCGTAAACGATGCGTGCGAGGATGGCATCCGACCGGCCGTCCTGCGGGTTGGGCTTGGTGCGCGTGGCGCCACTTCCCCCGACTGTTCCCTTATTGTCGAGTTCCTTCCAGTCGCGCCTTGTATAGGCGGCCATCGCCGACCAGTCGCCGCTGCGGCCGGCGAGGATGGCGGTTTCGGTGAACTCGCTGTCCGCGCTCGAATAGGCGCCTCGTACGAGCCCGCCGATGCTCTTGCCGCCCGGTAGGAAATCCGCAGGATCGGCGGTGACGAAGCTGACCGCACCGGCAAGCCCGTCGCTGCCATAGAGCGCGGACGAAGGGCCGCGCAGGATCTCGACCGATTTGATGAGGCCGATGTCCACATAATCGCCCCGACCGGCGCTCTGGGCGCCGAAGTTGAAGCCATCGGGCACCCGCACCCCGTCGACTTGGATCAGAACGCGGTTTCCGCCGATGCCGCGGATGTTGAATCCTTCGTTGCCCGCGCGTCCCGTGGCCGAAAGCGCGGCGTTGAACCGGGCCGGCTGTCGCTGCACCGATATGCCCGGTTCGAACCGGACGAGATCCTTTATGTCGGTCGCCATCTCGTCGGCGATCTGCTCGTCGGTTCGGATCGATACGGTCACCGCCAGGTCCTCGATCTTCACCGGCGTGCGGGTCGCGGTCACGACGATCTGGCTCATGCGGTCCAGCCAGAACTGCCCGTCATTGTCCTGCGCCTGGACGGGTGAAGCGCAGAGCATGGGAAGGCTGGCGATGATTTTGGCGAGCGGTGCCAACTGCATCCGGCGACGTTGCCCGGCGCTGTGACGAGCATGTGGAAGACTGTCCTTCCTCAACATTTATCCCCTTTAACGATAATGCGAGTGATTCGCATTATCGTCTCTATGCAGGACGACCTCGCTTCGTCAACGTGCAGCAGTGCGGTGCGGCTCCGCCATCGCGCCGCAACGCTCTGCTGTCCTGTGCTGGGGGTGTGGTGGGGCTCAGGCGATCCTGAGGATCTGCTTACCGCGATTGGCGCCGCTGAACAGGCGCATGAAGGCAGGGTAGGCGGTTTCCAGTCCGTCCTGCACATCCTCCTCGACATGCAGTTTCCCTTCGGCGAGCCAGCGACGGATATCGTCCGTCGCCTCGGCGAAGCGGGGAATATAGTCGGCGACGATCATGCCGTGGATGGTCGCGCGCTGGACGAGCACCTGCCACAGGTTGCGGATGCCGATCCTTTCCGGGGCGTTATACTCGCTGATCAACCCGCACAGGACGACCCGCGCGCCTTGTGCCAGGTTCAGCAGCGCCGCATCCATGACCGTGCCGCCGACATTTTCGAACAGCATGTCGAGCCCGCGCGGGGCCACCTTGCGAATCTCCTCGGCGAGCTCGGCGACGGCCTTCCCTTTATAGTCGATCGCTGCATCGAAGCCGAAATCCCGCAGGAGGCGATCGCATTTCTCCGCGCCGCCGGCGATCCCGATCGTGCGGCAGCCGACGATCTTCGCGATCTGCCCGACGATGGAGCCGACGCCGCCCGCGGCTCCGGTGACGAGCAGTGTCTCGCCAGGCTGGGGCTTTGCTATGTCGAGTAGGCCGAAATAGGCGGTCATCGCGTTGCCGCCGAGTGCCGACAAATAAAGCGTCGGTCGATCGACGGCATCGATGTCGATCGACCGCGTAAAGCTCCCGGCGGGCACTGCGCTATAGTCTTCGAGCGCATGGGCGCCACGGACCCAGTCGCCGGGTGCGAAGGCCGGATTGTCGGAGGCGTGGACGACGCCCAGGGTTGCGGCGCGAACCGCATCGCCGAGCGGGATCGGCGGCATGTAGCTGGGGGCATCGTCCATCCAGCCGCGCTGGGCGGGATCGAGCGACGCATAATGGTTCCGGACGATCAGTCCGCCGGGCGGCAGTACAGGCATGGCCGTCTCCACAAGTGCGAAATCGTCTGGAACGGGAATGCCAAGGGGCCTGCGAACTAGCAGAAATCGGCGGTTCATCGGTGGGATCATCCTCTCCTCGGTCGATCCCGGCATCGCGCGGCAGCGGCGAGCGAACAAGTGACGCTACGTCATCACTCTGTTCACCGGAGAAGAGGAAAAAAGAGGTGCTCCGCCCTAGGAGGATGCTGGAAGGTTAGGCGGGCGGAGCACCAGAAAGTTGTGGCACGAGGGGGATGGCCACGGTCCCGCTATCGGCTCAGACCACTCCAAAGTCGATACGACCATTGGGACATGTACTTTCAGTCATTATCCGAAATGGCTCCCTTTTCTGTCCGACGCTGGCCGGGCTCACCGATCGTGCGGAGGAGAAAGGACGCGAGGATGGACCGATAGGGCGGGCCGTCGAGGTCGCACATCGCGGCGTGATCGCCAGCATCGGCAAGCCACAGGCTGCGATTTCCGGAAACGGCGGCGAAAAGCGCGTGCGTCTCCCGGGGCGGCGTGGACTCGTCGCCCGTACTGCCCATCACCAGCACAGGGCCCTTATAGGCGGCAAGAGCGTGCCGGGGTGAGATGCGCGACGGCCAGACGCCGATGCGGGGCAGCGTTTGCAGGCTCAGCAGCGGTTCCAGCAGGCTCGCCACTTCGTCGGGCGCGCGTTGGGCGATGCGGTTATGGATCGCCCGGCGCAGATCCGGATAGACCGCCTGCAGGATCAGCGCATCGGCCGGCAGCGGGCCCTGTTCGCCGATCAGGCTCGCCGCGCCACCAAGCGAGATGCCGACTATGGCGACCGGAGCCCCATGCTGTCGCGCCTTCAGCCATGTAAAGGCCGCCCTGGCATCGCGGGCTTCGGTATAGCCATTGGTCCGGGGCGCGAGATCGGACTCGCCATGCCCGCGAAAGTCGATCGCGAGCGAGGCATAGCCGAGGCTGGCAAGCCACTCGGCCCTGTTTGCCATCGACTGCCGGGACTGGCCCTTTGCGTGCAGGAGAAGCACCGCCGGCGCGGCGGGATCGCGCCCCGGCCGATAGGTCGCCGCGATCGACAGTCCGTCGCCGGCCCGAAGGCGAATGTCCTGCGCGGGCGAGCGGGCAGCGGGAACATCCCACCGCTCTCCTCGGGACAGGTGCGAACCGACCGTCCAACTGGCGACGAGGCTGATCATGATCAGTGCGATACAGGCGGCAGCAAGCCATCTTGTCCGCGAGCCGATCATCCCTTCGCTACTGTCCGTTCGATGCCGGTGCTCCACGACCCAGATCGGCAAGCGGGCGATATCCCTCGGCCTCTTCCCCACCGATCAGGGCGACGCCGTCCAGCAGCAGCCAGGCATGGGCCTCCAGCTTGCCGTCCTGCTTGCGCACGCCGAACCGGATCGTGCCACCGGCTATGCCCCTGCGCGCGAGTAGCATCTGCCCCGCGATGGCCCGCACGAGGCAGGTGCTGTGCCAAGGGAGACGGCCGGCGACGTGGCGTAGCCGACGTGCCATGTCGGCGGCGCGAGCCATCGTCCTCTCCGGAACTGCCGCCAGGATCCGGTCGCCACCATTTTCCGGGGCCTCGACTTCGCCGAACAACCGGCGGGTGATGCGCAGCGGGACCAGAAAGACGAGGACCCAGGCGAGATGCAGGGCCAGCGCCGTTTCGACCCGCAGCAAGGTGGACATCAGCTTCCGCATCGCAAATCCCTGGCATTCCACGGAAGGTATTTCCTGTTGCGAACGGCCTATCCTCGTCCGGCAGCCTTGCCAAGGGTCCGTGGCCGGGCGCGGCCCAGCGCAGTTCATGCTCGAAAGGTCGAACGATGACGGTCGTCGCCCACGGGGGATCGTCTGCCGTTCGGAACGCCCTGCCGTGGAGATGGGGGCGAAGCGCCGGTGGTTCGGCTTGACCATGCTACACCATGGCCCATTACAGCAGGGATGCCCCAGATACGGTCCCTGCATTCTGTCTCCGCACGCCATGGTCTGCTGTGCGCGGCTGGTGCCCTCCTGCTGGCCGGCGCCGCCCGCGCCGCCGACCCTGCGCCTTTCGACCTGAGCGGCCCGGGGCTGCGGATCACCGTCACGCGAGGGGGGATGACGCTTCCCATCGCCCAGGTGCCCAGCCTGGCGGAAGGCGACCGGATCAGGGTCGTTGCCGATTTCCCGACCGATCAGCGCGCGCGGTTCCTGCTGGTCTCCGCCTTTCTGCAAGGCGCCACCAATCCGCCCGCCAAGGACTGGGTGAGGTCGGCGGAGCCGTGGAAGAAGAAGGACAAGGATCGCCAGCTCGATCTTGAGGTGCCCAAGGGGGCCCGCCAGCTCGTGCTCTTCCTCGTTCCGGAAAGCGGGGGCGCTCTCGGCGCGATTTCCGATGCTGTACGGGGACGTCCCGGCGAATTCGTCCGCGCAACCCAAGACCTAAATCAGGCGTCGCTCGATCGTGCGCGGCTCGATGCGTTCATGACCGCGATCCGGACGCAGGAGAACAGCCACCCGGAATATCTGCGCAGCGTGGCTCCCGTGCTCGCGCGCAGCCTTTCGATGAAGCTCAACGAGGATTGCCTGGGCAAGGTGATCGAATCGCAGGCCGCCTGCCTGCTCGAGCATCGCGAGGCGCTGGTGCTGGCGGACGTCCACACCTCGTCGCTGACCGAGACGCTTGCCGGCGCGCCCGTCGACCTCGCGCTACAGCTGAGTTCCACGCGCGAGGCCGGCATGGGCTATTACAGCCCCTATATCGGGGTAATCCGCGACATAGCGCGCGTATTCGGCGCGTTCAGCAATCCGCAGCTCGACTATCTGCCCAGCCTGACCCAGCGCCAGGGCGCCGGGGTCGCGCTGCTGCTCAATGCCGCGCCGTCCTTTGCCAAGCCAAGATCGGTGCTGGTCGCAGGCATGCCGGCCATCGAGGCGAACAGCCCGCCGCGTCTGCGCGCTGCGGTGGATCGACCGCTGTGCGGTGCGCGGCCGGACCTTCTGCTGCCGGTCGACGGGGCGCCGCTGATCTACGCGACCGACTATCTGCGCGAGATGAAGCTGCGGATCGAGGCGCCCGGAGGGACCGTCGACATTCCCGTCCGCGCGCGCGCCGACAAGGGTGGCTATATGATCGACGGCCCGGTTCCCGCCGGACTGAGCGGCAAGCTGACGGCGCGCCTGCACGGGCTGTGGGGATTCGATCCCTTCGAGGGGCCTGCCTTCCGGCTGGAATTCCCGACAGCGGGCGAATGGCGGATCGCCGGAGAACCGGCGAGCCTGGTATCCGGGCGCGACAATCCGCTGGAACTCGAGGGGCCGTCGCCTGCCTGTGTCGCCAGCGTGACCGTCCGGCGCGGTAATGACCAGCCCTTGGCGGTCGGGGCGACCGTCACCGATGCGGGTCGGCTGGCACTGACGCTGCCACTCAAGGATGTCCGCCCCGGTCCGCTCACGCTGGAGTTCAGGCAGCTCGGCGGGATCGACCCGGCCAGCCTGGCCGTGCGGGCTTATGCGCAGGCCAGCCGGCTGGACGGCCTGCTGGTCCATGCCGGCGACCGCTTCGGCACGCTGTCCGGCCAGAGGCTCGATCAGGTCGCAGGCGCGTCCTTCGGAGAGCGCGAATTGCGCCCGCTGACTCTGCGGCGCGAGGGCGATATCGACCGGCTGACGATGGCTGCCGAGGACGGTGCCGCGCTGGAAGATGTGGCCTCGCGGGCACGCGTGCGGCTCAAGGATGGCCGATCGCTGTCGGTTTCGGTCAGCTTCGAGGCCCCCCGACCCGGCGTCTCGCTGCTTCAGCGGACGCTGAAGCCCGGACGTTCGGGGAGCGGCGTTGCCCTTGCGATCAGGGGCGAGCAGCTGCTTCCGGACACGGGACAGATGGTGTTTTCCGCGCGGGTGAACGATGGCCCGCGCCTGACCGCGAAGGATCGGATCGAGATCGCGACCGCAGACGAGGATGTGCATGTCGACCTGCCGGTCGGACCCGACCTTCAGATTCAGGGCAATGATATCGTCGTGGCTGTGCTCGATCCCGGGAAGCTGGGGCCGGCGGCGTTCGGCCCGCTCCAGTTTCGTCTGGTGCGTGAAACCGGCGCCAGCGACTGGCAGCCGCTCGCGACGCTTGCCCGGCTGCCCCGCATCACCTCTGTCGACTGCGCGCCTGCGGGCGAATGCGTGGTGAAGGGGGAGAGGCTGTTCCTGATAGAGACGATCGGATCGGGGAAGGGCAAGCCGCTGACCATTGCCGAAGGCTTCACCGGTGACACGATCCGGGTATCGCGGCCTGCCGGGGACAGGCTGGCGCTCCGCCTGCGCGATGCGCCGGGCGAGGAGGTGACGCTGCCGGTGCGCGCGCCACCGAGCGCGGCGGTGAAATAGCCAGGCAGGACAAAGGGCTCCGGCAGCGATGCCGAAGCCCTTCTTTGTCGCCGTTGATGGGGATCAGAAAGCGAAGACGAGACCCGCCATCGGACGGATGCTGTCGAAATCGTAGGTATCCGCCTGCAGACGGATGCGCGGGCCGGCCTCGCCGAGCACGCCACCCAGACCGATCTCCTTCGGACCGACCTCGACGCCCAGACCATAAGTCCAGTCCTTCTGGTCGGAGAAGCCGCGACGGCCGTTGACCCACTGATAGCCAGCCGACACGTAGATCAGGCCGCTCTGGCCGGCGCGCATGCCCACGCGGCCCTTTACGCCATATTCCCAGTCGATGTCCTTGAAGCCCTTGGCCGCATTACCCTCGACGCCGACGAAGACCGGACCGAAGGGGATGTTGACGCCGGCGATGCCCTCGACGAGCGCGCCGTCCATCTTGCCGCGGGTGCCGACGGTGCCGAACTCGCTGTCGCGATCGAAATTATGATAGCCCCCGAGGATGCCGACATAGGGCTCGACGCTGAAGGCCGGTTCGCTGCCGTCGGGCGAGCGGTCCTGAGCGATGGCTGCGGTGCTGAGGGTTGCCGCCAGGGCGGCGGCGATGACTGCGAACTTCATCAAATTATCTCCAATCGACGGCCCTAAACGCTGGGCATCCCCGACGACGGCCGGGACGCGCTTCTAACCCGTCGCACGGAAGAAAGGTTTCGCACTCGGGAAGAGAAGAAAATTCGCGTTGCAAAAGTGCAACACAGCCATCGCTGGAAATGGATGGCCTGTATCACGCCAAAATCCTACTGTTTTTCGTTATGGAATCGGAATGATATTTCCAGAAGAATCGATTTATATTGTAATGATTGATCAGATTTAATGAAAATATCGCAGATCATAGGGGGGGCGATCGATAGTATCCTTTCGCTGTAGTGAGAGGTCGTTCACTTGCGGCTGGTGCTTCGGGGATACAGGACACTGCTGCCTAGCCGCCGCGGGGACACCCGCGGCTTTGCCCCCCCATTGGAGACAGGCAGCCTCCCGCCCAGGCTGATCGATCATCTCATTCGGCGGCGTGGCGATATCCGGGGCGATCGGCTCCTGCCGTCAACTCGCCGGGCGCGAAATCGTCGACGGCGACGATGTCGGCGACAGCTTGCTCCGCGGCGGCAAGGCGGCGGCTCTCGGTTTCCGACAAAGCGCCCGGCGCTGCCCTGTGCCAGTCCTTGATCCCGGCCTTGCGGAGCCGGTCCTTGATCGGCTGGACCTCATCGACCAGGCGAAAGGCCGCCCCGAGCCGCGCCACGGCGTCCTCGGGCTTTCCCATATAAAGCCCCTCGGTCAGGCGGCTCCGCGTCGCCGATGGCACCAGCAGCAGGTCGGCGACCTGGCGAACCAGGCGATCCGACGGCCCACGCCGGCGCCGACCGAAGGGCATGATGAAAAAGCGGAGGATGCCGCGCACCGGCGCAAGAGGCATGTTCGCGAAAATCTCGTCGAAGCGGCGTTCGATCTCCGCGAAGCTCGTCTCCATGCAATAATGGAGCAGCGGCCAGTCCGCCTTCTGCTGGCCCTCGTCGTGCCAGCGCTTGAGCGCGGCGCTCGCGAGATAGATTTCCGAGAGGATGTCGCCCAGCCGCGCCGACAGCAGCTCGCGGCGTTTGAGTTCGCCACCGAGCGTGAGGAAGGCGATATCCGATGTCATCGCAAAGGCTGCGGAATAGCGCGACAGCTGCCGATAGAAGCGCCGTGCCCGGCCGGTGCGAGCAGGGGCGGGGGCAAAGAAGCCACCCGACCAACTGCGCAGTAGTGTCCTTAGCGCGTTGCGGATGAAGTGGCCTACATGGCGCCACAAGCGGTCGTCGAAGCGGGCGAGGGCGCGTGACGGATTGGAGTCGCCGAGCGCACGGATCTCGTCGAGCAGATAGGGATGGGCGCGGATCGCCCCCTGGCCGAACACCATCAGGCTGCGCGTCAGGATATTGGCGCCCTCGACGGTGATGCCGACCGGGATCGCGCGATAATGACTGGCAAGATAGTTGTTCGGACCCTCGATGATCGCCTTGCCGCCATGGACGTCCATCGCGTCGTTCACGACGATACGCATCCGCTCGGTCGCGTGCAGCTTCATGATCGAGGCTATCACCGCGGGATGATGGCCGAGGTCGAGGCCTGCGCAGGTCAATCGCCGCGCGCCGTCGAGCAGATAGGCGTTGCCGGCGATGCGGGCGAGCCGCTCCTGCACGCCTTCGAATTTGCCGACGGCCATGCCGAACTGCGCGCGGATGCGCGCATAGGCGCCGGTCGTGTGTGCTGCGAAGGAGGCCGCCGCCGCCGACAACGAGGGCAGCGATACGCCACGCCCGGCGGCGAGCGCGCTCATCAGCATCTTCCAGCCCTGGCCCACGCGCTCCCGCCCGCCGATGACATGATCGAGCGGGATGAATACGTCGGTCCCGCTCGTCGGACCATTCTGAAAGGGTTGCATCGACGGCAGATGGCGGCGGCCGGTCTCGACCCCGGGCAGATCGGTGGGGACCAGCGCGACGGTGATGCCGATATCCTCCTGCCCGCCGAGCAGACCGTCCGGATCGCGCAGCTTGAAGGCGAGGCCCAGCACGGTCGCCACGGGTGCAAGGGTGATGTAGCGCTTGCGCCAGTTCAGGCGGATGCCCAGCACCTGATTGCCCTGCCACTCGCCGTGGCAGACAATACCCTCATCAATCATCGCAGCGGCGTCTGAGCCGGCTTCTGCGCTGGTCAGTCCGAAGCAGGGAATGTCGCGACCGTCGGCGAGGCGCGGCAGCCAGTGCCGGCGCTGCTCGTCGGTGCCGAAGGCGACCAGCAATTCTCCGGGACCGAGCGAATTGGGCACCATTACTGTGACCGCCGCGGTGATCGACCGCGAGGCGATCTTGCGCACCACCTCGCTATGGCCGAAGGCGCTGAAGCCCAGCCCGCCATGCTCCTTCGGGATGATCATGCCGAAGAAGCGCTCGCGCTTCAGATAATCCCATGTCTCAGGCGACAGGTCGCGGTCTTCCCAGGTGACGCGCCAGTCGTCGATCATCGCGCACAGCGTCTCGACCGGGCCGTCCAGAAAGGCACGTTCTTCATCGCTCAACCGCGCGGCTGGAACCTCGAGCAGCGCAGTCCAGTCGGGACTGCCCGTGAAGATCGACGCGTCGAGCCACGCGTCGCCCGCATCGATCGCTTCGCTTTCGGTCGCGGACAATTGCGGCATGGCTTTTGCGGCAAGGTCGAACAGCGGGCGGGTGACCACATCGCGACGGACGGTGGTGAGGGACATGCGGACTCTCCTTTGCCCAGAGCAACGAAGAAGGCGCGAGCAGGGTCCATTTCGAAAGATTGACCAAACGCCCTCCGGTCGCCTGCATGCCATCGGAACGAAGCCCTGGGCCGCAGGTTCACTGCCCCATGGGACAGGAAAGGGCAGCACCCGACGGAATAGAGCACAGGCATCATCGCCTTCCTGCGCCGCTGCGCCGGCCGAAGCTGGCGTCGCTGATCGTGACGACCGCGATTCTCGGTTGCGCTTTACTGGGCCTGGCGGGCGGCGGGCCCAGCCCGACCCACGTCGTCGAGACATCGGCCGTGCGCTTCGAAGTTACCACTGCCGCGGTTCTGCGCAGCGGGCTGTTCTATGAGACGCGCGTGCGGATCACGCCCCACCGCCCGTTCGCCGACCTCGTGCTGGGGATCGAACCGTCGCTTTGGAAGGACATGACCGTCAATTCGACAATTCCGGGGGCGGAAAAGGAGAGCTTTGGCAAGGGCATGTTCCGGATGTCGTTCGGCCCGGCTCCAGCGGGCGAGCCGATCGAGCTGAAATTCGACGGGCAGATCAATCCGCCGCTGTTCGGCGGCAATGCCGGGCGGATGGCGCTGTTCGACGGCGAGGCGCAGGTCGCCGGCCTTTCGCTCCGTACGAAGGTCCTGCCCTGATGGATATCGTCCTGCGCGCCACCGCGATGTTCTTCATCCTCTATGGGCTGCTCCGCCTGCTGGGGAAACGCGAACTCAGCCAGATGACGCCGTTCGAGCTGGTCACGCTGATCGTGCTGGGCGACCTCATCCAGCAGGGGGTGACGCATAACGATTTCAGCCTGACGGGCGCCACGCTGGCCATCACCACCTTCGCTTTCTGGGGGATCGTGTTGAGTTGGGCGAGCTATCTGTCTCCGCGGATGGAAAAGCTGCTGGAGGGCGAGCCGCGCGTCATCATCCGCCATGGCGAACTGCTGACCGACAATCTGCGCCGGGACCGGCTAACGCGGGCCGAGATCGAGAGCGAGATGCGGCTGGCCGGCTATGCGCGGATGAAGGATGTTGCCTGGGCGATCCTCGAAACCAACGGGAAGATCAGCTTCATCGGCATCGACGGCGACGAGGGCAGCGGACAGGAAAGAGACGATCCAGCGCTTTGAAAAAAAATCATGCCGGGCCGGAACTTCTTTCGATCTCGGGCATTTGCTTGCCAACCGGTTTATTCCCCCTTCCGGTTTTCCCCTTCTGCCCGCCGGGTTTCGCCCGGCGGGCTTCTTTTTGCCGGATGAAGCGCTTCGCGCGCGGAAAGGAGGAACGCCGCAGGCGGCCTCAGTCAGGCGGCCATCAGGTCCGAGACGGCCTTGCCGAGAGCCCGTTCCAGCAGTTCGACCCGCTCGCGGACGCGCGCGCTAACCTCGCGGGTGAGTTGTACGCTATCCCGGACATGGGCGATCGATGCATTCATTTCGCGGACCAGGCCGCCCACCGCATGCGATTCATGGCGTGCATGATGCACCCGTTCGACGATCGCCGCGCCTGCCGCCTCATGCGCCCGCACTGCGGCGTCGGCTGCGCTGATCGATTCGAGGATATTCTGCAGATCGGAATCGATGCTCAGGCTGGCGTCCACGCTGCGATGGACCGATTCGGTCACCGCTTTCAGCCGATCCGCGATCTGCCCGGCGGACAGGCGGCTATTTTCCGAGAGCGTCTTGATCTCGCGGGCGATGACCGAAAATCCGTCATGGGCGCTCTGGCCGTGCGCGGCGACGATCGCCGCATTCACCGCCAGCTGCCGTGTTTTCTTGGTTACCGTCAGGATAGCCTCGGACGCCGAGCCGATCCCGTCCACATGCGACAACAGCGCTTCGTTGCCCACGGCCGTTTCCGAGGAGTGGCGCGCCGCCGAGGCGACTGCGTCGCGCGTACTCGCCACTTCCTGCCGGATCGATTGCACCGCATTCGCCATGCCTGCCGCTCCGCTGAGCACGTCGTCGAGCGAAGCAGCGGCGTTGGCGCTCTTCGCGCCGACCCAGTTGGCGTGGGTCTCCTGCGCCTGCGTCGCGGCCCAGGCGGCGTCGGCGGTCTCGTCGAGCTGGCCCGCCAGCCGGGCGAGGTCTTCGACCAGCGCCACCAGATGCGCCTGGAGGTCCATGCCGGTCGAGCGCGCGGCCTGTTTGAGCGCGGCTGCGGACCTCTCGCGTTCGCGCGCCTCCGCCTTGGCGGCAGCCTCGGCGCGGTCGCGCAGCAGGTCAGCCTCGCGACGGGCCGCCTCGGCGCGCTCGGCGGCGCGTTCGGCCTCGCGTGCCATGGCCTGAAACTGTTCGTTGCTCGATGCGAGCTCTGCCTGCTGCCGCCGCATGACCCGGTCCAGCGCCCAAGTGAGGGCGAGGACGGCGCCGGCGATAACGAGCAATATCGGCAATATCGCCTTCAGCCCTGCGCTGCCCGGGTGTTCGGGCGTCCAGGCCAGCGCCGCAACTCCGTCGCCCCGGAGGTTGGCAAGCGCGACCGAGGAGGGTGTGCCCCGCGCATCGACGCGCAGGCCGGTCAGACCATAGCGCGTAGCAAGTGACGTGACCCGCGCTGGGGTAAGCATGTCGATATAGATGAGATGGCGCAATTCTCCGCGCGGTGGCGCAACCTTTTTGCTGAGCGGGATAACCGGCATCACACCGAAAATCGCGGTTCTACCGCGATACTGGTCGAAGAAGGCGATGCCCTCCTTCATCCGGTCCGCGTCGGCGAAGCTGCGGGGCAGGCGGTCCAGCATGGAGCGGAGCGCGGCAGGAGCGACCTCCCCAAGCGGCGGATCGATGGTGCCGTCGCTGCGTTGCGCGAACAGCGTCCGACCGCGCGCATCGATCACATAGGCGACATATTCGCCGCTGATGTTGCTCCTCGCCCAGGCGCGGTCGAGATCGCCATAGAGATGCTGGGTCGCATCATCCCACCGGCCGGTATTATAGGCGCTGCTCGCCTGCGCGTGGAGCAGCGAGGATATGACCCCACGCGCCGTGGCGACGCTGCGCAGCGAGGCATCGGCGTCGAGCCGCGCGACAAGTGCTGCGACCACGATCGCCCCACCCAACAGGCTGACAGCGACGAGCCCGCCGAGCATGGCGCTGCTGTTCCGAGCCCATCGCACGGATGTCCAGCCCGCCAGGCGCTCTTCAATCATCCTCACCCAGTGCATGGCTGGGCTATGGCACGTCGTATGCCAATATCGGGTTAATGCGGGGCTGAACGGGGGAGCGGGCCGACCGGGCGGCTAGGCACCGCCGGGCTCGGCCATCTTGCGGTGCTGTTCGGCGAGGAGGGCGGCGGGCGTGACATTCGCCACAGCCTTCTGAATTTTGTTCTTCCAGCCGGAAACGACGCTCGCCTTGCCGGCCATCAGCGCGTCCCAGCCATCCCTGGCGACATCGGCCGGGTCGCTCTTCCCGGGATCGGCGCCGACCGACGTATCAAGCATGTCGGCACGATCGAAGAACTCCGTCTCCACCGGGCCCGGCATCAGGGTGGTGAGCGTCACGCCCTTCACATCCTTGATCTCGTTGCGGACAGCTTCGGTGAAGTTATCGATGAAGGCCTTGGTGCCATTATAGACCGCATTGAAGCTGCCCGGGATGAAACCGGCGATCGAGCCGGTAACGAGCACCTTGCCATCATTGCGCGCGACCATCTCCTTCAGGACCTTCTGGAGCAGATACACCGTGCCGGTAACGTTGGTATCGATCACCCGACGCCAGTCGGCGACATCCTGATCGAGAAAAGCGTGACCGAGACCCCGCCCGGCGTTGGCGCAGAGCAGGTCCACCTTCCGGCGACCGGCGGCACCGAGCAGCTTATCGACACCCCCAATGGTGGCGAGGTCCGTTTCCACCGCCTCGACCGTCGCGCCCCTGGCCCGGAGATCGTCGGCAGCGGCGAGGATAAGCGCTTCGTCAGCCGCGATTAGAAGATCATATCCGCTCTTTGCCGCAAGTCCGGCCAGCTCGAAGCCGATGCCGGTCGATGCACCCGTGATGATCGCAAATTTGTTGGCCATGTCGGATCTCCTACTCGGCAGCGATCGCCATGCCGGGCTTCAGCACGACCTTGGTCACTTCGTTCTGGTTGTCGTGGAACATCTTGTAGCCTTCGGCCGCCTGTTCGAGCGGGAGACGATGGCTGATCAGGAAGGTCGTATCGATCTTGCCTTCGATGATCGCGTTGAGCAGCGCGGGCATATAGTGCTGCACGCTGGTCTGGCCTGTTTTGAGGGTGAGGCCCTTCTCCATGAAGGCACCGAGCGGAAATTTGTCGACTATGCCGCCATACACCGCGGGCATCGAGACACGCCCGCCCTTGCGGCAGGCGATGATCGCCTGACGGATTGAGTGAATCCGGTCGGTGCCGAGAAAGGTCGACTTCTTGATCTGATCTATGACGTTATCGACAAAGAAGCCGTGCGCCTCGAGGCCCACGGCGTCGATGACGGCGTCGGGGCCGATGCCCCCCGTCATCTCCATCAGCGCCTCATAGGTCTTGCTTTCCTCGAAATTGATCGTCTCGGCGCCGAAGGTCTTCGCCAGTTCCAGGCGGTGTGGGAAATGGTCGATCGCAATTACGCGCTCGGCCCCCATGAGCATCGCGGACTGGATCGCAAAGAGACCCACGGGCCCGCACCCCCAGACCGCAACGGTGTCGCCCGGTTCGATGTCGGCATTCTCCGCTGCCTGCCATCCTGTGGGCAAAATGTCCGAAAGGAACAGCACTTTGTCGTCGTCAATACCGTCGGGGATCACCAACGGGCCGACATCCGAGAAGGGGATGCGGACATATTCGGCCTGCCCGCCCGCATAGCCGCCGGTAAGGTGGCTGTATCCGAACAGGCCTGACATCGGCTGCCCATAGAGCTCCATGCCGATATCCTGATTGTCGGCAGGGTTGCCATTGTCGCAGGCGGAATATTGATGCTTACCGCAATGGTAGCAGCTGCCGCAGGCGATCGTGAACGGCACAACGACCCGCTGACCCTTTTTGAGCGTCGACTTGGGGCCGGTTTCGACCACTTCGCCCATGAACTCATGGCCGAGAATGTCGCCGGCCTGCATCGTCGGGATGTAGCCGTCATAGAGATGCAGGTCCGAGCCGCAGATCGCGGTCGACGTGACCTTGATGATCGCATCGCGCGGGTTGAGGATTTCCGGATCGTCGACCGTATCGACGCGAACGTCGTGCTTCCCGTGCCAAGTGAGGGCGCGCATGCTTATTCCTTCTCTTCGGCGAATTGCTTGGCGGTGCGCGAGGCTGTCGCGACTTCGCCCGTTTCCATGAGTTGTTTGAAGCGCCGCAGATCGCGCCGGGCCTGAATGGCAGGCTCGCGTTGAAACATCTTGGCGATCAACTTGCCCACCACACCAGCCGGCGGATCATAAACGATCGTCGCTCTGACGATCGTACCGCGATCGCCCTGCGCATCGCGAAAATCGATCCGTCCGCTGTTCGGCACATCGGCGCCGTCCATCGATGCCCAGCCTATCGTCTCGCCCTCGATTTCCTCGGTGATGACGGCATCCCATTCGACCGTCTTCCCGCCGGGTGCCTTTACGACCCAATGCGAGACGTCGCCGCGCACGTCGACCGACACGACATTATCCATGAAGCTCGGCAAATTGGCGAAGTCGCGCCAGTAAGAGAAGAGCTCCGCGCGCGGGCGATTGATCGTGACCGTGCATCCGATCAACGTGCCGCCCTTGGCCTCAGTGAGTTCATTCGTCGCGCGGCCAATGGCATCGCCATTCTTGGAAGTGGACAATGGGGCGTCGTCCCGGGCCATCTCCAGGCCCGTAGCGGAATCACTCATCTTGGAATCTCCGTGGCGTAGGACTCTTCAAAACCACCTGCGGAGCGTCACGTTCCTTTTGTTTCGCGAGGCGATCCGACGACGGGGATGTTCGTATGCCGTCGTGAGAAGCATCTGAGATCATCGATCTCTGTTGATAGATCGCGTGCAGTTTTACTGCCGAATATGCGTCGACGGCTGTTCTGGAGTTAGACCGTTTCTTACTCGAATCAGGAATTTATTCCCCTTGTATCGTTCAAGGCGGTCATTCCGGTTCGGGTCGGCTCGCCTTTCGGTCTGCCAGCGGATAATCTTCGGGCGTCACAGTGCCCACCGTCGGCCGGTCTTCGGCGGCTTCCTGCGGTTTGCCGCCACGCGTGCGCGGATCCGGGTCCTGCGCGTTGGGCCGGGCGTCGCCGGCCGGATCACGGCGCTGCAGTGCCTCGGTCTGCTTGGCGTCGGGATCGAGCCGGTCGGTCGTGAACTCGGGCATCCTCATCCTCCTGGGGGAAATTAGCGGCCGTTTCGCCGATGCTGTTTTTAGATGATCGATGCAGCCGCTCAGCTGTGGCGCCAGCGTCTCGGGGAGTGCGTTTCCCGCTATTTCGATTGAGCTATTGTGTCGCTTGTGTCTTGCGATCGCGCAAGCCGCGGGCCTGTTCGTCGAGTTGGTCGGCTTCGAAGTCCGCCTGTGTGCGCAACTGGTCGCCCTGCTTCTCAAGCGCTTCGGCCGCAGCGTCGCTCGCCCGCGCATCAGCCTTCTCGACACGGTCCTGTGCCTCGCCGAGCCGCTCTCGCGGCCCCTCGCCCGTGACGTTCTCTCCCATCGCAGCGGCTTCGGCGCGATCGGCGTCGCGTCCGGCTTTCTCGTTGGGGCCGTCACAGGCCGTAAGGCTTGCCAGGCATGCGAGCGTCAGAATGGCACCGCGCGCGGCGCTGGCAATTTCGGTCATATCGACCCCCTGATGGGAGGGCAGCGGGAGCAGAAGCTCCCGCTGCCTTCGGGTTAACCGCGTTCCATCGAATGCTTGAGGTCGCGCATCTGGTCATGGCCTTCCTTGACCGAGACATAGGCCTTTTCGATGATCGCGCGAACCGACGGCGACAGGTCGGTGTCGCGGATGGCGTCCTCATACTTTGCCTTGATGTGGTCCTCGCCGGCTTCGACCTCGTTGATGATCGCCTTGTCGTCATGGCGGGTCACCATGGACTTCAGGTTGAGAAAGACGCGGTGCGCGCCGGCCAGCACCGTGCCGTCATCTTCGGGCTCGCCGCCGAGGCTGGTGACCTGCTGCTGCAGCTGGGTCGCAACCTTGCGCCGTTCGGTCGCACGGCTGGTAAACAGCGCGCTGAACCGGCCCTCGCTCGCCTTTGCAGCTTCCGTGTAGCCATCGACGCTGTCGATCGTCGTCGCGATCAGGCTGTTCAAGGTCGAGATATCATTGCTGGTGTCGGACATGGGGCGTTCCTGTCGATAAAGGGGGAAGGCTGCGGCAGTGCAGACTGCAGGAGATAACGCCCCGACCGCGCCGAAAGTCGCATCGGAGATCGACGAGATATCGATTCCGTGCGACGGGCGACGCAGTTGGCCCCCGTCCAACATACCGCGCGCCCGATATGGCGGGCGCCCCGCCCGGAATTAAATATAGAGAATTGCATCAGATGATCGCCGGCATTGGCGCAGTTCGCGGCACTATGGCGTCGGCCGGGCGTTCCTATAGGAAATCCATGAAAGAAATCGGCATGCGCGTCCCCTCCCTGCTTCGTCCGGGCCGCGAGCGCGATACGGCGGCCGCAAGCCTGACCAGCATCCTTTGAACACTGTGGCACTTTTCCTTGGCCGGCGGCGCGCTCCGTTTCGCTGGTCGTCTTTCCTTCCAATCCAGCGAGGCCGACATGGCATTTCAGATCAAGCGTAAGGGGCCCGGTCGCGCGGACCTGTTCACGGAGGAAAAATATGGCGATGCGATGCATGTCGCCGCAGCGTTGATCCGCGAGCGCGTTCCCAAGGCTCGGACGTCGGTCACCAATTTGAAGACAGGCGAAACGCTAAGCGAGGACGAGATCGAGGAAGCCGTGCTCGCGCTTGGTCCGCTCAAGCGGCGAGCTGGCTGAGCCAGCGCGTCCTGCCTGCCGGGCAGCGCTTGCAGGCAGCCGAGCGGATTGCGGCGATAACTCCTTTGAGGACCTTCCATGAAATTTCTATCTCGCTCGGCGATGGCCGAAATTCTTCGGCTGACGCAAAGCGGCAATGTCGTGGGAGCGACCTTTCAGATTCTCGCGAATCTCGCCCAAGAGACCCCAGCCTCGGCGTCAAAGCGGCGCAAGCCCGGCGTCGCGATCCGGAAACAGCCAAGGGCCGCGCGTTCCAAAAGGACGGCGGCTCATGGGGAAGAAAGCCCTTCGGAGGGGCGTTTCGAACGCCGCCTATATGATGGCCCGGCCGGTCGCCTGGACTATTTCCTGTATAAGCCTGCGGGCAGCACGTCCGGGAGGCCGCTTATCCTGATGCTGCACGGTTGCACCCAATCGCCCGAGGATTTCGCACGCGGCACGCGCATGAACTTGCTCGCGGACGAATATGGATTTCTGGTCGGCTATCCCGCTCAATCGCACAGCGCGAACGCGCAAAAATGCTGGAACTGGTTTCGACCGGAGGACCAGAGGCGAGACGCCGGCGAACCCGCGATGATGGCCGGCATCGTCGGGCAATTGATCGCCGAAGAACAGGTCGATGCGACACGTGTCTATGTTGCGGGTATGTCGGCCGGCGGAGCCGCGGCAGCCGTGCTTGCCGAGGTCTATCCGGATCTTTTTGCGGCTGTCGGTGTCCATTCCGGCCTGCCCTGTGGCGCGGCGACGTCGATTCCGGGGGCTTTCGCAGCGATGCGGAACGGGGGCGATCGGCGAGATCGGCCGCCGCGAAGCGGACGCGCCGTACCTGTCATCACCTTTCATGGAGATCGCGACGACACGGTCAGCGCCGCGAACAGCGACAGGATCGTCGAGGAGGCCTTGGATGCCGGGGGCAGCGCCCTGAAGCGGTCCAGGCTTACGGGCGAGGAGCCGGGTGGCCGCCGGTTTACGCGGGAGATACACAGCAATAGCGCCGACGACATCGTCATCGAGAAATGCACGGTCGAGGGGGCAGGCCACGGATGGGCGGGCGGCGACAGCGCCGGCTCTTATGTGGATCCCAAGGGACCCGACGCGTCGCGGGCCATGGTGCGCTTCTTTCTCTCCCACCGCATGGGGCCCTCGGCCAATTAGCCGGAAAGACAGGCAGTCCGCTCACGCCGGAGAGGTGGAGGGTGTTTGTCGAAAGCTCAGCTACGCCCTTGCCGGTCGGGCGCAGGGCGTGCCGCTCTGTCCCGAGCGTGAGGTACGGACTACCTCGCCCTCAGGCGAAGCTGACGCAACGTCGATGTAGGAAAATTGGCGCGCCCGGAACGATTCGAACGTCCGACCCTCAGATTCGTAGTCTGATGCTCTATCCAGCTGAGCTACGGGCGCGCTGTGGGAGGGGCATCTAGTGGGGTAAATCGTCGGGCGCAACCCCGTTGCGCAGATTTTCTGCGCGGCCTAGACCCGGCGCCATGTCCAGCCCCGCTTTTCGCCCTTTCTCCGCGCCTTGCGCGTCGGCCCTTCTTGCCGCTCTGGCGCTGACCGCCTGCGCCGATGAGCGCAGCGGCTACCCATCGCTCGCCCCCCGTCCGGTCGAGCGGGAGGTGTTGAAGGCGGATCCGGTGCCGCCCGCGCCCGATTCGACGCCCGCGCCGCTGCCGGCTTCGGCCGATGTCTCGGCGGTCGTGGCGCAAGCGGAGGAGGCCGATGCGGCGTTCCGCGCGGCACTGGCGAAGGATGGCGCCGGCATAGCGGCGGGGCTGCGCCAGGAGGCGGGCAGCGATGCCTGGATCGCAGCGCAGCAGAGTTACAGCAGCCTCGATTCGTCACGCGCGGCGGTCGCCGACGCGCTGGCCGAGCTCGACCGGCGGCGCGAGGCGGCTGTGACCGCCGGCAATGTCGCCGCTGCCGACGCGATCACCGAGGCCGCCGTGCGCCTGCAGGCGACCTATGATGCCGAGCGCGCCGCGCTCGACGCCCTGATGCTCAGCGGATCCTGAACGCCATGCTACCACAGCCCCCCATCGCCGCGCAGCGGCCGCACGCCTATACGCGTCATGGACAGACGATCGAGGACCCCTGGTTCTGGCTGAAGGACCAGAAATATCCGGTGATCGACGATCCCGACGTGCTCGCCTATCTCGGCGAGGAGAATGCTTATTTCGAGGCGGCGATGAAGCCGCACGAGGCGCTCGTCGAGACGCTGTTCGCCGAGATGAAGGCGCGCCTGAAAGAGGATGACGCCAGCGTTCCGCAGAAGGACGGCGACTGGCTCTACTGGTGGGCGTTCCGGCCCGGCGGGCAATATCGCGTCTGGTACCGCAAGCCGGCGGCGGGCGGCGAGGAGCAGGTGCTCCTCGACGAGCCGGCCGAGGCGGAAGGGCATGACTATTTCCGCCTGCAGGTGCTGAGCGTCAGCCCGGACGGGCGGCTCGCCGCCTGGTCGGCCGATCGCAGCGGGGCCGAGCGCTTCGAGCTCCGCATCCGCGACCTGGCGACGGGCGCCGATGTCGAGACGGTCACGACCGTGGCGAACGGCGCGGTGGCGTGGGGCAATGACTCGCGCAGCCTCGTCTACACCGAGGTCAACGACAACTGGCGCACCTATCGCGCGCGGCTCCACCGGCTGGGCAGCGACCCGGCCGAAGACGTCACCGTCTATGAGGAGACCGAGGAGCTCGGCTTCAATGTGGGCGTGGGCAAGACCCAGGACGATCGCTGGATCGTCGTCGCGACCGGCGACAACCAGACGAGCGAGGTGCGCCTTGTCCCCGCCGACGATCCGGGTGCCGCGCCGCTTCTGGTCAGCCCCCGCAAGTTGAAGCGCGAATATTCGGTCGACAGCGCCCATGGGGCGCTGTGGATCCTGACCAATGACGAGCATGTGAACTTCCGCGTCGCGAAGGCGGACCCGGCCGCGCCCGGCGACTGGGAGACCGTCGTCGCGGGATCGGACGCGGTCTATATCCGGGGCATCACCGCCTTTGCCCGGCACCTGATGCTGGTCGAACGGGTCGAGGGCCTCGATCAGATCCGCCTGCGCGCCTATGACGGCAGCGAGCATCGGATCGCCTTTCCGGAGGCGAGCTATACCGTCTCGCCCGGCAGCAACCCCGAATATGATCCGCCCGCCTATCGGCTTGGCTATGCGTCGATGGTCACCCCGCAGACGGTCTATGATTATGATCCGGTCGCGCGCCAGCTGACGACGCTGAAGGTGCAGGACATTCCGTCGGGTTACGATCCGTCGCTTTACGAGACCGAGCGGCTGATGGTGCCCGCGCGTGACGGGCGGTCGATCCCTGTCTCGGTGCTCTACCGCAAGGGCTTCCCGCGCGACGGATCGGGCAAGCTGTTCCTCTACGCCTATGGCGCCTATGGCCATGCGATCCCGCCGGGCTTCTCCACCGTCCGGTTGTCGCTGGTCGACCGCGGCTGGGCCTATGCGATCGCGCATATCCGGGGCGGCGACGACCTCGGCTATGACTGGTATCTGCAGGGCAAGGCGGAGCAGCGCTGGAACACCTTCCGCGACTTTTCCGATGCTGCACGCGGCCTGATCGCGGCGGGCCTGACCCAGGCCGGACGGATCGCGATCAACGGCGGATCGGCGGGCGGCGAGCTGATGGGCGTGGTCGCCAACACCGATCCCGATCTATGGGGTGCTGTCGTGGCCGACGTGCCGTTCGTCGACGTGCTCAACACGATGCAGGACGAAAGCCTGCCGCTGACGCCCGGGGAATGGCCCGAATGGGGCAATCCGATAACCGATCCGGCGGCGTTCGATCTGATCCGCAGCTACAGCCCCTATGACAATGTCGAGGCCAAAGCCTATCCGCCGATGCTGATCACGGGCGGTCTAAACGACCCGCGCGTGACCTATTGGGAGCCGGCCAAATGGGCCGCCCGGCTGCGCGCGACCAAGACCGACGACAATCTGCTGCTGCTCAAGATCAACATGGGCGCGGGCCATGGCGGCAAGTCGGGCCGCTATGACTCGCTACGCGAGGACGCAGAGGCCTATGCCTTCGTCCTGACCCAGGTCGGCGGGGCCTAGCGCGGGAGAGCGGGTCCGGGGCGCGGATCAGGTCGGTCCGCCCCTCGGCGGGTCATGCCGCGCGTTTGCGGCGTTCGTCGCTTGCAAGGCCGATCGTCAGAGGGGCAGGGCGCAACCCGTCGAGGTGGCGCTGGTGAGCCATCTCATAGGCTCGCTCGATATTTCGGGTGAAGGCTTCCGTGTCGAACAGGGGCGCCGTTCGCCGATTTGCGGCGATCTTCTGCTTGATGGCGGCGAGGCGATCGGGCTGCCGTGCAAGATCGATGGCCAGTCGGGCGTAATCCGCCTCGGTCTCGGTGACGAGTTCGGGCAGGCCGAGCCCGTGAAGCAGGCTGCCGGCGACGCGGGCGGCGAAGCTCTGGCCCAGCTTGGTGACGATCGGCAGGCCCGCCCACAAGGCATCGCTGGCGGTCGTATGGGCGTTGCAGTTGAAGCTGTCGAGGAAGATGTCGGCGCCGTGGTGCCGCGCCAGATGCTCCGCCACCGCCGCCTTGTCGGAGAAGATCAGGCGGTCCGGAGCGATGCCGCGCGCCGCGGCCTCGCGCTTCAGATTGGCCTCGACCCATGGATTGTCCCTCAGCAGCCACAGCACGCTGCCGTCGACCTGGCGGAGGATGTCCATCCAGATGCCGAACTCCGGCGGCCTGATCTTGTAATTGCTGTTGAAGCTGCAGAAGACGACGCCCTCCGTCGGGAGGCCCAGTTCCGCGCGCGTGTGAAGGGATTCGGGCACGGCGCGACTGTCGTCGTTGACCTGATAGCACCCGGGCAGGCGGATGATCTGCTCCGAATAGAACTGGCTATGCGTTTCCGGGACCACGACCTCGTCGGCGATGAGGTAATCCATGAAGCTGGCGCCGGTCGATCCCGGATAGCCCAGATAGGCGATCTGGACCGGTGCCGGGCGGTGGGAGAAAATTCCCAGCCGGGCTTCATATGTGTGGCCCTTCAGGTCGACGGCGATGTCGATCTGCTGATCCTTTGCGAGTTGGGAAATGGCGCGGTCATCGAGGCCGCTGACGTCGTGGAACATGTCGACGGCCTTTGCGGCGCGATCGGTGAAAGCGTCCTTGATCAGGCCATAGGAAAAGGCGTGGATCTCGAAGCGGGACCGATCGTGCCGTTCCAGGAGCTTCGCCATCAGGTGCATCGTGGCATGGTTATGGAAGTCGGCCGAAAAATAGCCGATGCGGATGCGGGGATCGTCGTTGCGCTTGCGCGGGAAGCTGAGGCCGGGGCCCTTGATCTTCTTCCTGACCCAGGTCTTCGACCGCAGCAGATGCCGCTCGGCATCGTCCTCGATCGCCAGCATCGAGAAGGGCGGGATTGCATCGTCGGTGCCGTGGATCGCTGAGAGCGCGGCCCTGTCGTCGGCCGCGTCCCACGCACACATGCGGGCCCGCTGGTAGAGCAGATGGGCTTGCGCCTCGACATGGTCCGGCTTCAGCGCGACCGCCCGGCGATAGCTCGCCACGGCTTCGTCCACGCGGTGGAGCAGATGGAGGGCATTGGCCAGATTATAATGGTTCGCCGCCTCGTCGGGACGCAGGTCGGCCACTTTGAGGAAGCTTGCCAGGGCCTCCTCGAAGCGGTGCAGGGTGATCAGCACACCGCCCCGGTTGATATGCGCTTCGACATGGTCCGGTTCGAGCTGGATGGCCCGATCATAGGCCGATACGGCCTCCTCGAGGCGATTGAGATCCTGCAATATCGTCGCGTGATTATAGAGGATCGCGGCAGAGTCCGGATGGAGGCTTGCCGCCAGCGCACAGCTTTCCAGTGCCTCGTCGCGCCGCTTCAGTTCGCGAAGAACGATGCCGCGGTTGGAGTGGGCTTCGGCGAAGTCGGCATCGATCCCGATGGCCGCATCGTAGCTCGCCAGAGCCTCGAAATGCAGGCCCAATATCCTTTGTGCGTTGCCGCGATTGCAATAGGCGGCCGCATAGCCAGGCTTGAGTGCGATCGCGGCATCATAGCTGGCGATCGCGTCTTTTAGCTTCCCGAGATCCTGAAGCAGATTTCCGCGATTATAGTGAAGCTCGGCCGATCGCGGGTCGAGTTCTATGGCGCGATCATAACCGGCCGCAGCTTCCGACGATCGCCCCAGCATCCGCAGCACCATGGCGCGGTTGGAATGGGCGCCGGCCGAATACGGCGCAACCTTTATGGCCCTGTCGCCGGCGTCCGCGGCCTCTTCCAGGCGGTGGAGACGCAGCAGGGCAATGCTGCGGTTGGTATGCGCATCTCCATCCGCCGGATTGAGGCGTATCGCTTCGCCATAGCTCGCCAGCGCATCGTCCCACCGGCCCAGCCCACTCTGGATGGCTCCTGCCAGATTATGAAGGTCGGCGCGCTTGGGGAACAGATCGAGCATCGACTGGATGGCTTCCAGCGCTTCGGGCATCCGCCCCTGATCGTAGAGCGACAGAACGGCTTCGACACCCTGCTCGTAGGAGCGGCCGGCAAAGGGATTCGACAGCTCACGCAATCCCGCCAGCGCACGTTTGTTGGCGGGGAAGGCTGCCAGGATTTGCCGATAGATCTTCTCGGCTCCGGCGTTGTCGCCGGAGCGCGCGGAGGAGAGCGCCTTGCGCAGATTCTGCTCGACATTGAATTTCATCGCATCTCTCGCACTTCCGCTCGCAGCGCGCTCGTTCGCTCTGGGAGTCTTTTCCGACAGCCTGTGGCTATCCTGTGCGGCTTAAAAAACGATTAACCATTCTCCGCTGCGCTCCGCCGGGCATTTCGGCGGGTGCTTATCGGTTTGTTAACCCTGTTTTGCGTAGCCACGGGCGTGGCCTGAGCGATCCGAGTGCTCTCGTCTTCACAGGCAGCCGGGCCGGATGCGCGGCGACAGACAGGGTGACGCGATGATTCCTAAGATCATGCATTTCATTTGGGTCGGCGATGAAACGAAGCGTCCCGATAATTGCATCGACAGCTGGCGCGCACGGCATCCCGACTGGCAGGTGCGGATCTGGGGCAATCGCGAGCTGCAGGATACCGAGTGGGTGAACCAGCGCCACATGGTCGAAATGTTCGAGCGCGAGCTCAACGGCGTCGCCGATCTCATGCGCTGGGAAATCCTGCATCAGCATGGGGGCATTGTCCTCGACGCGGATAGCGTCTGCGTTCGCCCGCTGGACGACCACCTGCTCGATTGCGAAGCTTTCGCCTGTTGGGAGAATGAGATCGCGCGGCCAGGAATGATCGCCGCCGGCTATTTCGGGAGCGAGGCCGGCAACATCTTTCTGGGCCGGATCATCGCGGACATCGCCGCGGAGCCTTCGGTCATCAACGATATGGCCTGGAAGACGGTCGGTCCACAGCGACTGACGGATGCCTATCGCAAATATCAATATTCGGCGCTGAGGATCTACCCCAGCCATTATTTCATCCCGCGCCACTTTTCCGGCGTGAGCTATGACGGCAGCGATCCGGTCTACGCCCACCAGCTCTGGGGTTCGACGCTCGATGCTTATGACGACCTGCACCGTCAGGACGTGACCGCCGTAGCGGATGCGGTGGTGTCGAAGCCTGTGCCACCGAAGCCCGTCGCGAAGCCGGCGCCGGAAGCACGCCTCGCGCCGGTGCGGCGCGCGGTTGCAACTGTGCCGGCCTGCGGGTCCCCGCTGGAGGCGCAGCATTCGCCCTATTTCGTGCAGCGCGTGACCGTCAGCGAGGAGATCTCCCAACTCGGCCGGCTCGAGGTGTTTCGCTACCTGTGCGAGGGCAAGCGCGTCCTGCATGTCGGTTGCGCGGATTGGCCGATCACCGATCCGGCGACCTCGCTCCATCTGGCGCTGGAGCCCTATTGCGCCGTACTCGACGGTCTCGACGTCCATGTCGAGGCGCTCGAACAGCTCGCGCCCTTCGCCAAGGGAAGGCTCTTTTCGAGCTTCGAGCAGGTCGAGGATCGCTATGACATGGTCCTCGTTCCCGAAGTCCTCGAACATGTGCCGAATGTGGCGGAGTTCATGCAGCAGCTTCAGGCCGTCGACGCCGAATGCTTTCTGATTTCGGTGCCCGACGCCTATCAGTGCCAGGCGCGGCATTTCGACTTCGTCAGCGAGTCACAGACATTCGTCGAGGTCGTCCATCCCGATCACAATGTCTGGTACACGCCCTACACCTTCTCGAACACGATCCAGAAGTACAGCGATCTGACGGTCGAACGCATGTGGTTCTTCAACCGCATATCCCTTCTGGCGCTGCTTTCCCGGCAATCGGTCGCGCTCGCAGCCTGAGAGCGCCTCGAACCGCAGCGCGAGCGTTCCGGAGTAAGCCTGGCGCCTATTCGCGTGCGGCGCGCAGCGCGGCGCCCGCGGCAAAGGGAGCCAGGGCGGTCAGCAGCAGGGCAGCGGCGCCGAGCAGCTTCAGCGCGCCCATCCCGTCAGGGCCGAGCGCGCCGGCGCCGAAGATCAGCAGCGGCACCGCCAAGGGCAGCATCAGCAGCCCCGCGAGTGCGCCCGCGCCGCGCAGGCCCAGGATCAGTGCGCTGGTCATGACGCCGAGCGCGGCGAGCGCTGGTGTGCCGATGGCGAGGCCGAGCTCGAGCCGGAGCAACGTCGCGCCGTCGAGGCGGAGCAATGCCGCAGCGGGCAGGGCAGCGAGCAGCAGCGGCGGCCCGAAGCCCAGCCAATGGGCGAGGATCTTGGCGGCGGCGATCGCCTCGTCCGAAAAACCGCGCACCGCGAACTGGTCGAGCACGCCCTGTTCGGCATCGGGGGCGATCAACCGGTCCACGGGGAGGAGCGCCGCGAGCAGCGCCGCCATCCACAGTGCGCCGCCGCCGACCTTGGCGAGGAGCGCCCCGTCGGGGCCGACCGCGAAGGGAAAGAGCGTCGCGACAAGCAGGAAGAAGACCAGCGGCAGCAGCGCGCCGCCGCCCTGATAGGCGGTCCGCACGTCGCGCAGGACGATGGCGAGCCAGCCCTTCATGGCGTGGTCCTGCCCAGGACGATCGGCAGGGCATCGGGCAGGTCGAGCGGCTGGTGGGTCGCCAGCAGCACGATGCCGCCGCCCGCGCGGTGCACGGCCATCGCTTCGGTCAACCGGCCGAGCGAGGCGGTGTCGAGGCCATTGCCCGGCTCGTCGAGCAGCCAGATTTCGGCGCGCGAGGCGAGGATGCGTGCCAGCGTCGCGCGCTTGCGCTGGCCGGTCGAGAGCATATGGACCGGGACTTCGACGAGGTTGGCGATGCCCATCCGCTCGAGCGCGCCGCGCACGGCGCCTTCTTCGCTCCCGTCTATGCCGGCCCAGAATCCCAGCGCGCGGCCCAGCGGCAGGCGCATGTCGAGCGCGGGGGCTTCGCCGGCATGGGCAATCCGGCCATGCAGGTCGATCTTTCCTGCCGATGGCACCAGCAGGCCGGCGGCGAGGCGCATCAGGCTGGACTTGCCCGCGCCGTTCGGACCGGTCAGCAGCGCGGCGTTACCCGCGCCCAGTGCGAAGCTCAGCCCTTCGAACAGCAGCCGATCGCCGCGCAGGCAGGCGACCCGGTCGAAGGCGAGCCGCGCCGTCATCAGCCGGCCATCGCCTCCAGTGCGTGCATGTCCGCGTCGGACAGGCCGAAATGATGGCCGATTTCGTGGATCACGACATGCGCGACCAGCGCTTCTAGCGCCACATCGGTCTCGACCCATTCGTCGAGGATCGCGCGGCGGTAGAGATGGATCATGTCGGGCATGGTGCCCGAATGGTCGACCGACTTCGAACCCAGTGGCAGGCCGGTATAGAGGCCGGTCAGCTCGAACGGGTTTTCGATACCCATTTCGTCGAGCGTCGCGTCGTCGGCGAATTCCTCCACCTTGAGCACCACATCGCCCAGATGGCGGGCGAATTCGGCAGGCAGCCGGGCGATGGTGGCGCGGGCGATTGCTTCGATCCGCTCGGCGGTGGGCGGCAGGGTTTGACCTTCACTCATCTTGCGCCGACATAGAGCCGAGAAACCGAACACGCCAGCGGAGGATGACTTGTCGATCGAAGCCCTGAACGAAGCCGAACGTGCCGATGCGCTCGATGCGCTGCCCGACTGGGACTATGACGAGGCACGTGATGCGATCACCCGCCGTTTCACTTTTCCGGACTTCTCCGCCGCTTTCGCCTTCATGACGCGGGTCGCGCTCTATGCCGAGAAGAACGACCATCACCCCGAATGGTCGAACGTCTGGAACCGGGTCGACATATTGCTGACCACGCATGACGCGGGCGGCCTGTCCCACCGCGATATCGCCATGGCCGAGGCGATCGAGGCCCTGCTCGAATAGGAGCGAGGCCGCCGATAAGGCGGACGATTCAGTCCCGGTGCCAGCGGGCGAAGATCGCGGTCGGCAGCAGCAGACCGCGCGCTTCCTCGCGCACCGCCATCTCGCCGATTTCGACGGTGCCGCCGAGATCGGCGGTCGCCTGGCGCAGCAATTCTCCGATCGCCAACGCCGACATGCGGATCGCGTAGACGGTCAGCACGAGGAATTTGGACTTGTCGTCGAGCAGCGCGCGGCAGTCGGCGATCAGCGCGGGAAGATGTTCTTCCAGCCGCCAGGTCTCGCCATTGGGACCGCGCCCGAACTTCGGCGGGTCGAGGAAGATGCCGTCATACCGGCGCCCGCGCCGGACCTCGCGCGCGGCGAACTTCGCGGCGTCGTCGACCATCCAGCGGATCGGGCGGTCGGCCATGTCCGACAGGAAGGCATTGGCCTTGGCCGCCTCCACTGACTTCTTCGATGCATCGACATGCGTCAGGCGGGCACCCTTGGCGGCGAGCGCCAGCGTGCCCACGCCGGTGTAGCCGAACAGGTTCATCACCTCGTCGCCCTCGACCGTCCGATCGCGCATCCAGCTCCATTGCGGCGCCATGTCGGGGAAGAAGGCGAGGTGGCGGAAGGGGGTGTTCTGTGCGGTGAAGCGCACCTCTTCCCAGCGCATGTGCCAGCCGCCGCGCGGCACGTCGCGAGACAGATGCCATTTTCCGCCGCCATCCTCGTCCGAGGCGCCGATGAAGTCGCCATCTGCTTCCCAGTTGGCCGAGGCGGGCGCCCACATCGCCTGCGGTTCGGGCCGGATGAAGCTGAAGCGGCCATAGCGCTCGAGCTTGCGGCCATGGCCTGAATCGACCAGCCCGTAATCGGTCCAGGGTTCGGTGACGATCGTGGTCAGCTGCATCGCATATCCGTCTCGAAATATCCCGCCGCCAGTCGTGCCGGCCGTACCAGGGTCAGGCCGCAGCCTTCAGCGCCGGTCCCACCGTCGCCAGCGTTTCGGTCCCTGCGAGCATCCGCGCACCGGCGGCGCGGACGTCGTCGAGGGTGCAGGCATCGATGCGGGCGACGATCGTCGCCGGATCGATTGGCGTGCCGTGAACGAGCGTCTGGAACCCCAGGCGATCGGCCCGGCTCTGCACCGATTCGAGCGCCATCAATATGGTGGCACGAATCTGGGCCTTCGCCCGGTCGAGCTCGACCGGAGCCAGCGAGACGGCCGTCTCGCGCAGCAGGTCGCGGGCGAGGTCGGTCGCATGCTGGGCCTCGCGGCGCGCCGTCGCCAGATAGACCGTCATCATGCCGGTATCGCGCCAGGCGGCGACCGACGTGCCGACCGAATAGGCAAGGCCGCGTTCCTCGCGAATCGCCTGGAACAGCCGCGACGAACTGCCTTCGCCTGCGGCCTGGCTGAACAACAGCAGCGGATAATAGGCCGGATCGAAATAGCTGACGCCTTCCCATCCGAATAATATGTGCGCCGATTCGAGACGGCGTCGCTCGACGAACAGCCCGCCCTGATAGGCAGCGCCCTCCGCGACCGGGCGGGGCGCGGGCTCCATGTCGCCGAAGCGCTCTTCGGCGAGGTCGACCAGCTGCTCGACGTCGATCTTTCCGGCGGCCGCGAGAACCATGCCCTGCGGGCGATAATGGCACCGGGTCCAGCCATGCAGGTCGTCGACGCCAATGGCTTCGATGCTCTGCTCCTCGCCGAGGACGGGCCGCCCGAAAGCCTGGTCGGGCCATGCGGTCGAATGGAAATGGTCGTTGATGATGTCGTCGGGCAGGTCGCGTGCTTCGCCCAGTTCCTGGAGCACCACGTCCTTCTCGCGCACGAGGTCGGACGGTTCGAAATGGGGTTTCCGGACGAGATCGGCGACCAGTTCGACGCCCAGGTCGAGATTCTCGGCCAGCAGCCGCGCCTGAAAGGCGGTCTGGTCACGCGAGGTATAGGCGTTCAGATAGCCGCCGACATTCTCGACCGCCTCGGATATCTGCCGGGCGTTGCGGCCGCCCGCGCCCTTGAACACCATATGCTCGAACAGATGCGCAAGCCCGTTGGTCCGCGCGTCCTCATGGCGCGCGCCGCAGTCGACATGAAGGCCGAG
Source organism: Rhizorhabdus phycosphaerae (assembly GCF_011044255.1). Lineage (NCBI taxonomy): Bacteria > Pseudomonadati > Pseudomonadota > Alphaproteobacteria > Sphingomonadales > Rhizorhabdaceae > Rhizorhabdus > Rhizorhabdus phycosphaerae. The sequence goes on from NZ_CP049107.1 coordinate 3,883,203, forward strand.
CGCGACCGTCTCGACGCCGATCATCGGCTCGGCGGCGATGGTGAAGCCGTTGGCCAGCCGGTGGAGATGCGGGCCGGACATATCGGTCAGACCGCTGCCACCGACTGGTCGGCGACGAATTGCTCGATCGCCCCGATCTCTGCCGGAAGAACGACATAGCGTTCCTGCCGTTCGAACAACTCGCCGATCCGGGCAGGCAGCGTCGGGCGGACGCCCGTCGCCCGCTCGACCGCGTCGCCGAATTTGGCGGGATGGGCGGTCGCCAGCGTGACGATCGGGATCGCCGGGTCGAGATCGGCGTCCTGCGCGGCGGCGAGGCCGATCGCGCTGTGCGGATCGATGATCTCGCCGGCGCGGTCATGTGCCCAGCGCATCGCCATCTGCATCCGGTCGGCATCGACGCGGGCGCTGGAGAAGAGCGCGGCGGCTTCGCTGCGCATCGCGGCGGGAATGTCGAGGCGCCGGCTGGACTCGAAGCCCTTCATCGTCGCGGCGAGCGCACCGCCATCGCGGCCGTGCAGGTCGAACAGCAGGCGCTCGAAATTCGAGCTGACTTGGATGTCCATCGAGGGCGCCGCCGTGGCGGTGACCGTGCCAACCGAATAATCCCCGGCCGACAGGGCACGGTGGAGGATGTCGTTGACGTTGGTTGCAACGATCAGCTTGGCGACGGGCAGGCCCATGCGGGCCGCCACATAGCCGGCGAAGACGTCGCCGAAATTGCCCGTCGGCACCGAGAAGGCGACCGGCCGGTCGGGTGCGCCGAGCTGTACGGCCGTGTAGAAATAATAGACGATCTGGGCCATCAGCCGCGCCCAGTTGATCGAATTGACGGCCGACAGGTTGAACCGGCTGGCGAAGCCGGCATCGGCGAACATCGCCTTCACCAGCGCCTGAGCGTCGTCGAAGCTGCCTTCGATCGCGATATTGTGGACGTTGGGCGCCAGTACCGTCGTCATCTGGCGGCGCTGCACCTCGGACACGCGGCCCTTGGGGTGAAGCATGAAGATGTCGACCTTGGCGCGGCCCGCAAGCGCGTCGATCGCTGCAGACCCCGTGTCGCCGCTGGTCGCGCCGATCACGGTCAGGTGGGTGTCGCGCTTGGCCAGAAAGCGCTCGAACAGCAGGCCGAGCAGCTGGAGCGCGACGTCTTTGAAGGCGAGGGTCGGGCCGTGGAACAGCTCGAGCAGCCACTGGCGATGATCGAGCTGCTTGAGCGGCACGACGGCGGCATGGGCGAAGCGGCCATAAGCGGTCTCGCACAGGGCCTTCAGTTCGGCGTCGTCGAGCGCGCCAGCCACGAAGGGCCGCATGACCGCGACCGCCGTATCGACATAGGACAGGCCGCGCATCGCCGCGATCTCGGCGGTCGTAAAGCTCGGCCACTGATCGGGGACATAAAGCCCGCCGTCGGAGGCGAGGCCCGCGAGCGTGACGTCTTCGAATCCAAGGCGGGGGGCTGAACCCCTGGTGCTGACATACTGCATGACCGGCGGCCCTTAGCGAGCGCGCGCCGCTGCGGCAAGGAATTGGGAGGCTCTACGTCCGAAACATCGTCGCTGTGGCGGATCGGCATCGTCGCGGCCGTGCCGGTCCCTGCGGTCAGAAGAGCCAGGCGATCACAGCCGAGACCATCGTCGCCCCGCCGATGGGCGCGATCAACAGGAGCAGGAGGTTGAGTGCGACCACAAGCGTCAGTGCTTTTTGTTGGCGCAGGCTAAGGGGTGGACGCTGCTCCGGAAGTCTCGGGCGCCAGGGCGGGGGAGGCGGCTGGTCGCGGAAATCCATGAACATGAAGGGTTCGCTCCATCGCCTCGAAGCGGGGAGGATGCCGAGCCGCCACAGTCGCGTCGACATGCTTCTTCGGACAGGCCCCGTTCGGACGTTATCGCGGCTCGAAGGCCATGGCGTCCACGTCGAACCAGATCACGACGTCTCCGCCATGCTCGTCGATCGCCGACACCTTCGCCAGCGCTTTCGTTTCGTGAAGAACGAGCGAACGGGACCGGGGCTCGACCTTCAGTGCCGCCAACACGTCCCTCTCGTCCGCTGCCGATGTTATCCGGAAGGCGCTATCGGGCGATTGTCCGTCTCCATTGGTCAGGATGCGGGCAATATGTAAGCGTCGAGACGCCTCTCCCGCTTCCGCGACAGACGCCATAGCCAGCATCGACATCAGCGCCATCGCCACGAGGCGGCCATCGATCATTGGATGTCAGTCACAGATAATGTTCCTCAACCGGAGCGGCAGAGCTGGCGCAAAGCATCATTGATGAGAATAGCGAATGCCTCCAAAATGGAGAGGACGCTAGAAATCCACGCCGACCGAGAGCCGGACGTCTCGCGCCGAAATCTGCCCGGTATCCGGGACGGCGCGGTAATTGCCGATCCGCGCCCCCACATTGATGGGGCCTTCGGGCTCGGGGGGCTGCACCGTGATCGACTGGCCTTCGCTCGCCATGCGCCGGTAGCCGGTTCGTGTGGTCGAGCGGTCCTCGACCGTCAACGCTCGCGCTGCGCGCTTGGCCTCGCTCTCGGCGCGGGCCACGGCGGACGGATCGCGTAACGGGGCGACTTTCGCGCCCGCAGGTAGGTTGCGCGGCGGGTCGCTCAACCGGAAGGATCCCGACCAGTCGAGCACGACGGGCTGCGGCAGGGGAGTCTTTTCGGACGATGGCGCATCCACCGCCGCCGTCCCGCCCGGCACGGCGATCAGAGCGACCAGACAGGCGCCAGCCGCGAGGAGAGTCGTACGGCCGTTCCGGCGCGGATCGGGGCGGTGCACGGTCATCAACATCGCATAGCATCGGAATCGCCGATTTCACACTGAATACCCCCGGTTTCATGCGACGAAGCGTTTGACGAGCATGGGGCTGCGTCACTATATGCGCGCTCCGTCAGGCGGCCGGTGGCCGCCTTTTTGCATTTTCGGAGCGATTTTAGAGCCGATCGAAAGGAAAGGGAGTTTTTGCCATGACCATCACCCCGCTCATGCCGGTTTATCCGCGGTGCGGCGTGCGTCCGGTGCGAGGCGAAGGCTGCTACCTGATCGGCGAGCGCGGTGAGCGCTATCTCGACTTCGCGAGCGGCATCGCGGTCAATCTGCTCGGACACGGCCACCCCGAACTGGTCAAGGCGATCGCCGACCAGGCGGCGACGCTGATGCACGTGTCGAACCTCTATGGCAGCCCGCAGGGTGAGGCCTTCGCCCAGAAGCTGGTCGATCGCACCTTCGCCGACACCGTCTTTTTTACCAATTCGGGTGCCGAAGCGGTCGAGTGCGCGATCAAGGCTGCGCGCCGTTATCACCATGTGAACGGCAATCCGAACCGGACCAAGATCATCAGCTTCACCAACGCCTTCCACGGGCGGACGCTGGGCACGATCTCGGCCACCAACCAGCCGAAGATGCGCGACGGCTTCGAGCCGCTGCTGCCCGGTTTCGAGGTGGTCGCCTTCAACGACCTGGAGGCGGCGCGTGCCGCGGTCGATGCCAACACAGCGGGATTCCTTGTCGAGCCGGTGCAGGGTGAAGGCGGCATGACGCCGGCCAAGCCCGAGTTCCTTCAGGGCCTGCGCCAGATCTGCGACGAGCAGGGTCTGCTGCTGATCCTCGACGAGGTCCAGTGCGGCTATTGCCGGACCGGCACCTTCTTCGCGCACGAGCAATATGGCATCACGCCGGACATCATGGCGGTCGCCAAGGGTATCGGCGGCGGCTTCCCGCTCGGCGCCTGCCTCGCGACCGAAGAGGCTGCCAAGGGCATGGTCGCGGGCACCCATGGCTCGACCTATGGCGGCAACCCGCTCGCCATGGCTGCCGCCGAGGCGGTGTTCCGCGTTGCCGTGAACGACGAGTTCCTCTCCAACGTCCAGACGATGGCGGCACGGCTGCGGCAGGCGATCGAGCAGATGATGCCGAATCATGATTCGGTGTTCGACAGCACCCGCGGCCTGGGCCTCATGATCGGCATCAAGCTGAAGGACGCCGTCGAGGCGCGCGCCTTCGTGGCGCATCTGCGCGACAATCATGGCCTGCTGACGGTCGCGGCCGGCGAGAATGTCGTCCGCATCCTGCCGCCGCTCGTGATCGACGACAGCCATGTCGCCGAGTGCGTCGAAAAGCTGTCGGCGGGCGCCCGGACCTATGAGGCCGCACAATGAGCCGGTCCTTCATCGATCTCGCCGACGCCGGCACGGCCGGCCTCACGCTGATGCTCGACGAGGCGATCGCCCGCAAGCAGGCCCGGAAGGGGCTGCCCAAGGGACGGATCGACGCTGACGCGCCATTGGCGGGGCAGACGCTGGCGATGATCTTCGAGAAGAACTCGACCCGCACGCGGGTTTCGTTCGACATGGCGATACGCCAGCTCGGCGGAACGACGATCGTGATGGATTCGGGCGGCATGCAGCTCGGACGCGGCGAGACCATCGCCGACACGGCGCGCGTGCTGAGCCGCTATGTCGACGCGATCATGATCCGCACCGACGACCATCAGAAAGCGCTCGATCTTGCGCGCTATGCCGATGTTCCCGTGATCAACGGGCTGACCGACCAGTCGCATCCGTGCCAGATCATGGCCGACATGCAGACCGTGATCGAGCATCGCGGTTCGCTTGCCGGCTCGCGCTGGGCCTGGTTCGGCGACGGCAACAATGTGCTCCACTCGATCGTCGAGGCGGGCAGCCTGCTCGGCTTCCCCGTCGGCATCGCCTGCCCCGAAGGCTATGAGCCCGATCCGGCCGTGATCGCGGCCGCGCGCGAACGGGGTGGCGACATCCGCCTGTCGCGGGACGCGGTCGACATCGCCTCCGGCGCGGACGTGATCGTTACCGACACCTGGATCTCGATGGGCCAGGCGCATGCCGAAGAGAAGCTGAAGGCGATGATGCCCTATCAGGTCGACGAGGCGCTGATGGCGCGCGCCGCACCGGAGGCTATGTTTCTGCACTGCCTGCCCGCCCATCGCGGCGAGGAAGTGGTGGACGCGGTCATCGACGGGCCGCAGTCGCTGATCTGGGACGAGGCCGAAAACCGGCTGCATGCGCAGAAGGCGGTTCTCCTCTGGTGCCTCGGCAAGATCGGTTGAACAAATATGGGCGGACGGATGCGGCCTGTCGGTCGACACCGTCCGCCCGGATGCTTGAAATCGAGCCCGTCCATACCGACCTGATGGCGCACAGGAACTCGCATTGACCATCCATCCCACCCTCGACACCGCTCTCGGCTTCACCATTCCCGAACGGCATGTGCGCGGCCGCGTCGTGCGGCTGGGCCCGACGCTCGACCGCATTCTCGGCGCCCATGGCTATCCCCCCGCGATCGAACGGCTGCTGGCAGATGCGCTGGTCCTGGCGGCTCTGCTCGGATCGACGCTGAAGCATGAACAGGGGCAGCTGACCCTCCAGGCGCAGGCCGATGGCGGTGCGGTCGAGCTGCTGGTCGCCGACTATAAGGGCGGCGAAATGCGCGGTTATATCCGTCACGATCCCGAGCGCGTCGCCGAGATCCCGGCCGATCCCTCGCTCTTCGCCCTGTTCGGCAAGGGCTATCTCGCGATCACCTTCGACCAAGCGGTCACGGGCGAGCGCTATCAGGGGATCGTGCCGCTCGAGGGCGCGTCGCTGGCCGAGGCGGCTGAGGCCTATTTCACCCAGTCGGAACAGCTGCCGAGTCTCGTGCGGCTTCACAGCAAGCGGCTCGACGATGGAAGCCATGTCGCGGGCGGCATATTGATCCAGCATCTTCCCGAAGGGGAGGAGGGCAGGGAACGGCTGCACACGCGCCTCGATCATCCCGAATGGGAGCATGTCCGGGCGCTGGCGCAGACCGTCACGACCGCCGAACTCGCCGATCCGAAGCTGACGCCGACCGACATTCTATGGCGCCTGTTCAACGAGGACGAGGTCCGGACCTTCGCGGCCGTGGACCTGCAGCGCGGCTGTCGTTGCGACCCGGGGCATATCCGCTCGGTCATCGCCCGCTTCCCGCTGGAGGAACGCGCCGAGATGGCCGATGCGGCGGGCGAGATCCATGTCGATTGCGAGTTCTGCGCCAAGCGCTTTTCCCTCGCGCTCGAATCGATCTGATCGCAATAGCCTCTTCCCGAAATCGTAACGACTTCGGTACAAAACAGCATTCTTCAGGTTGGGTGGCGTCCGTCTCCGGCTATCGGTCGTTGGTCGAACGATGCTGGCATGAGCGGGCGGCGCCGGGAAACGCGATATTGTCTTCGAGTGAACGGGGTGGATGATGGGCCTGGTGGTACGTGCGGGCGTTCCGCTGATCCTGATTGCAGTGGTCGCCGCCCGGCTGGTCGCGGCCCCTGCTGCAGTGGCTACGCCTGCTCCGGCGCAAGCTCCTGCCGCACCGCCCGCGCTCGATGCGCTCAAATCGCTTGAACCCGGAACGTGGCAACTGGATGTCGCTGGACGTCCCAGCCGGCAGGTCTGCCTGTCTGATCCGGCGGCCCTCGTGCAGATAGAACATGAGCAGACGGGGTGCTCGCGCCTGGTCGTCGCCAACGAAGCGCGCAGCGCCACCGTACAATATACGTGCCAGGGAGCCGGTTGGGGGCGCAGCACGGTGCGCGTGGTGACTCCGCGCCAGGTGTCGATTTCGACTCAGGGCATCGCGCGCAATGCACCCTTCGACTATGTGGTGAGCGCTCGAAAGGTCGGCGCATGCTCTCCGGCGGGCTCCGCTTCGCATCGCTGAGCCGTAGCGTCACTGGCGGCAAGACGCGGTTGCCGGTCGCCGATCATACCAAAGTCGAATCGCCCAGCGCAGCCATGACGTCGTCTGGTTAATCCTTTGTTTAGGCGAGGCATATTAGAAGGGATGCGTGCCTTCCCCTTGGGCACATTTTCCTCCCTTAGCAGGCTTTCAGCCTCCCTGGGCCGCCTTCGGGCGGCCCTTTCTTTTGTGTCCCGCCTTCGGGAGTCCCTTCTTTTTCCGCTGCGGGTGACGTCAGCCCTTGGCGCGAAGCCGGTCTTCGATATCGCTGACGGGATCCTCTCCGCGCAGAAAGGGCGGATCAGGGATGGATGCGCGGGATTCGTTGAGCAGCATCGACCAGCGCGCCGAAAGATTTCGGAAATAAGGATCGTCGACTTCGATCCTGCGCCTGACGATGGGAGCACTCGAATCCTGCCGGACGACAATCAAGTCGAAGGGAAGACCGACCGACAGGTCGGATCTTATGGTCGAGTCGAACGACAGCAATCCTACCTTGACGGCTTCCTCGAGCGAACTGTGATGATCCATGGCCCGGTCGAGGATCGGCTTGCCATATTGGGTGGCACCGATCTGGAAGAAGGGGCTGTCCTGCTGGCATTCGATGAAGTTCCCCGCATCGTAGATCAGGAACAGCTTGAGCGGCCCGCCGGCGATCCGCCCGCCCAGCAGCAGAGAGATGCCTGACGGCACGTTGGCGGCGTAGAGAGCAGGCTTCAGCTGCGCGCCGGCCGACATCACCGCCTCGCCGACCAGTTGGGCGGCCTGGAACATGCTCGGCATATGCTCGATGCGCCGCGGTTCTTCTTCGGGATTTCGTGCGGGAAGGCCCTCGGCGAGCATGCCCAGCACGAGCTGGGTCACCGATAGATTGCCGGCACTTGCGAGCACCACGAACGTGTCCGGGGCATCGGCCAGGATGTGGAGCTTTCGATAGGTGGAGATGTTGTCGATGCCGGCATTGGTCCGCGTGTCGCCGATCATGATCAGCCCATCGCGCAGCATGATTCCCAGACAATAGGTCATGTGCTCCCGCTCGCCTTGTCTCTCCGCGGTGCAGGATAACCGATATGCGGCATTTGTCAGTGCCGGATTTCAGGACGGATCGAGGTGGCGCGGTTCCCCCGCTAGCTGTGGATTCGGCGGCCCAAATCGCATAGATGCGGCCCATGGCTGACATAGCGAATATTGAAAGCCGGCGCGCGATCGTGCTGCTGTCGGGTGGTCTCGACTCGATGGTCTCGGGCGGTATCGCCCGGGAGCAGGGCTTCGAGCTGGCGGCCCTGACCATCGATTATAATCAGCGGCACCGGGTCGAGCTCGAGGCGGCAAAGCGCGTCGCGGCGGCGCTGCAGGTCGATCGGCATGTCACCTTGCCCCTGAACCTGAGGGCTTTCGGCGGATCCTCGCTGACCGACGATATCGACGTTCCCAAGGACGGCGTACAGCCGGGCATCCCCTCGACCTATGTGCCGGCGCGCAACACCATCTTCCTGTCGCTGGCGCTGGGCTTCGCCGAGGCGACGGGCGCGCGGCACATCTTCCTGGGCGTCAATGCGCTCGATTACTCGGGCTATCCTGATTGCCGGCCCGAGTTCATTTCCGCGTTCCAGCATCTGGCCGACCTCGCCACCCGCATGGGCGTGGAGGGGCAGGGCTTCACCATCCACGCGCCGCTGCAGCATATGACCAAGGCCGACATCGCCCGCGAGGCGGCGCGCCTTGGGCTCGATGCAGGGATGAGCTGGTCCTGTTACGATCCGACGCCCGACGGCCGTCATTGCGGACTGTGCGACAGCTGCCGCCTGCGCGCCAAGGGCTTCGAGGAAGCCGGGTTGGCCGACCCCACGGTGTACGCCTGAGATGGGCAGCTATGCGGTCAAGGAGATGTTCCTCACCCTGCAGGGGGAAGGCATGCAGGTGGGCCGCCGGGCGGTGTTCCTGCGCTTCGCCGGCTGCAATCTGTGGAGCGGACGCGAGGAGGACCGCGCGACTGCGGTCTGTCGTTTCTGCGACACCGATTTCGTCGGGCTCGATGGCGACAATGGCGGGCGCTATGATGCGGCGTCGCTCGCCGACAAGGTGGTAGCCCTGTGGGGAGCGTTGCCCCACCCGCTGGTCGTGATGACGGGTGGCGAGCCGCTGTTGCAGGTCGATTCCGAATTGCTCACTGCCCTTCGGGCGCGCGGGGTCGAGACCGCGGTCGAAACCAACGGCACCCAGGCGGCGCCCGAGGGGATCGACTGGATCTGCGTCAGCCCCAAGGCCGGCAGCGAGATCGTCCAGCGATCGGGACAGGAACTCAAGCTGGTATGGCCGCAGCAGGGACTGGATCCCGCTACCCTGGAAAGCTGGGACTTCCAGCATTTCCTGCTGCAGCCGATGGACGGGCCCGACCTGGCAGCCGCGCGTGAAGCGGCGATCGCCTATATTCTCGATCATCCGCGCTGGCGGCTATCGACGCAGACTCACAAGGTCGTCGGCATTCGATAGTCGCCCTGCGCCGGAAGATCAGCCGCCGGTCTTGCGAACGTCGTTGCTGGCCTGCTGTACCACGCGCGGCGCGCAGACGGCCTTCAGCTGATCCTTCTTGGTCCAGCACGCCTGATCCATCGACGGCGTCTGCACCGAAACCTGGATATAGCGGCGCGCATGGATCATGTCGCCTGCGGGGACCAGGCTGTTGCGGAACTCTCGCATCCTGTCGACCGCGAGCTGCGTCAGATTGCCACGACCCAGCCGGCGCGCATCGCGCCCGATGCCCGAAGCGGTCTCACAGAAGCCGAGCTGGGCATGCATGGTCGAGAAACCGTTATAGGTCCTCGTCGTGTAGTCGTCGAAGGCCTTCTGCCAGGCCTTGCCCTTGACCCGCTTGAAATAATTGCCGAGCGTTTTGTACGCGCCATTGAGTTCGTCGGCGTTCTTCGACAGCAGATCGTTATAATTGGGGACAGTGAGGAGGATCGGCGAGAACTGGCACTGCAGCGCGGCGACGTTCAGCCCGGCGCGCATGTTCCAGAGCAGGTGAGCCTTGAGCTCGGCGGGCGTTGCCTTCGGCATGTCGATGCCCAGGCCCGGTTCGTCGCCCTGCACGGGCGCCGCCTTGAAATTAGGGCCCGACCAGAAAAGATAGGCCGAAGCCGGTGCAGTCTGCACCGTCATCGCCACAAGGGCCAGAGTCGAGGCCAAAACGCGTACCATATTCCCGTCCTCCGATTTGTTCGTACCCGGCCGGCCCCACGGCCCGGTCCGCTTCTCGTCACATCGCGTTGCTGGCGTTCCCCATCTCGATCCCATTGGCGACCTCGCTTCCGGCTCGGTCGAGCATCGAGCTCTCGACGATCGTCATGTCGTTCATGGTCCCGTCGCTGGCGTTCATCTCGACCACATTGGTCGTATCGCCAGCATCCTTGCTGCCGCACCCGGCCAGGCCGGTCGCAACGAGCATCATGCCGGCCGCGACAAGAACACCCGTCGAACGGTTCATTGATGGTCCCCCGGAAAGCTGCTTCGTCGCAAGGATATAGCTTCGGACTCCGCGGCTCAAGAGTCCGCGTGGCGATCAGTTCCTGCAGCGCAAAAGGTCCAGCATTTCCGGAAAGTGGCGCCGCAGCGCGGTATCGACCGTGTCGGAGTCGGCCTCTACCCCCAAACGGGCCATGCTGGTCACCGGATATTCCCCCAGCCCGCACGGCACGATGCCCGAAAAATGGGACAAGTCGGGCGCTACATTAAGAGAAAACCCATGAAAGCTGACCCACCGCCGGACGCGGACGCCGATCGCACCGATCTTGGCCTCCTCCGCGCCATGGCCGACCCAGATGCCGACCCGGCCGCTCTCGCTGCGCGCTGCAATGCCGAAATCGGCGAGCGTACGGATCAGCCAGCTTTCCAGTCCGGACACGAAGCAGCGAACATCGCGTCCCCTTTTTTCGAGGTCGAGCAGGACGTAGCCCACTCTCTGGCCCGGCCCATGATAGGTATAGCGGCCACCGCGACCGGCCCGGAACACCGGAAAGCGATCGGGTACGAGGAGTTCATCCTCCGCCGCGCTGGTGCCCGCAGTGTAAAGCGGCGGATGTTCGAGCAGCCAGACCAGTTCGGGTGCCTCGCCGGCGCGGATCGCGGCGGCGCGCGCCTCCATCGCCGCAAGCGTTTCGGCGTAAGGCGAGAGGCCGGGGCTGATGCGCCATTCGATGCCGTCGAGATCGTCTTTCATCGCCCCGCATATTGCCGCTTTTTTCGATCGATCAAGTGGCATGGATTGCGCTGCCGACGAAGCGGGAATAGGCGGGCCCCATGACGATCGGAGCAGCTTGCGCATGACATCCTTCTCGCTGGGTTCGACTTGGGAGGAGACGATCGCCTTCCTGCGGCGTGAATGGACGCTGCTGTTCCCGGTCGCGCTCGCCCTGTTCGCGCCTGCGCAGCTCCTGGTTGGGCAGGCCATGCCGGCCATCGCGGAGGCGGGGGCCGCCGCGGCGCCAGCCATGCCTGCCCAGGTCCTTCTGCTGGCGCCAGCCCTGCTGCTCACCTTGTTCGGACATATGGTGCTTGCGCTGCTGGCGACCGTCCCGGGCATCAGCGTCGGTGAGGCGTTCGAGCGCGCCGCGCGACGCTTCGGTACTGCTCTGCTGGCCATCTTCGTGGGGATGTCGGTGGCCTTTGCCGCTGCGCTCGCGGTGATGGTGGCAGCCACGCTGGGGGTGATGATCTTTCAGTCGGGCGCGCCCTCGGCCGGTCTGGCCGCCCAGATCGCGACGCTGTTCGTCATTCCCTTCGCGGTCGTCTGGATCCGGTTGCTGATGCTTCCCGCCGTAGCCGCATGCGAGGGGCAGGGGGCCGCGATGGTCCTGCGCCGCGCCTGGGCCCTGAGCCGCGACAATGTCATGCGGCTCGTCGCCATATGGCTGGTGATGATCCTGCTCAGCACGCTGCTGGCGGTGATCGACCGGATGGTGATCGGGTCGCTGTTCGAACTGGTCAAGCTGGGGACGGGTGTCGAGGCCGTGCCCGACGCGCTGCGGATGGTCATCAGCCTGATCCTCGAGGCGACGCTCTCGCTCGGCTTCTCGGTCTATGTGGCGCTCGTCTACCGACGGCTCGCGGCTGGCGCCTGATCGCCAGCGGCGGGGTCTCCGCCGAACAGCGGTACATGCGGCGCCGATTCCATCGGAAGCACGCCGGCCAGACGCGGATCGGCGAAGGTCTCGACCGCCCGGGCATAGGGCCTGAAGCCGTGCTTTCGGTAGAAGGCCAGCGCACCCGGATGGTCGAGCGTGCAGGTGTGCACCCACATGCGCCGGACATCCTTGCGCCAGCCCAGCGCCAATGCCTGCGCCATCAGCCACCCGCCATGGCCCTTGCCCGCAAGCTCTGGCACCAGGCCGAAAAAGGCGATCTCCGCTTCGCCCGTGACGCGGAAGTCGAGTTCCAGCATGCCGATCTCGATGCCGCGCCGGTCCTCGACCGCGTAGATCTCCACCGCCTCGTCCTGAATGATGGCAAGCAGCTCGTCCTCGGCCATGACGAGGCGCGAGAACCACATCCAGGGTTCACCGACGCGGCGGAACAACGCCCGATATTTCTCGGCGGCGGGCTGCTTCCAGCGATTCAATCTGAAGGGGGCGGGCGGCATCGGACGTGGCTTCGGCCGGTCCAGCATTTCCAGCGAGGTGACGATCGTCGCCACCTGATCGGACGGCACGGGCGTCAACGGCACAGAGTTACTCCCAGGTCGCGACCGGCGGCAGACTCATCAATATCGCATCGATGTTCCCGCCCGTCTTCAGCCCGAACAGCGTGCCCCGGTCATAGACGAGATTGAACTCGGCATAGCGCCCGCGGAAGTTCATCATCCGCCGAACGTCCTCGGCGTCGGCTGTCATCGTCATCCGGCTGCGCACGATTCGGGGGAAGATGTCGAGAAACGCTTCGCCCACATCGCGGGTGAAGGCAAAGCTCGCCTCGAACCCCGCGTCGTCGGCGCATTCGAGATGATCGTAGAAGATGCCGCCCACGCCGCGATGGACCTGCCGGTGCGGGATCCAGAAATACTCGTCCGCCCACGCCTTGAAGCGATCATAATAGTCGGCGCCATGGAGGTCGCAGGCAGCCTTCAGTCTGGCGTGAAAGGCCACCGTGTCCTCGTCATAGGGAATGGGCGGATTGAGGTCTGCACCGCCCCCGAACCAGCGCTTGGTGGTCGCAAGGAAGCGCGTGTTCATGTGGACGGCCGGAACATGCGGATTGGCCATATGCGCGACCAGGCTGATGCCGGTCGCAAAGAAGTCCGGATTCTCTTCCCCGGCGCCGTGGATCGTGCTGGCGAAGTCGGGCGCGAAGGAGCCCCCGACGGTAGAGACATTGACCCCGACTTTCTCGAAGACCTTGCCCTTCATCAGCCCGCGCACGCCGCCACCGCCCCGGCCTTCCGGATCATTGTCGCGGTTCCACGGCGTGTAGCCGAACCGCGCGTCGCTTCCGGCTTCGGCCTCGATCGCCTCGAAGGTGGCGCAGATGCGGTCGCGCAACGATTCGAACCAGCTGCGCGCAGCGCTCTGCTGCGGATCGAGTTGCAGCGTCATTGGGGCCATCCTCCGGTCTGTCTCAAAGCTTCAGCCAGCGCGATGCCAGCCGAAACCGCGACATTCAAGGATCGGAATCCCGGTCGCATGGGAATCCGGATCCGCAGATCGGCGCGGTCGTGGATGTCTTCAGGCACGCCTGCGCCTTCCGAGCCGAACAAGAGTGTATCGTCGGCGGAGAAGACTGCTTCCCAAAGGGGAACTGCCGCCTTGGTCGACAGCAGCACGAGCCGTCCCGGAAGCTGCGCCTCGAAATCTGGCCAGTCGGCATGACGCGCCGTTTCGACGCCGTCGGCATAGTCCATGCCAGCGCGTCGCAACCCCCTCTCGGAAAAGGCGAATCCGCAGGGCTCGATGATGTCGACCGGCACGCCGACACAGGCCGCAAGTCGCAGAATCGTACCGACATTTCCCGCAATATCGGGCTGGTAGAGGGCTATGCGCATGACTTTGCAGAGTAACGAATGCTTGCCGATGCGCCAATAAACGGAAAATGGGATTGGCAAAGCCGCCGAACCGGCGCTATCAGCGCGCAGCCGCCGGGGATTTTCGCGGGCGGTTGCGCATGCGCAGGGGGCAAAAAGCTGTCGGCTCGAACCCTGGGACGCATGTGTCTGATATCGTGGCAGCGCAAGGGTTCCGGAATGGCGACGCTCGAAACTATTGAAAAGCCCGGTGAAGAGGCAGGGGACGGCGTCCGTCGCCGCGACTTCATCAACGTGGCAGCGGTCAGTTTTGCGGGCGTGGGCGCCGCGACAGTACTGATCCCGCTCATCAACCAGATGAATCCTTCCGCCGACGTTCTGGCGCTGGCGTCGATCGAGGTCGATCTGTCGGCGATCCAGGAAGGTCAGGCGATCAAGACCATCTTCCGCAAGCAGCCGCTGTTCGTCCGTCATCTGACGGCCGCCGAGATCGCGCAGGCCGACAAGGTCGACCCGAGCTCGCTGCGCGATCCGCAGACGCTCGAGCAGCGCACCGTCGATGGCAAGAAGCAGTGGCTGATCACGATGGGTGTCTGCACCCATCTCGGCTGCGTTCCGCTGGGTGCCGGCGAGGGCGAGGTCAAGGGTGAGTTCGGCGGCTATTTCTGCCCCTGTCACGGGTCGCATTACGACACCGCTGCGCGCATTCGCAAAGGCCCGGCACCGAAGAATCTCGAAGTGCCGAAATACGCCTTCAAATCCGACACCGTCGTCCAAGTCGGCTGAGGAAGAGAGATATGAGCTTTCCCTGGGCAAATCATTACGAGCCGAAGAATCCGGTGATGAAGTGGCTGGACAGCCGCCTTCCGCTCCCGCGCTTCGTGTACAACGCCGTCGGTGGTGGATATCCGGTTCCCCGGAACCTGAACTACTTCTGGAATTTCGGCGTCCTCGCGGGCGTCGCGCTGACGATCCAGCTGGTCACGGGCATCGTTTTGGCGATGCACTATGCGGCCAACGGCCTCGTCGCGTTCGACTCGGTCGAACATATCATGCGTGACGTGAACTCGGGCTGGATGCTGCGCTACGCGCACGCCAACGGCGCGAGCTTCTTCTTCATCGTGGTCTATCTCCACATCTTCCGCGGCCTCTATTACGGGTCGTACAAGGCCCCGCGCGAGATGGTGTGGCTCCTCGGCCTCGTGATCTTCCTGCTGATGATGGCCACGGCCTTCATGGGCTATGTCCTTCCCTGGGGCCAGATGAGCTTCTGGGGCGCGAAGGTGATCACCGGTCTGTTCTCGGCCATCCCGGTCGTCGGCACGCCGATCCAGACCTGGCTGCTGGGCGGCTTCGCCCCGGACAACGCCGCGCTGAACCGCTTCTTCTCGCTGCATTATCTGCTGCCGTTCGTGATCGCAGGTGTCATCATCCTGCACATCTGGGCGCTGCACATCCCGGGTTCCAACAACCCGACCGGCATCGATGTTAAGGGTCCGCAGGACACGGTTCCGTTCCATCCATATTACACGGCCAAGGACGGTTTCGGCCTGGGCGTGTTCCTGATCGTCTATTGCTCGGTGCTGTTTTTCGCGCCGAACTTCCTCGGTCACCCGGATAACTACATCCCGGCCAACCCGCTCTCGACGCCGGCGCACATCGTTCCGGAATGGTATTTCTGGCCGTTCTACGCGATCCTGCGCGCCTTCACCGTCGATTTCATCCTTCCGGCCAAGCTGTGGGGCGTCGTCGCCATGTTCGGCGCGATCATCCTGCTGTTCTTCCTGCCGTGGCTCGACAAGTCGCCGGTCCGCTCGGGCAACTACCGCCCGGCGTTCAAGAAGTTCTTCTGGCTGCTGGTGATCGACGTGCTGGTCCTCGGCTATTGCGGCGGTTCGCCGGCTGAGGAGCCCTACGTCATGATCAGTCAGCTCGCGTCGGCCTATTACTTCGCGCACTTCCTGATCATCCTGCCGATCGTTTCGAAGATGGAGCGTCCGCTCCCGCTGCCGAACTCGATCACGGAGGCGGTTCTCGAGGGCAAGAGCGGGGCTACCCTCGCGACGAGCACCCAGGCCTAAGGGGATATAGAAACCATGGTTCGTCCCATTGCATTCTTCGCAGGCGCTGGCTTCGTCTTCGTCCTGCTCTTCTCGCTGGTGATGGGTGCAATCGCCTTCATCAGCGAGCCGCCGGCCAAAACCGTCGAGCATGAGTTCCATCTGCATCCGAAGCATGTTTCCTTTGCTTCGGACGGGCCGCTCGGCAAGTTCGACCGTCAGCAGCTGCAGCGCGGCTTCCAGGTCTACAAGGAAGTCTGCTCGGCTTGTCACTCGCTCAACCAGGTGGCGTTCCGTGACCTCGAGCACATTGGCTTCACCGCGGCCGAGGTGAAGGCCATCGCCAAGAACTGGGCGACCGAGGTTCCCTCGATCAACCCGGAGACCGGTGAACCCGCGACTCGCAAGGCCACCCCGGCCGACAAGTTCCCGTCGCCCTACGCGAACGAAGTCGCCGCGCGCGCCGCCAACAACAATGCGTTGCCGCCGGATCTGTCGCTGATGACGAAGGCTCGCCATGACGGCGGTGCCTATGTTTACTCGCTGCTGACCGGCTACACCGATCAGGCGACGTTCAAGAACGAGAAGGGCGTGGAACTGCTCAAGGAGTTCCCCGAAGCGAAGACCCCGGAAGGTCTTCACTTCAACCCCTATTTCGCCAATCTGAACATCGCCATGCCCGCGCCGCTCGCGGCTGATGGTCAGGTAACCTATGCCGATGGCACCCCGGCGACGATCGACCAGATGTCGAAGGACGTTTCGGCCTTCCTGATCTGGACGGCGGAACCGAAGCTGGAAAATCGCCATGCGCTCGGTTGGACCGTGATCGGCTTCCTGCTGATTGCCACGGCCCTCGCCTTCATGGCCTATCGGAACGTCTGGGCCGGCATCAAGCACTGAGCCTGACCTGACGAGATGACAGGGGGTCGTCCGGAGTACCGGGCGGCCCCTTTTCATATGTGGAGAGCATGATGCGCAAGCAGGGGCGGTTGGGATTGATCGGGGGCAGCGGGCTCTACCGCATGCCAGGGCTTTACGACGGCGAGTGGATCGAGGTTGAGACCCCTTGGGGCGCGGCTTCCGATGCGCTGCTGATGGGTGAACTGGGCGGGCGCGAGGTTGCCTTCCTGCCGCGACATGGGCGCGGCCACCGCCTCGCGCCGGGCGAGGTCAACTATCGGGCCAATATTGGGGCGCTGAAAGCGGTCGGCTGCTCGGAGATTCTGGCGGTATCCGCCGTTGGCGGCTTTCACGAAGCGGTGCCGCCCGGCACCTTCGTGCTCGTCGACCAATATGTCGACCGCACCGTGCGGGGCGGGCGCAGCTTTTTCGGCGATGGCATCGTCGCCCATGTGGCTTTTGCGCGACCGACCTGCGGCCGGCTCGGCGCCACCGTGGAGGAAGTGCTGACAGCACAGCAGGGCGCGCATCGGATCGGAGGCACGATGCTCGTGATCGAGGGACCTCAATTCTCGACCCGCGCGGAATCCTTGCTGCACCGCCAATGGGGCTGCGATGTCGTCGGGATGACCGGCCTGCCGGAGGCGCGCCTCGCGCGGGAGGCGGAGCTCTGCTACGCGAGCGTCGCGATGGTGACCGACTTCGACGCCTGGTCGGACAGCGAGGTCGATGTCGCGAGCGTGCTGTCCACCATGAACGCAAATGTCGCGCGCGCCCAGGCGCTGGTGGAGGCGGTCGCTGCGCGAACCCATGGCGGCCGGGGCTGCCCACAGGGTTGCGACCACGCCCTCGACGGCGCGGTCATCACCGCCAGGGAGAGCTGGCCGGCGCTCAGCCGAGCAAGGCTGGCGACTCTGGCGCCCCGCTTGTTCGGCTGAGCTACGTCAGGCCGCCGGGCGCAGCGGCTGGATGTTGGTGACCTTCATCGTCATCACGATCTCGTCCTTCTGATTGAAGATCGTCAGCCGGAAGTTGATGAAGCCCATGGATGGACGTGAGCGCGGAATCGACTTGGACAACACCTCGCTCTCCACCGTCAATATGTCGCCCGGATAGACCGGGCGGGTCCAGCGCAACTCGTCCACACCGGTGCCGCCCAGCGAGAAATGCCCGTCTTCCATCCATTCGTCGGTCAGCATCCGCATGACCATCGAACAGGTGTGCCAGCCGCTGGCAGCGAGGCGGCCGAAGATCGGAGAGGCGGCGGCGGCCTCGTCATCCAGGTGGAAGGGCTGCGGATCGAACTTGGAGGCAAAGTCGATCACCTCTTCGCGCTGCACCGGATAGGCGCCGAAGCGGTCGACCCGTCCGATCTCGAAATCCTCGAAATATCGCATGCCCTGTCCCCGAAGATCGGCCGCTGCGTGGCGCGCCGCCCTGTTGATTTCGTTCCAGCTACCGCGTGGCTCAGACGTTGAAGCGGAACAGCATGATGTCGCCGTCCTGCACGACATAGTCCTTGCCTTCGGAGCGGAGCTTGCCGGCCTCGCGGGCCGCAGCTTCGCCGCCCAGGGCGACATAGTCCTTGAATGCCATGGTTTCGGCGCGGATGAAGCCGCGCTCGAAGTCGCTGTGAATGGCGCCGGCTGCCTGCGGTGCCTTGGACCCCTTCTCGACCGTCCAGGCGCGTGCTTCCTTCGGACCCACGGTGAAGAAGGTGATCAGGTCGAGCAGTTCATATCCCGCGCGAATGACGCGGGCGAGGCCGGTTTCGGCGAGGCCGAGATCGGAGAGAAAGTCCGCCCGGTCGGCAGGATCGAGCGTCACGATCTCGGATTCTATCGCGGCCGAGACGATCACGGCCTTGGCGCCTTCGGCCTTGGCCTTTTCGAATACCCGGGCGGACAGCGCATTGCCGTCGGCGGCAGCACCTTCGTCGACGTTGCACACATAGAGCACCGGCTTGGCGGTCAGCAGCTGCGCCTGGGCGAAGAGGCGGGCTTCGTCCTCGTCCTTCGGCTCGGTCAGGCGGGCGGGCTTGCCCTCGCGAAGCAGCTCGAGCGCCTGCCCGAGCACGGATGCGGCCGCCTTCGACTCCTTGTCGCCCTGCGCCGCCTTCTTGGCGAGATTGGGGACGCGCTTTTCGAGGCTTTCGAGATCGGAGAGCATCAATTCGGTCTCGACCGTCTCCGCGTCGGCGATCGGGTCGACCTTGCCCTCGACATGGGTCACGTCGCCATCCTCGAAACAGCGCAGGACGTGGACGATGGCGTCGACTTCACGGATGTTGGCGAGGAACTGGTTGCCGAGGCCTTCGCCCTTCGACGCGCCGCGGACGAGGCCGGCGATGTCGACGAAGGCGAGCTGGGTCTCGATGATCTTGGCGGATCCACCGATCTTCGCGATTTCGTACAGACGCGGATCGGGCACAGCGACCTGCCCGATATTGGGCTCGATCGTACAGAAGGGATAATTGGCCGCCTGCGCTGCCGCGGTCTCGGTCAGAGCGTTGAAGAGGGTGGACTTGCCGACGTTCGGCAGGCCAACGATGCCACAGCGAAAACCCATATCGATTCCAGACTTGTTCGGTTGGGCGCCCGATAGCGGGTGCTGCCCGCAAAGGCCAGTGTCGGCGAGCATGTCCCGGCGGGGCCGGGTGCGAATGTGGCGGCTCAGACGTTCGCGATCAGGAGGCGCGGGGCCCTGAGCATGAGCGTGACGCGAGCACCCGTCTCGCCGGCGCCGACCGTGACGGTACCCCGGTGACGTTCGGCGATCGCCCGCACGATCACCAGGCCCAGCCCATGTCCGCCGAGGGTCGATCTCGCTCCGTCCGCTTCGGCGGGCAGAGTCGTGAAGCCTGGACCATCGTCGGAGACCGACAGTTCCAGTGCGGCTTCTCCTTCCATTATGTGAGAGCGCGCAGCGATATGAATGACGCCCTGGGGCGGCGAAACCTTGAGCGCGTTGTCGACGAGATTGGCCAGCGCCCTGACGAGCAATTCGCGGTCCCCAACAAATGTCGCCACCCGTATGTCGCGTTCGATCCGGACATTCTTTTCGTCCTCGGCCACAGCCTCGTAGAGATCGACCGCCGTTTCGATGGCCTCGGCCACGTCGAATGCCGTCGCCGGGGTGCCGACATCGGCTTCTATCTCCCGCAGCTCAAGCAGCGCGTTGAACGCCGCCATCAGCCGTTCGAGTTCCTCCGCCGCCCGGCTGGCCTGCAGGGAGACCTCCTCGTCAGCCGAATTCTCCATCGTCGAGAGGCGTGCCCGAACCCTGGCCAGGGGCGTGCGCAGATCGTGGGCGATATGGTCCGATGCTGCCCGCAGGCCGTGGATACGGCGCTCCAGTTCCGCGAGCATGCCGTTCATGTGGCGCGCGAGAATTCCGATTTCGTCGGCGGGGCCCAGCTCCGCTATCCTTTGCCCGACATCTCCTTCGGCGACGCGGTCGCAGACCTCGTTCAGCCGGCGGATCCGGGCGGCGGTCTGCCCGCCCACGACGAGCGCGGTGACCACGGAAAGTCCGGTGAGCAGCAGCACGATACCGCCGCCCCACAGGCCGAGCGACCGGCGCAAGGCGCTGGCGGAATCTACGGGTCTTGCGAAGAGAAGGCTCGCACCCTGGGGGAGCGGCCGGACGAGCGCGACGATGTCGGTTTCCGGGCCTGAGCTGCCTATTGCATATCCGTCCCGCCACGCGCGCAACCTGGGCCAGGCCGTGCTGCTGCCGCTCACCCGGCCATGGGGGTCGCGGTAGAGGAGGATGCGGGGCTGACCGGTCCGCGCGGCGTAGCGCCCGACCTCCCGAACGGCGGCTGCGAGCAAAGGCGCTGCGGCTGGATCGTCCAACACGCCGGGCAGCTTCTCCGCCAGCGCCTCGAAATCGTAGCGCGCGGCCTCGGCGGCGGCGACCCGGCGTGCATCGCGATCGACCATGAACAAGGCGGCGACGCTGAGTGCGAGCGCCAGCCCGGAAAATACAGCGAGAAGCAGCGCGGTCTTGGCCGGTAGCAGCAACGTTCTCAAGCGACTTCGTCCAGACGCCGCAGCATCAATCCCTGACTGCGAACCGCGACGATCAACGGATTGAGATGCGCTGGCACGCAGCTGGCTGCGGCGTCCAGCTTACGCCGCAACCGCGAGACGTGGACGTCGATCGTATTGGCGAAGTTGGCGGGCACGAAATTATAGGTGGACCAACAGGTCGACCACAGCATCGAGCGAGTCACGGGCAGCCCCACATTACGGGCGAGCAGGGTAAGAATTGCGAATTCGCGAGCTGTCAGGTCGAGTTGCGTGCAGCACAGCGAAGCCGTCATGCTGCCGGGGTCGATGTGAAGCGGACCGCACGAAAGTGCTTCCTGCTCTGCTGCCGGACCTGCGTCCCATGCTCTGCGGCGGAGCAGTGCTGCAAGACGGGCGAGCAATTCAATCTCGGACAGCGGCTTGACGGCATAGTCGTCGCCCCCGCCGGCCAGACCCTCGACCCGGTGGCGCTCGGATCCCAGCGCTGTCAGAAACAGCGCAGGTGCGCGCATCGACTGGCCCGTACCCTCTCGGATCTTCTCGAGCGCGCCCAGGCCGTCCAGCCCGGGTGTCTGGCGATCGAGAATCAAGATGTCGAAGCTTCGTCCTTTTGCCAGTTCGATTGCCTCAAGGCCGTTGCCGGTCACCTCGACGCTTTCGAAGCCCGCCTTGCGCAAGGCCGTCGCCAGAAGTTCGGCCACTTCCTCCTCATCCTCGAGGATCAGCGCGTTTCGTCCGAGGAACAGACGACGGAATGTCTGCTCGATGCCCTTTTCGTCTTCCTGCCCCATGGCCTCATCATGCGCACCGACACGAGAAAGGAAAGCGCTAGAAGCCGCAGCGTCAGATAAATTCAGACGTCCATGCTGGCACCATTTCCATCGGACGGATAGACCGGAACCATGAAGGCTCTCGCTGCCCTTGTCTGCCTGCTTTCGGCCGCCGCTGCCGGGCCCTCGTCGATCGAGGATGCCACCCTCGGCTTCCGTCTCGCCGAGGTCGCACGGCGGAGTCATGATGCGGACCTGATGCTTGCGGCAGCGCGGCTGATCGCGGCGAGTGGCGTGCGCAACGCGGTGCTGCACAACGGCAGCTTGGCAGTGAGCGAGGCTTTGCCCGATGCCTCGCCCGAGGTGGCGGCGCTTAGCGAGGAGGCGCGTCTCATGGCGCCCATGGACACGCGCATAGCAGAAGAGGCGGACCGACTTCGTCGCGCGCGTCCGAAGGGGATCATCGGCGGAAGCTGGGGCAGTGGGCCCTTGCAGTTCCGCGAGATGCTGGCGCCGGGTGGGACGATCCGCTGGACGGTCGAGGCGCGCGGCGCCGAGACGGCACTGGTCTCGGCTATCGGCGACGGCGATGCCGGACTTCACCTGCGTGTCGTCGACGGCCGGGGACGGCCGATCTGCGACCAGAAGGGGGACAGCCATTATCCCCTTTGCCGGTGGTCGCCGCCGACGGCGGGTCGCTATCGTGTTTCGCTCGCCAATGCGGGGCGCGTTCCGACGCGCGTAGTGGTGCTGAGCAACTGACCAAACAGGCAGCATCGCCTCATGGCGCGTGCGTCGCGACACAGTCGCGGCCGTTGTTCTTGGCTATGTAGAGGGCCTCGTCCGCGCGCTTGATCAGCTCATGGCGCGTCATTCCCGGCCGCGCCTGCGCAATGCCACAACTCAGCGACATGATGAGTGTGTCGCCATCCGGAAGCACCACTGGATTGCGCGAGACCGCTATTCGCAGCGCATCCGCGATGGACATTGCCAATTCCGGGGAGGTCCCGTCGAGGATGATCGCCAGTTCGTCCCCGCCCAGGCGGCCGATCACGTCATGATCGCGCAGCAGCGTCCTCAGCCGGTCGTGAAGTTCGACGAGGACCCGGTCGCCCGCGAGATGCCCGAAGCTGTCGTTCACCTTCTTGAACCGGTCGACGTCGATCATCAGCAGGGCAAGGTTGGGCGACGACAGCGCCGCGAGAAGCCGGTCGAGATGACACATGAAAGCCGCGTGATTGAGCGCGCCCGTCAGGCTGTCGGTCGAGGCGGCCAGAGCCAGGCTCTGCTCACGTGCTTTGCGCAGGGAGACGTCGCGGATTGCTCCGACCACTCCATAGGAGTGCCCTTCGCCATCGATCAGTGCACGCATCGTGCATTCGAGATATTCGGTCGGCCGGCCGAGGGGACGGAATTCGCAGCGGGAGACTTCTCCCGGATTCACGAAGGCAGCGGAAAAACTGGCCTCGACATGCGGTGCGTCTGCATGCTCTGCCAGATCGGCAAGCCTGTTGCCGAGCAGATCGGTGCCGTGCCGAACGGGCAGAAGCGCCGAGTTGCCCGACGCCTGAACGCAACGGCCGCGATGATCCAGGCGCACGAGCATGTCCGCCGAACTGGACGCCAGGAGGCGCAGGCTGGCCTCGCTTTCCTGGAGCCGCCGCGCCAAGAGGCGCCTTGCGTTGAGATCGGCCGCGACCGGAAGTGTCATGAGGAGCATCAGGGCAAGGTAGATTTGCAGGTAGGTCGCGCGCTCCAGAGGGTCGCGATACGCCTTCGCGATAGGCCCTTCGCCCGACATCGTCAGATCGATTGCCAGGACCGCAAACAGGAGGAACGAGATTTTCGTTCCAAATGGGCCGAGACGGAAGGTGGCGAGGAGCAGCGGTGCGCCCATTACGAACAGCATGGGATTGCGTGCGTGTCGGAAAACGACCAGCGCCACGAATCCAACGATCAGCAAGATGAGGACCGCCTCCATGCGGCCGCGGCGTCCCAGTGCGTCATACCAGCGCCAGAGGGCGCCGGAGCCGATGCCGACGAACAGCGGCGTGAACAGGATCAGCCCGGTGGCATCGGCAAGATACCAGTTGCGCAAGGCGATCCAGAAGCCTGTCCCATATAAGGCGTTGGCGGTCAGCGCTCCGACCAGCGCGCCAAAGACGGGCCCGATGCCGCCGAGCAGTATGAAAATCAGCATCGTCCGCACGTCGGTGAAGGGATCGGCCCCGGTGTTCGACCGGCGTAGGATCAGCGCGGCGATTGCCACTTCGATCAGATTTGCCATGGCATAGAGCGAGGCGCCGACGACGGTACCGAAGGCGAACTGGTTCGCCAGCATGTTCGCCAAGAAAGCAGGCGCTAGAAAGATCGGCCAGCGATTCGGCGAAACCGGGATAAGCAAGGCCAGCAGCAGTGCGTTTGCCGGCCACAGGACAGCGAAGGCATATGCACCGCTGGTCAGGGCGGTCGATCCCCAAGCCAGCAGGAAATAGCCAGCAGCGCCAAGAAGCGCACCGATTGCCTCCCGCCGACTACTGCCGTCGCCCCATCTGTACACGATCAGGAATGCCCCCGCACTCGTTCACTGTCCATCGCCGGACATGCACGCCGGCGCAACCAATTTCAGCGACGAAACGATCACCTGGTGGCTAGATGTGACAGAATTGCCGCTAGATCATACCTCACTTCGCCTGAAAGCGCATGAGGTCGCCTGCTATCGCTGCCCCCGACCCGTCGCGCACAAGGAGGATCAGGACCTCTTCGCCGCGGGGCAAGGGACTGCCGCTTACGGGGTCGTGGGTAACGAAGGTGAAGCCCACATTGGCCCAGCGGCCGGGGACCACCAGCAGCCCCGCCGGTGGGGAGAGGCTTGCATAGCTTCCGCTCGCATCCCGGTACCAGGCTTCCAGGCGCAAGGGGGTTACCGGCTCGCCGAAGTCGACCCGAACATGGTCGCAATGGCCCAGCGTGATCGTCGTGCTCGCATCGGGCGACCTTCGATCGCTGCCACTGCTCCGCTTTTTGCAGGCGCCGGCATCGTCGATCGAGAGACGGGTCGCGAATGGCAGGGGAGGGAGGCCGCGGATCAGCCCGAGCAGATCGGGTGATTGACCATCGAACAGAAAGGGGGCGGAAAGATCGCCCGCTGTCCAGGGAATCGCGACCGGCCCGCTGCGCGCGGCAAGAGCGGCAAAGCTCGAGGGGCGGTCGGTGAGCGCCGCGGCGAGCGCGGTGGTGAACCGCCCGCCGTCACCATAGTCCCAGGCGATCTGTCCCGGTGCCGCTGCCGCAAAGGCCACCAGTCTGCCGCCCCCCGCGAGCCCCGCATCGACGAAACCGCTCGTGTCGATCGCACCTCGGTTGGGTGGTGGCAGGACGATTCCCAATATGCTGGCGTCGATGCTTTTCGGGGTAGCCCGGGAGCCACGGAACAGGCCGCCGCCGGTGCAGCTGTCGATCATTATCCAGACGTCGACTCCGTCTGCCCGCATCGCACGCACGCGGAGGCCGATCTCGTCATCTTTCAGTCCTCCGGGCAGCGACTGCGACCGGGTGTCCCAACGACCTGCGTCCGACGCAAGGAACCACTCATCCAGCCCGTCGGGTTCGAGTCCGTCGTCCGTTGAAACCGGAGCCTGCGTGCCGTGGCCGGACAGGAAAATGATCGCACGATCGCCACGTGTCGAGCGTCGAGCCAAAGCGTCGAGTGCCGCTCGGATAGCATCGGCTGTGGCTGCCCGTCCGGTCAGAACCGTCATGTCGCCAGCCGAAATTTCGAATGGGCGGAGCGCGTCTGCCATTCGCTCCGCGTCGCGTGCGGCTCCGGGCAGGGAGAAGCGTCGCAGTTCCGGTTCGGCGAAGTCCGACGCGCCCACCAGCACGGCCCGCACGCGGGCATCCGCCCGTTCGATCGGCTGGGTCATCGCCACGGGCAGGGCGAGCAGAAGCGCGAGGCGGAAGATCGTGACCATCTCCCGCATCATCTACCGTGCGGCGCCGGTTGCCGCCAGTTCATGTCAGGAAACGTCAGTCGGGAATGCCTCTGCTCCGTGGCACATCGCCGTAGGGGAAATCAGGGGAGTTACCGTGATACGTAGCATATGTTTCAAAGCGGGCGCGGCCTTGGCCGTCGTGCTGGCTTCCGCACCGGCCTGGGCCGCGATGGACGAGGTGCTGACGCGGGCCGTGGCCTTGCAGAAGCAGGGCAGGGCCGCTGAGGCCTACGACCTGCTCGCGCCCCTGCTTGCCAGCCGGGCGCAGGATGCCGACTATAATTATGCGCTCGGACTGGCAGCGGCCGACAGCGGCAGGACGGGCGAGGCGATCCTCGCTTTCCAGCGCGTCCTGGCGGTGCAGCCAGGCAATAGCCAGGCGCGCGCGGAGCTTGCGCGGTCCTATGCACTGTCGGGTGACGTCGATACGGCGCGTGCCCAGTTCAGCACTGTGGTGCAGGATCCGACCCTGCCTGATCCGGTGCGGCAGCGCTTCGACAGCATCGTCCGCCGCTACGACCGGGAAGTGGCGGGAGGCGGCACCGACGTCTCCGGCTTTCTCGACCTGTCCGGAGGCTATGACAGCAACATCAACAGCGCCACCAGCCTGACCAACATCACCATTCCCCTGTTCGCGGGCCTGGGCCCGGGGCAGCTGGGCGGTGCGGCACGGCGGATCGACAAGCCCTTCTATGAAACGCAGGGCGGCCTCAGCATCGCGACGCCGGCCAGCCGGCAAATGCGGGTTTTCGGCAGCGTGCTGGGCACCTGGCGCGACAATGTCGGGGACAGCCGTTTCGATCAGGCCAGCCTGACGGGCACGCTTGGCGGGTCATACAGCTTCGCCAGCCGCGACGTGGTGTCACTGTCGGGGCAGGTGCAGAAATTCTGGCTGGGCAGCGACGGCTTTCGCAATGCCTATGGCGCCATCGGTCAATATACCCATCTGCTGGGCAATGGCGCGGCGCTAAGTCTGGGCGCGCAACTGTTCCGGTTCGATTATGTCAACGACCGGCTCCGCGACGTCGATCGCTATGCGCTGGCGGCTTCCTATGCGGACCGCACGATCGTCGCCAGCATCGCGGGCGGCAAAGAAGAGGCCCGGCGCGCGGGCGGGGACAATTTTTCCAACGGGTTCGTCAACGCCAATCTGGGCTTCGAATATTCGATCGCGCCCAGCCTGAATCTGGTCGGCGGCATTTCCGGCGAACTGCGCCGCTATGACGATCCCGATCCGCTGTTCCTGCGCAAGCGGCGGGACGAGCAGATCGATGCCTCCGTGGGGTTGAAATATCTCGTCGCCAAGTCGGTCTATCTGCGTCCGCGGGTCACCTATTCCCGCAATTTCAGCAACATCGGCCTGTATGATTTCGAGCGTTGGACCGCCAGCATGGGCGTCCGCGTCGAGTTCCGGGGGAACTGACCATGACGAACATCCATAGCATTTCGCGTCTGCCGCTGGTCCTGCTGGCCTCCGTTTCGGCTCTAGCGGTGTCTGCACCCGCAACGGCCGGCAAGATCCTCTTCGCCGATGATCCGGCTCTGGTCGGCACGGAAGCCGGCAATGGCCAGGAAATCCGCACCTCGGGCGGCACGACCCAGATCATGACCGACAGCGGCGCGATCGTGTCGCTGGTCGGCGCAGCTTCGGTGAAGGTCGACGGCAATGCCGTCTCGATCCTGTCGGGCAATGTTACCGTGGCGGCGCCGCGCGGTGCGATCGACACGACGATCATGCTGCCGGGCGGCGCGACGGCGCGGCTCGCTGGCAGCAACCCTTCGGGCTCCTTCACCGTTCAGGGCAACAGCTTCACAGGCCATACGCTCGGCGGCAGCGTCGCCATCACCAGCGGTGGGCAGCGGCAGATATACAGCGTCGGTTCGGCGTGGCAGGCAGAGGCTGGCCGGGGTGCGGATCGCGTCTTCGCCAACAGGGCCGATGCGGTACCGGCAGCGCCGGCTTCGGCATCGGCTGATGCAGAGCCGGCCGGCGATACCGCAAAGGCCGCCGCAGCCGGTATCCCGGTCAATCTGGGTGAGGCGCTGGCAGCCGTCGGAGCGTCGGGCGACGTCGTCCAGGCGGCCCGAAATGTCGAGGCGGCCGCCGCCAATCCGGCGGTCCCCGCCTTCCCGGCAGGCGATGTGGCGACTTTGGTCGGCTTCGCTGCGCAACTGCAGGAGGCGTATGGCGCCCGCGCCTTCGTCGGGGCCGAGCCCGGTATCATCCAGGCCTATCTTGGCTTCCTCGCCGATGGCGGCGCGGCGGACCAGTTCAAGGCGACCTACGCTGCGTTGATCAACCAATATATCGACCTGATCCGCAGCGGCGCATCGCCATCGAGCTTCGAGGGAGCGAACCAGCAGGCGGTGAACGCCTATCTCAACTATCTGTCGACGACCGGCGCGCTGCAGGGCCTGTCGGAGCAGAATGCCGCGCTTGCGAGCGCCTATCTGAACTTCCTGTCGACGGGCGGCGGCGCGGACGGCTTCGTCGACAGCTACACCGATCTGGTCAACGCCTATATCGACTTCATCCGCGCCGGAGGGGCGCCGGCCGAGTTCACCGGCGCCAGCCAGGAGGTGATCAACGCCTACTTCACCTTCCTCCAGTCGAGTGGTCTGGTCGATCTGATCGGCCAGTCCAACCGTGCGATCTTCGACGCCTATGCGCAGTTTCTCGCCAATGGCGGCACTGGCGTGTTCGTGCCGCCGACGACGGGTGGCAATGGCGGAGGAAGTGGCGGAAATGGTGGCGGTACCGGCGGTGGTACGGTCGTGCTGCCCGAATATGCTTCGATCCTGCAGGCCTATATCGAGTTTCTGCGCGGAGGCGGAAATCCCAATGCTTATGCGGGCATCTCGGCTGACCTGATCCGCCAATATCTGAACCAGGCGATCGACAATGGCCTGTTCGCCGGCGTGCCGCAGGCGACCGTCCAGCTGATCCGCAACGCCTTAGATCTGCTGGCGCAGACGGGGACACTGGATGCGGTGGCTTCGATTCTGGCGGGGTTGACGCTGACCCTGCCGACGATACCGACGACGCCTGGGGCTCCGACTGGGCCGGTGACGCCGACCACCCCGGTCACGGGCAACGAGCTGTCGGGCCAGATGGTCGCTTATGCGGGGGACGTGATCGGGATCGACGCGCGCGACGAAAGCCGCACTACGCTCGGCGATAACGGGCAACTCCTGAAATATGTTTGGACCGTCAATCCGACCGGAGAGTCGCCCGAGATCGGCACGAACAAAGCCTTCGAGACGGGCAGCGTCGCCGGCGTTATCGGCTGGACCCGCTGGGCTGGAGGAACGACGGCCGGGACATATTTCGGTAATCCGCCGGTGACCCGCACCGAACGGCAGGGGCTGCACCTCGTCCATGGTACGCCCGCGACGGACCTGCCCACGAGTGGCACGGCCAACTACGCCCTGGTTGGAGCGACGCGGCCGACGATCAACGACGGCTCGCTGGAACCCGGAACGCTGAGCGGCAGCGCTGCGGTCGCCTTCGGTTCTACGCCCAAAGTTGGGGTCGATCTTCAGGTTGGTATCGGCGGACACAGCTATGCGGTGGCGACCACAGGCGGCGTGACCGATCCGACGCGCAGCCAGATGAGCGTCGGCAGCGGCATGAACTTCTCCGCCTACGGCCTGTCCGTCGCACCGGGCGGGCCGGTGTGCACGGGCGGTAGCTGCGAAGCGAATATCACAGGCTTTCTCGCCGGTCCTGGTGCCAGCCATTTGGGCCTGAGCTTCCAGGTCTACGCACCGGGAACAAGCACCACGGTCACCGGCGCCGCCGCCTTCGGCAAATAGGCTCGCTGGGGCAGGCACTCCCACCACCTGCTCCTTCGGGAAGCGGCGCCGGGCCTGGCAGTCCGGCGCCGCTTTTCCCTTCCGGTAACTGGCCTCAGCGGCTGGAGACCAGGATGAACGGTGCCCATACGGAGGGATCGGCGCCGTCCGCCTGCGATCGATCGGCGATCAGGTCGAGCATCGCGCGGCGTAAGGCCTGTGCCCGGCTCTGTCCCCGGCTGGCCAGCTGCGCCGTCTCTACGGTCAGTCGGGCTGCGACGTCGTCGCGTACTGCCCAGTGGCTCACCAGAAGCGAACGCCCGCCAGCGTAGAGGAAAGCGCGTGCGAGTCCGGAGAGCGCCGGGGCGGAGCTGCTCGAGCCAGCGGCGGTGTTGCAGGCGGACAGCACCACCCAGTCCGCGTCGATGTCGAGCGCGGCGATTTCGGAGGCGGTCAGCAGGCCGTCGTCGGTGCCATCGGGGCGCGTCGGTGGGGTCAGCACCAGCCCGGGCTCCGAACTGCGGTCCACCGCTCCGGCGACGAGCCCATGGGTGGCAAAGGCGAGGACGCGGATGTTGCGCAAATCCTCTCGCTTCACCGCGGTTTCGGTGGCCGCAGCACCGATCAGCAGGGCAGGCTGGAGGCGGAGCGCTTCGCGCATACGGTTCAGTTCGCGCTCGGCCTGTGGCAGCGGCGCCAGCGCCGCCAGTGCCTCGCGATTGATCGCGCCGCCGCGATAGAAGCTGCGGATCTCGCCGGGTGCTGCCTTGCCGTCGAGCAGAGGCGCGCCGATGCCGACGAAGCGCTCGCCCGGCTTCGCCGACAGCGCTTCGGCGCCAAGGCCGGAAACCGCCGGAATCTGCGTCAGCGCCGCGCGGCGGATCAGCCATGGCGTCCTGCGGAGCGCCGCGACCTCTCCGTCCTTGCCTTGGGGTGGACGGGTCACCAGTGCCGCAAAGGGCAGGCTGGCCAGCGGACCGCCCGGCGCCACGATCCAGCTCTGGCTGCCGACGAGCCTCTTCTCCAGCCGGTCGGGCACGATCGTCCTGTAGATGCGGTAGGCGAGGCCACGGTCGAACGCGGTATGGCGAGCAGACGGGTCGGCGAGGGCGCCGCGTGCGGACAGGTCGACGTTCAGCGAAGCGCGCAGCGTGGAAATGTCCGCAAGCACGGTCGCCCCCTGCGAGCGCGCCCAGTCGGCCCGGTCGCGGCGCACAACGAAGGTCACCACGTCCTTGCCGAGCGGCACCGGCATCAGCAGCGCCTCGCCACGGTCGAGCCGGGCGGCGACCGCCTTTTCGTCGAGCGACCGGAAGCGGGTCAGGGCAGCATCGGCCGGGCTGAGGGCGCGCAACGTCGTCTCGGCTTCCGCCAGCGCTGCATCGACTTTCGCCACGGCTGCGGTCGCTTCCCGATAATCGGCGTCGCCCTTGCCGAACGCGCGCAGTGCGGCCTGGGTCGCCCGGTCGCGTTCGGCCAGCAGGTCCTGCCGCCGGCGGATGAGCGCGGCCGCCTCCGGTACACGTGCGGCGGCGCGGGTCGAGACCGCGTAGATGGCGCGACCGGCTTCATCGAGCGCCATCAGTTGGGCGATACGGAAGCCGGTTTCCCGGTCCCCCATCAACCAACTTGCGTCCAGCAGACGCGCGAGCAGGTCTGGCACCGAACTGGCGCGGCGATCCGGATCGGCATTCGCGAACAGCTCGCGTTCGACGTCGGCCGACAGGGTGGTAAGCCGCTCACGCGCGTCGGGCCTACCCAGTTTCGCCGATAGCAGAACCACATAGCTGCGGATCTCGATCCGGTCGGGATGCGTGTCGGGCAAGGTCCGTGCCTGCCATTGGTCGACCAGGTCGAACTGCTCCCGGGCCCCGGCATCGTCGCCCATCTTCAGCAGCGTCTTGCCGAGCGAACTGCGCAGGCGCATCGCCCGCTGCTGGTTCCCGTTTCCGAGCCCGGCGATCGCGCTGCGCCTGATCTCGACCGATTCCGCTTCTCGTCCGAGATCGACCAGCTGGTCGGCCAGATTGTCGCGAAAGGCCGCCAGTACCTGATCCGCAGGATCGCGCGTCTTCTCGCCGATCGCGACCGCTCGCCGGGCATAGGGCTCGCCCTCCGCTGGCCGTCCGAGGAACAGCAGGTTACGGGCGAGATTATTATAGGTGATCGCGAGCGGCGGATAGTTCGGGCCGAAGCGGTTCTCCCGGAGCGCGGCGATCCGCTTCAATATATCGACCGATTCCTCACGCCGGTTCTGTGCAGCGAGAACGGCCACCCAGTTGGTGAGCGCGACGATAGCCGTCGGATGATCCTCGGGCAGGATGCGCCCCGCCAGCGTCATCGCCTCGCGGGCATAGGCTTCGCTCGCCTCCAGCTTCCGAGCCTGCAAGGTGATCGTCGACATATTGCCGATGAAGCCGACCAGTTCGGCATCTTCGGGCGCGCCCGACTTGCGATAGAGTTCGATCGATCGGACGCCGATCCGTTCGGCTTCGGCGAGATCCCCCGCCGCGAAATGGACCGTCGACAGGATGTTTAGCGCGATCGCTTCCTGCGCGCCGCCTTGGGGAGAAATGGTGCGCCATGCGCGTATGGCATCCGCAAGCTTCGCCTTGGCGTCCTCGAGGCGGTTGGCGTCGGCGAGGGCCGACCCCAGCAGCGTCATTGCGCGGGCGCGCTGGTCGGGCTTCGCGTCTCGGGCGCGTTCCACTTCTTCGAGCACCGGAAGCGCCTCGTCGCTCCGCGAGGCCGTCACCAGCGCTTCGCCGAGGCCGAGAAGCGCGCGGGTCCGTCCGCGCGTGCCGACCGGAGTCGTCGCGATTAGCTTCTGCCATGCTGTAGCAGCGCCGCCCGGATCGGCTGCGATATCGATGCTTTCGGCCTGCGCCAAAAGCGAAGGGCTCGCCGCTGCCGCCGGACCGTAAGCCAGGAGCCCGGCCAGAACGGCCGTGCCCATGATGATCTTCCCCACGCCACTTCCCCCGTAACGCCACACCCACCGGGAGCCACCCTAGTCCCGGCCTGCCGTTACGTCACCCCTCGGGCTGCGGATCAGTCAGCCAGGCGTAGAGCCACCTCGTTCATGAAGCGAACGCCGTCTCCTGCGGCGAGCCAGGGGGCTTCGGCGGCGACGGCGCCGAGCATGTCGGAGAGCGGATCGATCTCCGCCTTCGCGAAATTGCCGAGGACATGTCCGGTGACCCGGTCCTTGTGCCCCGGATGACCGATGCCCAGCCGCACCCGCCGGAAAGCGTTGCCGATATGGGCTTCGGTCGAGCGCAGGCCGTTGTGGCCGGCGGTGCCGCCGCCCGTCTTCACCTTGACCCGGAAGGGGGCAAGATCGAGCTCGTCATGGAAGACCGTCACGTCGGCCACGTCGCATTTGTAGAAGCGCATAGCCTCGCCCACGGCGCGGCCACTCTCGTTCATGAAGGTGGCCGGCTTGAGCAGCAGGATGCGCTCGCTGCCGATCCTGCCCAGCGCAGCCCAGCCCTGGAACTGCTTTTTCCAAGGATCGAAGCGGTGGATCTCGGCGATCGTGTCGACCGCCATGAAGCCGATATTGTGCCGGTGCATCGCATATTGCGCGCCGGGATTTCCCAGTCCTACCCAGATCTGCATTGCGGCCTCCTACAATCAGATGGGCGTTGGGCAAAGAAAAAGGCCCTGCCGGACCTGGACCGGCAGAGCCTCTATCTCGATCGGCGGAAGGCGATCAGCCTTCGGCGGACTCTTCGCCCTCGGCAGCGGCCTCACCCTCTTCGCTCTTCAGAGCGGAGGGGGCGACGATCGTCGCGATGGTGATGTCGTCCTGGTCGACTGCAGTCGCACCCTTGGGGAGCTTGATCTGAGACAGGTGGATGTTGTCACCCACTTCCAGGCCGTTGAGCGAGACGACGATCTCGTCGGGGATCATCGCGGCGTCGACGGTCAGGCCGAGGTCGTGAACGACGATGTTGAGGACGCCACCGCGCTTCAGGCCGGGCGACAGGTCTTCGTCCACGAAGCGGACGGGAACGTCGACGGTCACGGTCGAATGCTCACCGATGCGGAGGAAGTCCGCATGGAGGGGGCGGTCGGTCACCGGATGGAACTGAACGTCCTTCGGCAGGGTCCGGATCTTCTCTCCGCCAACGTCGAGCATGACGACGCTGTTGAAGAAATGCCCGGTGTGAAGCATCTTCATAAGGATCTTCTCCTCGATGTGAATCGAGGTCGGTTCCTGCTTGTTGCCGTATACAACGGCGGGGACGCGGCCTTCGCGGCGGATCGCGCGGGAGGCTCCCTTGCCTGCCCGCTCGCGCACCTCGGCCGACAGGTCGAGCACTTCGCTCATGACATGTCTCCAGTTCGCTTAGTGTTAAAAAAAGCCCGCACTGCCTCCAGGGATGACCAGAGCGGGATGGGGGCGCATAGCGGCGAAGCAGGGAAAAGGCAAGGAACCACTTTGCAGCCGCGCTCGGGCAGTGCATGGGGGGGCGGTGCTGGACGAACATATTCTTTTCATCGATGGCGAAGCTATTGTCATCGACAAGCCCGCGGGCCTGCCCGTCGATCCGCCGCGCGACGGCAGCCTGAGCCTGGAGAACCATCTCCAGTCGCTGACCTTCGGGTTCAAGCGCTGGCCGAGCGCGGTCCACCGCCTCGACCGGGACACCTCGGGTTGCCTGTTGCTCGCACGCAATCCGAAGGCGCATCGGCGTTATTCACAGAGCTTCGAAGATGGCCGGGTCGAGAAAGTCTATCTCGCCATAGTCGATGGCGTCCCCGCAGCTGCCGAGGGCATGGTCGACCTGCCCCTGTCGAAGCAATCGAGCCGTGAAAGCGGATGGCGCATGGTTGGCGATCCGAAAGGTAAGCCGGCAACCACCGCCTGGCGGGTGCTCGAGACCGTCGCAGGCAAGGCGCTGGTCGAGTTCCGCCCCACCACCGGCCGTACCCACCAGATTCGCGTCCACGCCGCGACCGGCGTCGGCGTGCCGATTCTCGGCGATCCGGTCTATGGCCGTGGCGGCAAGGACGGTCGGACGATGCTCCACGCCGCGCGGCTGGTGCTGCCGCGCGAGGGTAAGCCCGCGATCGAGGCGAATGCCGCCATGCCCGACCGCTTCCGCGCCCTGGGTTTCGGGAACGGCGCCTGACCCGTGCCGCGCATCCCGGTGACGCCGCATATCTCGATCGACGAGGATGAGGTCGAGGAGCGCTTCGTGCGTGCTAGCGGGCCGGGCGGGCAGAACGTCAACAAGGTTTCGAGCGCGGTCGAGCTGCGCTTCGACGTGAGGCATTCGCCGTCGCTGCCGGCGGCGGTGGCCGAGCGGCTTGAACGTCTCGCTGGATCGCGGCTCACGCAGGAAGGCGTGATCGTCATCCAGGCGCAGGAATATCGCGACCAGCCGCGCAACCGCGAGGCCGCGCTGCAGCGTCTGCTAGACCTGATCCGCGATGCGACCTTCGTCCCCAAGAAGCGCAAGCCGACCAAGGCCACCTTCGCCTCGAAGATCAGGCGGCTGGACGGGAAGACCAAGCGGTCGGGGGTAAAGGCGGCGCGGGGGCGGCCGAAGATCGATTGAGCGGCCTCCGGCGCGTCAGAAGCCCGCGACGTGGAAGATGCCGAAGGCTGCTATCGCACCCATGAAGATCCCGCCGGTCAGAATCGCGCCGGCCATCGCAGCCGGGCGGACCACGTCTTCGCTCAGCGCTGCGCGCCAGAGCAGCAGGGACAGGGGAAGATAGATCAGCGTGCCGGTCGCCATGCCCGGCGAATAGCGGTCGAACGCCAGGGTCAGCACCAGATGGAAGACGAAGTTCCAGAACTGATGCGCGGCGCTCCAGCCGATCAGCCAGGCATTGGCGGTGCTGGTGCGCAGGGTGACGACACGGCGCTGCAGCAGGACGAGGATCGCGAGGAAAGCCAGATTGCTGCCCAGGAACAGCGGGAGGTCCATCGCGTGGCCGCTGATCTGTGCTGCATAACCTGGGAAGCCGGTAAAATATTCCTCGGCCACGTGCAGCACGAAGGCCGGCGGCAGGAGAGCGGTCAGTCGATAATAGGACAAGGCCATCGGCGCCGCTCCCCCGGATTTTTGCCGACGATATCGTTCGGTGCTTGAAGCGCAAGCCAAGTGCCGCCAGATCGGTCGTCATGTACAAATTCGATATCGACAAGCATGGCGACAAAGCCGTCCTCTACGACGACCTGTCGGCCGCTCTCGCCGCTCTGACGGCGGACGAACCCGACGCGATCGCCAACATGGCCAATGCGGCTGCGCTGATCTGGGAATATCTTCCGGACCTCAACTGGGCGGGCTTTTATCGTGCGGTCGACGATGGGCTGGTGCTCGGCCCCTTCCAGGGCAAGACCGCCTGCATCCGTATTCCGTTCGGCAAGGGCGTATGTGGAACCGCCGCCGCGACCCACGAGCCGCAATGCGTCGCCGACGTCCATGAATTTCCAGGCCATATAGCCTGCGATTCGGCCTCGGCGTCGGAGCTCGTCATGCCGATCGTCCATCAGGGGCGGCTGATCGGGGTTCTCGACCTCGACAGTCCCATCGAGGGCCGGTTCGACGAACAGGACGTCAAGGGCTGCGCCGAGCTGATGGCCGTACTGGGTCCGCGCATAGCGGGCTGAACCAGCTCAACTGACGCGGTCGAGGGCCTCGTCGCTGAGCGAGCCTGGGATGATCATCACGGGGCAGGGGAACTGTCCCGCATCGGCGCTGGCAAAGTGGGTGACGAGCTTGCCCGGATTGCCGCTCGCCGCCGCGCCCAGCACGAGCGCCGCGACATGCGGCTGTTGCGCCAATATCTCGCGGACCACCGTAACCGGGTCCCCCTGGCGGACGGTGATCGACGGCATCACGCCGGTATCCTCGATCAGCGCGCTGGCGGCCTGTGCGACCATCGCCTCGGCCCTCAGTCGCGCCTCCTCCTCCATCGTTGCCTGGACTGCGCCCCACTGGACGAATTCCTGTTGCGGAACGAGGGCCAGGATTTCGACCGCGCCCCCCGTCTTGGTCGCCCGGCGCGCGGCAAAGCGCAATGCGACCCGCGAGGCGTCATTTTCATCGATTACAACCAGATAGGTACGCACCGTCCGCCTCTCCGCCTAATTTTCACCAAATAGGTGAAAGGGCCCATGATTTTACCGGTTCGTCGCCATTCCCGGCCTTGACCTGCCACCGGGGAGCGGGAATGAGTGTGGACCGCATCGACCCCATTTCCTTCCCCAGGGGACAGTTTATGCCGATAGAGTTGAAGATGCCCGCCCTCTCTCCGACGATGGAAGAGGGTACTCTCGCCAAATGGCTCGTCAAGGAGGGCGACAAGGTCGGCCCCGGCGATCTGCTCGCGGAAATCGAGACCGACAAGGCGACGATGGAATATGAGGCGGTCGACGAAGGCACGATCGCCAAGCTTCTGGTCGAGGAAGGCGCGGAAGGCGTCAAGGTCGGCACCGTCATCGCGCTGATCGCGGAGGAGGGCGAGGATGCCTCGGCCGCATCGTCCGCGCCCGCGAAGACGGAAGCCGCTCCGGCTGCTCCCGCCGCCAAGGAAGCCAAGCCGGCTGCCGACGAAAAGCCTGCGGCTCCGGCTTCCGCGCCTGCGGCAGCTTCTGCCCCGGACAATGGCGCAGAGCGTGTCAAGGCCAGTCCGCTGGCCCGCCGCCTCGCCGCCGCGCAAGGCATCGATCTTGGCCAGGTCGAAGGTTCTGGCCCTGGCGGCCGGGTCATCAAGGCCGATCTCGAAAATCTTTCGGGTGGCAAGAGCGCGCCCGTTTCGGCTGGTCCGGCTCCTGCGACAGCAAGTGCTCCCGCCGAGGCGCCAAGGCCCGCCCCTGCGCCCGTCGTGGCGCCGGACGACATTCCGCACGAGGTCGTCAAGCTGTCGAACATGCGCAAGACGATCGCGCGTCGCCTGACCGAGTCGATGCAGCAGAGCCCGCATATCTTCCTGACGGTCGATATCATGCTCGATCCGCTGCTGAAGCTGCGCGGAGAGCTCAACAAGTCGCTCGAGGCGCGCGGCGTGAAGCTGTCGGTCAACGACCTGCTGATCAAGGCGCTTGCCGTGGCACTGGTCGAGGTGCCCGATTGCAACGTGTCTTTCGCGGGCGACACGCTGATTCGCTACAAGCGGTCGGATATCTCGGTGGCTGTCGCCATTCCGGGTGGCCTGATCACGCCGATCATCAAGGGCGCCGACAGCAAGTCGATCGCGACGATCGCGACCGAGGCGAAGGACCTCGCCCAGCGCGCAAAGGACGGCAAGCTGCAGCCTGCGGAGTATCAGGGCGGCACCGCCTCGATCTCGAACATGGGCATGTTCGGTATCAAGCAGTTCACGGCCGTGATCAACCCGCCTCAGGCGATGATCATGGCGGTCGGTGCGGGCGAGAAGCGGCCTTATGTCGTCGGTGACGAGCTGACGACGGCGACGGTCATGTCGGCGACCGGCAGCTTCGACCACCGTGCGATCGACGGCGCCGTCGGCGCGCAGCTGATGCAGGCGTTCAAGCGGCTGGTCGAAAATCCGCTGGGCCTGCTCGCCTGATGGACGAGGCGGCGGAGCAGCCGCCGGCGGGCGATCCGGCGATCCGGGTCGTCGCCATGCCGGCGGACACCAACGCCAATGGCGATATCTTCGGCGGCTGGCTCGTCAGCATGATGGATCTTGCCGCCGGGACGATCGCGTCCCAGCGGAGCCGGGGCCGTACGGCGACGATCGCGATCGACGGGATGACCTTCCATCGCCCGGTCAAGGTCGGCGACGTCGTATCGGTCTATGCCGATCTGGTCTCGGTTGGG
Organism: Rhizorhabdus phycosphaerae; assembly: GCF_011044255.1. Classification (NCBI taxonomy): domain Bacteria; kingdom Pseudomonadati; phylum Pseudomonadota; class Alphaproteobacteria; order Sphingomonadales; family Rhizorhabdaceae; genus Rhizorhabdus; species Rhizorhabdus phycosphaerae. Next base: position 3,921,312 of record NZ_CP049107.1, read on the forward strand.
CGGACCTCGATGAAGATCGACATCACGGCCTGGCGGCGTTCGCGCGACGGGCTGGAAGTCCAGAAAGTGACACATGCGACGTTCACCTTCGTCGCGATCGATGAACAAGGGCGGCCGCGCGCCGTCGACGAATAGAGCTGCAAGGAGCGGACAGTGGCGGATACCTACGATCTCATCGTTCTCGGATCTGGTCCTGGAGGATATGTGGCGGCGATCCGTGCGTCGCAGCTGGGGCTGAAGGTTGCGATCGTCGAGCGGGAGCTTCTGGGCGGGATCTGCCTGAACTGGGGCTGCATTCCTACGAAGGCGCTGCTGCGCTCGGCGGAGATCTTCCACCATATGAAGCATGCCAAGAGCTTCGGGCTGGAGGCGAGCGGGGTTTCGGCGGACCTGTCGGCGGTGGTGGCGCGCTCGCGCGGGGTTGCCAAGCAGCTGAACCAGGGCGTCACGCACCTGATGAAGAAGAACAAGATCACCGTGCACATGGGCGAGGGCCGGCTGGTGGCGCCGGGCAAGCTCGCGGTGAAGGGAGACAAGGGCGAGACCGAGCTGTCGGCCAAGCACATCATCGTCGCGACGGGTGCGCGGGCTCGCGACCTGCCTTTCGCCAAGGCGGACGGCAAGCGGGTGTGGACCTATCGCCACGCGATGACGCCGAGCGAGATGCCCGCGCGTCTGCTGGTGATTGGCTCTGGCGCGATCGGGATCGAGTTCGCCAGCTTCTACAACGACATGGGCGCCGAGGTGACGGTCGTCGAGATGATGGACCGGATCGTTCCGGTCGAGGATGCCGACGTGTCGGCCTTCCTGGAGAAGGCGCTGAAGAAGCAGGGCATGACGATCATGACCGGGGCGGGGGTCGAAGCGCTCGACGTGACCGGCTCGGGCGTGAAGGCGAAGCTCAAGGCGAAGGACGGCAAGGTCTCTGAAGCCGAGTTCAGCCATGTGATCGTGGCGGTCGGGATCGTACCGAACACCGAAAATATCGGCCTCGAGGCGGTCGGCGTGAAGGCGGAGCGCGGGATCATCGCGATCGACGGGCTGTGCCGGACGAACGTGCCGGGCATCTGGGCGATCGGCGACGTGACGCCGGGGCCGTGGCTGGCCCACAAGGCGAGCCATGAGGGCGTGATCGCGGCCGAGGCGATCGCGCAGGCGCTGGGCAACACCGACGTCCACCCGCATGCGATGGACAAGGCGAACATTCCGGGCTGCACCTATTGCCACCCGCAGGTGGCGAGCGTGGGGCTGACCGAGGCGAAGGCGGTCGAGGCGGGGCATGAGGTGAAGGTCGGAACCTTCCCCTTCGTCGGCAACGGCAAAGCGATCGCGCTGGGCGAGGCGGAAGGCTTCGTGAAGACGGTGTTCGATGCGAAGACGGGCGAGCTGCTCGGCGCGCATATGGTCGGCGCCGAGGTGACCGAGATGATCCAGGGCTATGTCGTGGGCAAGACGCTCGAGACGACCGAGGCCGAACTGATCAACACGGTCTTCCCGCACCCGACCATCAGCGAGGCGATGCACGAAAGCGTCCTCGCCGCCTATGGACGCGCGATCCACATCTGAGGTTGGTCGGAGATAGGCGGCGGCGCGCTTCGGCGCGCCGCGCCGTTATTCGCTGTCGCCTTCTTCGACGTTCAGCGCCGCGATCTGCGGCATCGGGCGCAGGCTTCGGTTGAGCGCGAAGCCTGAGCTGGCGAGCAGGGCGGTCATATCCCCGTTGCCGCCGTTGCGACGGATTTCGAGGGCGGTGAAGCCCGCGTTGAGCAGCGATGTGATGTCGCGGTCGCGCTGCCAGCCCGAGGGTGAGCCCAGCACGACGGCGATCAGGCGGCGTCCATTGCGAACGGCAGAGGCTGTCAGGGTGAAGCCGCTGTCGTTCGTGAAGCCGGTCTTGATCCCGTCGACTCCCGGGACCACGCCGAGCAGCTTGTTGTGGTTCGCCATGCGCAGGCGGCCATAGCTGACGCTCTGCTCGGCGAAACATCCATAATAGTTCGGGTGGTTGCGGATCATCGCGGCCGAAAGAATGGCGATGTCCTGCGCCGAGCTGAAATGCGCGGGATCGGGGAGGCCGCTGGCATTGGCGTACATCGTTTGCCGCATGCCCAGCTGGCGCGCCTTGGCGGTCATCAGCCGGGCGAAATTCTGCTCGGTGCCGCCGATCTTCTCAGCCAGTGCTACGGCGACATCATTGGCGGACTTGACTGCCACCACCTTGATCGCATCTTCGACGGACAGCGACTGGCCCGGCGCGAGGCCCAGCTTCGAAGGTCGCTGGCTGGCGGCGTGCGGCGTCATCACCACGCGATCGTCGGGCCGCAGTCTGCCGGACTCCAGCGCATCGAACACCAGATAGAGGGTCATGACCTTCGTGATGGACGCGGGATGGCGGATCGCGGTCGCCTGTTCGGCGTAGAGTATCTCGTTGGTGCCGGCGTCCATCAGCACCGTCGCGAAGCGCGGGAGGCCAAGCGGGCTCGCCGCTGCAATCGGGGCGACGGGAAGGGCGGTCGACGTGCCGATCAGCGCGATCGCCGCCGCCGCTTGGCCGAAAATGGTCCTGAGCACGATCCAGCCCCCCTCTGTTACCGACCAGACGAGGCTGATTCTAAACGAGAAATTGGAGCGATGACAGCCAAGCCGTTTGTCATGGGCGCGGTGCTCGACTCGTTTTCTGCACGGGTCGACTCATTTCAGGCGAGGTCGACCTTGTCGGCATAGATCAGCCGCCCCGGCCCCAGCCGCTCCATGACCTGGGCCAGATCGGATTCGCCGAAGGCGAAGCAGCCCTCGGACCGTCCGAGCTTGCCATGCTGTGCGATCATGCTTTTTTCGGCGTACCAGGCGCCGTGGATAACCACGGCGCGGGCGCGCGCATTGCTGTTCGTCGGGTCGAGCCCATCGATGCGGCGCGAGCGGCCATGGTTGCCATAATATTCCTCGGCCGTGACGAAGGCGCCGCTCGAAGACGCCGCCGAGCCCGGTTGGTTGGAGAAACGCTGCAGCCAACCGGTATGGCTAGGATCCGAACCGCGGCCATGCGCAACCAGCAGGCTGGTCACCTTGCCCGAGGCGACGTCGAGCATGTGAAAGCGCGGCGACGAGGATGCGGCATCGAAATCACAGATTCCGATCAGGTCGCGATATCGTATGCGCGATACATGGCGGCTCATGGCAGCCAGTGCACGCTGCCGCACTTCGGTGCGAAGTCCCGCTGTAGAAGATAGGGGAGCGGCCAGAAGCCGATCCGCTCCACTCATGCCCAGCCCCGCGATCAATCCGGCGCCCAGCAGTGCACGCCGGGTGACCGGCGTCATCGAACCATGTTGCAAATGCCCAACCCGCTATGAAAACCGTGATGGGTTATACATAGCGGACAAGGTTAATTTTTACATTGGCATAAACCGCAATTGTTCCGCCACCGTCGGATATCGATCCCTTTCCTTGCACGATTCATCGCTGCATCGCGGTAAGGATCGTCAGGACTTGTGCCGTGAGTCTATCGCACTGCCATCACTGCTGCCCGCCCCGGCGCCTCCCCGAGCTGGGCTATCATGGCTCCATCGCGCTTATACGGATCCCCGATCCTGTTGATGTGTCCGTCTGGGCTGGCCTCTACGGTGAAATAGGTCAGATAGACCGGAATGCTTTTCTGGAGCTGGAACACTTTCGTCCTGGACGGATCGGCCAAGGCGTCGTCAAGCTGCATTTGATCATGCAACAGCGCGGCGAGACCTTCGATATTCTCCACTCGCACGCAGCCATGGCTGAGCGCGCGGTTTTCGCGGTTGAAAACGCTGTGATTGGGCGTGTCGTGCAGATAGATGGCATCGGGGTTCGGCATGTCGATCTTGATCCGGCCCAAGGCGTTGGTCGGCCCCGGTGCCTGCCAGAGCATGCGGTCGCCGCCGTAGCTCTTCCATTGGAAGCCGCGGCCTTTTGGCATGCCTTTGTTCGAGATGCTTTTGGGTACCGTCCAGCCGGGGTTGGCCACGATCGACTGGGCGTGAAGGGCTAGCTGCGGCGTCGGTGTGCGGGGGGAGCCCACGACCACATTGTAGCTGGCCCGCTCCATCCCATCGGACATGACGCTAAGCCTGTAGGACGGAATGTTCACGTAGAGATAGTGCTGGCCAAGCTCACGCGGCATCCACCGCCACCGCTCCATATTGGCCCGGATCGCGGCCCTCTCTGCCGTGTCGCCGGATTTAGCATAGGCTAACTTCAGGGCAGCGTAGCGCTCATCCGTCGGGAGCAGGTCACGCAACCACTGGCCAACGCGATGTTCTGCCAAAGCGCTGTCGAGTCCGGCGGATATCTGCGCGGACGTCATCGGTGCGGGCATCTTCCAGTCGAACCGCGTCTTGTCCTCGATCGCGCCATTGGCAAAATCATTGGCTAGTGCCAGGGCGATGCCCTGCGCGAGCGCGTCGAGGCCGGGTTCCGGCCGACGGTTTTCGACGGCGTCACGAAGCGGGGCTGTGGAATAGGCGGACGGATCAAGCCCTTCTTCCGCGCTGGCATCGACCGCGTTCAGAAGTTCGCGGAGGTCGGAAACGGACCAGCGCGCAGCCGGCACGGCAGAGGCGGCGATGGGTGCGCTGGCCGTTTCGCTTGTCGTTCCCGCCGGTGCCGTGCCGTCGAAGCACAGGGCGGTTACCGCAACCAGGGGAAGGGCGGCCAGCAGGCGCAGCGGCTTGAACCGCCGCTGCTGCCGACGGGTGAAGCCGATCGATCCTCCGGCGGAAAAATTGGGTTTGGTTGTGTCGATGATCGACATGGCGGACCTCCCGGACGTTATGCGGAAAAAACGTCCAGGCGCATTGATTGATCCCTTGACTTTCTCGAAAATAGGATGGCCGCTCCGTGGAACCGGAGCGGCGCCAAAGCGTGCCGCAATGCGAGCAGCATTGGCTTTCGGGCACAGGAGCGGGAAATTCGAATGATTCTGGTGATGACGACCTGCTCCACGCCTGAAGAGGCGGATCGCATTGCCAGCCTGCTCGTGGAGGAGCGGCTCGCGGCCTGCGTCCAGATTCAGGCGGCGCAAAGCGTCTATCGCTGGGCCGGCCGCATCGAGAGAGCCGGGGAGTGGACCCTGCAGATAAAGACCAGCGAGGCCCTGGCCGATGCAGTGCGCGACCGCATAACGAGCCTCCACAGCTATGACCTTCCCGAATTCGTCGTGCTGAGGGCTGACAGCGCATCGACCGCCTATGCTACATGGGTGGAAGCCGAAACCGGATCCGACCATCGCTGACCCGCTTCGCCGACGAGCCACCCGCCGGATCGGCGGGCCCTTCGTTCGCGGGAACCCTCTTGCGCGACATCCGGTCGCGCCGGTTGACCCGATCCGACTCCTTCTCTATAGGCGCGCCCTTGCTCGGAGACGGTCCGCCGACTCCGGGTGAGCTGAACATTGCCGTTGCGTGTGATGGCCCGGGGGGTCTGGTTTGACCGCCGGGGTCTTCGTGCATTTCCGCGTTACCGCTCACGGGCGGTGCGGGAAAGGCTATTCGGGCAGCGGTAAAGTAACTCTTAGAGGTGAAGGGCTTCATGCCAACGATCAATCAGCTGATCCGCAAGGGTCGGGAACCGCAGAAGGCCAAGTCCAAGGTCCCTGCGATGGAAAAGAACCCGCAGAAGCGCGGCGTTTGCACGCGCGTCTACACGACGACCCCGAAGAAGCCGAACTCGGCGCTGCGCAAGGTGGCCAAGGTCCGCCTGACCAACAGCCGCGAAGTGATCAGCTACATTCCGGGCGAAGGCCACAACCTCCAGGAGCACTCGGTGGTCCTGATCCGCGGTGGCCGTGTGCGCGACCTTCCGGGTGTGCGCTATCACGTTCTCCGCGGCGTGCTCGACACGCAGGGTGTCAAGGATCGCAAGCAGAGCCGTTCGAAGTACGGCGCCAAGCGTCCTAAGTAAGAGGTAGATCGAAATGGCTCGTCGTCGCCGCCCAGAAAAGCGCGAAATCCTTCCCGATCCGAAGTTCGGGGATGTCGTGCTCAGCAAGTTCATGAACAGCGTCATGCTCGACGGCAAGAAGTCCGTCGCAGAAGGCATCGTCTATGGTGCCTTGGAAACCATCGAGACCCGCGCCAAGCGCGAGCCGCTCGGCGTGTTCCATGACGCCCTCAACAATGTGAAGCCGGGCATCGAGGTCCGCAGCCGCCGCGTCGGTGGCGCGACCTATCAGGTTCCCGTCGAGGTCCGTCCGGAGCGTTCGCAGGCTCTCGCCATCCGTTGGCTCATCAACGCAGCGCGTTCGCGCTCGGAGCACACCATGGCCGGCCGCCTGTCGGGCGAACTGATGGATGCCGCGAACAACCGTGGCAATGCGGTCAAGAAGCGTGAAGACACGCACCGCATGGCCGAAGCGAACCGCGCCTTCAGCCACTACCGCTGGTAACAATCCTGTCCATATCGTCGGGGTAGGGGAGACGGCTCCCCACCCCGACATCGGAGTTTTCAGATCATGGCCCGCAGCCACCCGCTCGCCAAATATCGTAACATCGGCATCATGGCGCACATCGATGCCGGCAAGACGACCACGACCGAGCGTATCCTTTATTACACCGGCAAGTCGTACAAGATCGGCGAAGTCCATGAAGGCACCGCCACCATGGACTGGATGGAGCAGGAGCAGGAGCGCGGGATCACGATCACGTCCGCCGCGACGACCTGCTTCTGGAACGACCACCGGATCAACATCATCGACACGCCCGGCCACGTCGACTTCACCATCGAAGTCGAGCGTTCGCTGCGCGTTCTCGACGGTGCGGTCGCCTGCTTCGACGGCGTTGCCGGCGTCGAGCCGCAGTCGGAGACCGTCTGGCGGCAGGCCGAGAAGTACAAGGTCCCGCGGATGTGCTTCGTCAACAAGCTCGACCGCACGGGCGCCAACTTCAACATGTGCGTCGACATGATCAAGGATCGCCTCGGTGCGCGCGCTGCCGTGCTGTACCTGCCGATCGGTCTCGAGAGCCAGTTCAAGGGCCTGGTCGACCTGGTCAACAACAACGCGATCATCTGGCTCGAGGAGAGCCTGGGCGCGAAGTTCGAGGTCGTCGAGATCCCCGAGGACATGCAGGAAGCTGCTGCCGTCGCCCGCGCCGAGCTGATCGAGATCGCGGTCGAGCAGGACGACGAGGCGATGGAAGCCTATCTCGAGGGCACCGAGCCGGATGCGGCCAAGCTCAAGAGCCTGATCCGCAAGGGCACGCTGAACTTCTCGTTCGTCCCGGTCCTCTGCGGCTCGGCGTTCAAGAACAAGGGCGTTCAGCCGCTGCTCGACGCAGTCGTCGACTATCTGCCGAGCCCGCTCGACATTCCCGACGTGCAGGGCGTCAAGCTCGACGGCGAGACCCCGGATACGCGTCCGGCGGACGACAGCGCGCCGATGTCGGCACTGGCCTTCAAGATCATGAACGATCCGTTCGTCGGCTCGCTCACCTTCGCGCGCATCTATTCGGGCAAGCTCGAAAAGGGCACCTTCCTGAACAGCGTGAAGGACAAGAAGGAAAAGATCGGTCGCATGCTGCTGATGCATGCGAACAGCCGCGAGGACATCGACGAGGCCTATGCCGGCGACATCGTCGCTCTGGCCGGCCTCAAGGAGACCACCACCGGCGACACGCTGTGCTCGCCGAGCGCGCCGATCATCCTCGAGCGTATGGAGTTCCCGGACCCCGTCATCGAGCTGTCGGTCGAACCCAAGACCAAGGCCGACCAGGAGAAGATGGGCATCGCCCTCAATCGTCTGGCTGCCGAAGACCCCTCGTTCCGCGTTTCGACCGACCATGAGTCGGGCCAGACGATCATCAAGGGCATGGGCGAACTTCACCTCGAAATCCTCGTCGACCGCATGCGTCGCGAGTTCAAGGTCGAGGCGAATGTCGGTGCTCCGCAGGTCGCTTATCGCGAATATCTGAAGAAGCCGGTCGAGCTCATCTACACCCACAAGAAGCAGTCGGGTGGTTCGGGCCAGTTCGGTGAGGTCAAGGTCCAGGTCAAGCCGGGCGAGCGCGGCACGGGCTTCGTCTTCAAGGACGAGATCAAGGGCGGCAACATCCCGCGCGAATATATCCCGTCTGTCGAGAAGGGCATGCGCGAGACGTCCGAGGGCGGTTCGCTGATCGGCTTCCCGATCGTCGACGTCGAGGTCCACCTGATCGACGGTAAGTATCACGATGTCGACTCGTCGGCTCTGGCCTTCGAAATCGCCGGTCGTGGTGCAATGCGTGAGGCGGCCCAGAAGGCCGGCATCACCATCCTCGAGCCGATCATGAAGGTCGAAGTCGTGACCCCGGAAGATTATCTGGGTGACGTCATCGGCGACATGAACAGCCGTCGTGGCCAGATCCAGGGCACCGACAGCCGCGGTAACGCCCAGGTCGTCGAGGCGATGGTGCCGCTCGCGAACATGTTCGGCTATGTGAACCAGCTGCGCTCGTTCACCCAGGGCCGCGCGCAGTACACGATGCAGTTCTCGCATTATGACGAAGTGCCCGCCAACGTTGCCGAGGAAGTCAAGGCAAAGCTGGCATAATCCGAAATTTGTGGTTATGGGCGCGTCCGCATCGGGCGGCGCGTCCAGCAATTGATTCGAAGAGAAGAGGCAAAAAATGGCTAAGGCTAAGTTTGAGCGGAACAAGCCGCACTGCAATATCGGCACCATCGGCCACGTCGACCACGGCAAGACGTCGCTCACGGCAGCCATCACCAAGGTCCTCGCCGAGACCGGCGGCGCGACCTTCGTCGACTACGCCAACATCGACAAGGCTCCGGAAGAGCGCGAGCGTGGCATCACCATCTCGACCGCGCACGTCGAGTATGAGACCGCGGCGCGCCACTATGCGCACGTCGATTGCCCGGGCCACGCCGACTATGTGAAGAACATGATCACCGGCGCCGCTCAGATGGACGGCGGCATCCTCGTCGTCTCGGCCACCGACGGCCCGATGCCGCAGACCCGCGAGCACATCCTGCTCGCCCGTCAGGTCGGCGTTCCGGCTCTCGTCGTGTTCATGAACAAGGTCGACATGGTCGACGACGAAGAGATCCTGGAGCTCGTCGAGCTCGAGGTTCGTGAGCTCCTGTCGTCCTACGAGTTCCCGGGCGACGACATCCCCGTCATCAAGGGTTCGGCTCTCTGCGCTCTCGAAGGCAAGAAGCCCGAGATCGGCCATGACGCCGTTCTCCAGCTGATGCGCGCCGTCGACGAGTATATCCCGCAGCCGGAGCGTCCGCTCGATCGTCCGTTCCTGATGCCGATCGAAGACGTGTTCTCGATCTCGGGTCGCGGCACTGTCGTCACCGGCCGCGTCGAGACCGGCATGGTCAAGGTCGGCGAGGAAGTCGAGATCGTCGGCATCAAGGACACCCGCAAGACCACCGTCACGGGCGTCGAGATGTTCCGCAAGCTGCTCGACAGCGGCCAGGCCGGCGACAACATCGGCGCGCTGCTCCGCGGCGTCGGCCGTGAGGAAGTCGAGCGTGGCCAGGTTCTGGCCAAGCCGGGCTCGATCACCCCGCACACCGAGTTCTCGTCGGAAGTCTACGTGCTGTCGAAGGAAGAGGGTGGCCGTCACACGCCGTTCTTCGCCAACTATCGCCCGCAGTTCTACTTCCGCACCACGGACGTCACCGGCACCGTCGAGCTGCCCGAGGGCACCGAGATGGTCATGCCCGGCGACAACGTGAAGCTTGGCGTCAAGCTCATCGCGCCGATCGCGATGGAAGAAGGTCTTCGCTTCTCGATCCGTGAAGGCGGCCGCACCGTCGGCGCCGGGGTTGTCAGCTCGATCTCGAAGTAATATAGACGCAGTCGAAACGGGCCGGCCGGCCCCCTCGGGGGTCGGCCGGTTCGCTTTTGTCATAGGTTAGAAGGCGGCACTTTCGCCGCACGGCTCTTTCGCATCGGTGCAGGACATGGAAACGCAGAATATCCGTATTCGCCTCAAGGCTTTCGATCATCGTGTGCTCGATCAGGCCACTGGCGACATCGCAGACACCGCCCGCCGTACCGGCGCGCTCATCCGTGGTCCGATCCCGTTGCCCACCCGCATCGAGAAGTTCACCGTGAACCGCGGTCCTCACATCGACAAGAAGTCGCGTGAGCAGTTCGAGGTGCGCACCTACAAGCGTCTCCTGGACATCGTCCAGCCGACCCCGCAGACCGTCGACGCACTAATGAAGCTCGACCTCGCGGCAGGTGTTGATGTCGAGATCAAACTGGCCTAAAGGGCCTGCAGCGCGCGGGAGTCGAATCGCTCCCGCGCTTCTCGTTTTTCTGGCCAGGCGGCCTGGATGACGAACTGACAGGGATACCGACCGCGATCCTTCTGGATCCGGTGCCCAGGTCCCCGCCATTCGCAGCAATGCGGAACTCTGGCCCTGGCGGGGGCTATGTCTGATTTGGGCTGGAGGCTCCGGTTGACGCCGGGGCTTTTTTCGTGGGCACGCTCGCCGCTAACGCGAGCCTCTGTTGTGGAAGGAACGGATCATGCGCACAGGCGTGATCGTTAAGAAGATGGGTATGACCCGCCTGTTCCAGGAAGACGGCCGGCACGTTCCGGTTACGGTTCTGGCACTGGAAAATGTTCAGGTTGTCGCTCGCCGCGAGATGGATCGTGACGGTTATGTCGCGGTGCAGCTCGGTGCCGGCTCTGCGAAGCCGAAGAATCTCTCGAAGCCGGAGCGCGGTCATTTCGGCAAGGCCGAAGTGGAGCCGAAGGCGATCCTCGCCGAGTTCCGCGTGTCGGAAGACGGCCTGCTGGACGTCGGCGCCGAGATTTCGGCCGACCATTTCGTCCCCGGTCAGCTCGTCGACATCTCCGGCAAGACCCAGGGTAAGGGTTTCGCCGGCGGTATGAAGCGCTGGGGCTTCGGTGGTCTGCGCGCGACGCACGGCGTGTCGGTCTCGCACCGTTCGCTCGGCTCGACCGGTCAGCGCCAGGATCCCGGCAAGGTCTTCAAGAACAAGAAGATGGCCGGTCACATGGGTGACAAGCAGCGCACCCAGCAGAACCTCGAAATCGTGCAGACCGACGCTGAGCGCGGCCTGCTCTTCGTGAAGGGCTCGGTGCCCGGCTCGAAGGGTGGATGGCTCCTCGTGAAGGATGCGGTCAAGGTTCCGGCCCACAAGGACCTGCCTTATCCGGCCGGCCTGAAGGTCGCTGCCAACAGCAACGGCGCGCCTGCCGAGACGCCTGCGGAAGACACCGCGGCTCCTGCGGCCACCGATGGCCAGGAGGGCTGATAGATGAAGATCAAGGTCCAGACCCTCGACGCCGCGGCGTCGGGCGACATCGAGCTCAACGACGAGATCTTCGCCGTCGAGCCGCGTGCCGACATCCTGCATCGCGTCGTCACCTGGCAGCTCCACAACCGTCGTGCTCCGGCTCGTGCGGCCCGTGAGCGCAGCGACGTGGCCCGCACGGGCAAGAAGTTCGGTCGCCAGAAGGGCGGCGGTACGGCTCGTCACGGCGATCGCCGCGCTCCGATCTTCATCGGCGGCGGCAAGGCGCATGGTCCCCGCGCTCGTGTGTTCGAGAGCAGCCTCAATAAGAAGGTTCGCGCGCTCGGCCTTAAGATGGCGCTGTCGAGCAAGGCCAAGGACGGCAAGCTCCTCGTGCTCGATACGCTCGAGCTCAAGGATGCGAAGACCAAGGCGCTGATCGAGAAGATCGGCAAGCTGGGCTTCGGTGCCACCGCGCTGGTGATCGACGGCGATGCGGTCGACAACGGCTTTCAGCTCGCCGCGTCGAACATCCGGTCGGTCAACGTGCTGCCGGCGATGGGCGCGAACGTCTATGACATTCTGAAGCATGAGACGCTGGTGCTGACGCGCGCGGCTGTCGAGAAGCTGGAGGCGCGCTTCAATGGCTAAGAACGACACCGTGGTGGACAACCGCCACTATGACGTGGTGCGTAAGCCCCACATCACCGAAAAGACGACGCTGCTTTCCGAGCACAATGCCGTGGTTTTCCAGGTCGCCAATGACGCGACCAAGCCGGAGATCAAGGCTGCTGTCGAGGCGCTGTTCAACGTCAAGGTCACTGGCGTGAACACGATCGTCGCAAAGGGCAAGACGAAGCGCTGGAAGGGTGCTCCCTACAAGCGCTCCGACGTGAAGAAGGCGATCGTGACGCTGGCCGAAGGCCAGTCCATCGACGTGACGACGGGAATCTGACGCCATGGCGCTGAAGCATTACAACCCGACGAGCCCGGCCCGCCGCGGCCTGATCCTCGTCGACAAGTCGTCGCTGCACAAGGGCAAGCCCGTTAAGGCGCTGACCGAAGGCAAGCGCAAGTCGGGTGGCCGCAACAACATGGGCCACGCCACGGCGCGCGGCATCGCGGGCGGTCACAAGCAGAAGTATCGCATCGTCGATTTCAAGCGTCGGAAGTGGGACCAGCCCGCGACCGTCGAGCGTCTGGAATATGACCCCAACCGCTCGGCGTTCATCGCCCTCGTCAAGTATGAGGACGGCGAGCTCGCCTACATCCTCGCTCCGCAGCGTCTCGCGGCGGGTGACGTCATCGTCGCTGCCAAGAAGACCGACACCAAGCCGGGCAACGCGATGGAAATCGGCCAGGCTCCGGTCGGCACCATCGTCCACAATGTGGAGATGAAGCCGGGCAAGGGTGGTCAGATCGCCCGTGCGGCAGGCACCTATGTGCAGATCGTCGGTCGCGATAAGGGCATGGTGATGGTTCGCCTCAACTCGGGCGAGCAGCGCTACATCCGCTCGGATTGCATGTGCACCGTCGGTGCCGTGTCGAACCCGGACAACGCCAACCAGAACCTGGCGAAGGCTGGTCGGAACCGCTGGCTGGGCAAGCGCCCGCTGACCCGCGGCGTCGCGAAGAACCCGGTCGACCACCCGCATGGTGGTGGTGAAGGCCGGACTTCGGGTGGTCGTCACCCGGTCACCCCGTGGGGTAAGCCCACCAAGGGTGCGCGGACCCGCCACAACAAGGCGACCGACAAGTTCATCATCCGTTCGCGCCACGCGAAGAAGAAGAGGTAATCCATGGCCCGTTCCGTCTGGAAAGGTCCGTTCGTCGATCTTCACCTTCTCCGGAAGGCGGAGGCCGCTCAGGACGGTGGCGCGCGCGCTCCGATCAAGACCTGGTCGCGTCGCTCGACCATCTTGCCGCAGTTCGTTGGTCTGACGTTCAGCGTCTACAACGGCCGCAAGTTCGTGCCGGTCTCGGTCTCCGAGGAAATGGTTGGTCACAAGCTGGGTGAATTCGCGCCGACGCGCTACTTCCCCGGCCACGCTGACAAGAAGGGTAAGCGCTGATGTCGAAGCCCGCCGCTCCGCGTCGCGTCGGTGAGAAGGAGGCCCTTGCGGTCGCCACCACCGTTCGCGGCAGCCCGTACAAGCTCAATCTCGTCGCCGGTCTCATCCGCGGCAAGTCGGCTGGTGACGCGCTGAACATCCTGGCCTTCTCGAAGAAGGCCATGGCGGTCGACGTCCGCAAGGTGCTCCAGAGCGCCATTGCGAACGCCGAGAACAACCACAACCTCGACGTCGACGCGCTCGTCGTGAAGGAAGCCTCGGTCGGCAAGTCGATCGTCATGAAGCGCTTCGCCACGCGCGGTCGCGGCAAGTCGACCCGCATCATCAAGCCGTTCGCGCGCCTCCGGGTCGTCGTGCGCGAGCAGCAGGAAGAGGCTGAATAATATGGGTCAGAAGTCGAACCCGATCGGCATGCGGTTGCAGATCAACCGCACCTGGGACAGCCGTTGGTATGCCGACGGCCAGGACTATGGTCGGCTGCTGCTCGAGGATCTGAAGATCCGGAAGTACATCCTGAAGACCATCCCGCAGGCGGCGATCTCCAAGGTCGTCATCGAGCGCCCTGCCAAGCTGTGCCGGATTTCCGTTTATGCCGCCCGTCCGGGCGTCATCATCGGCAAGAAGGGCGCGGACATCGAGAAGCTCCGCCGCGCGCTCGGCAAGATGACCTCGTCGGACGTCTCGCTGAACATCGTCGAGATCCGCAAGCCGGAGATCGACTCCAAGCTCGTCGCACAGGGCGTCGCCGATCAGCTCGAGCGTCGTATCGCCTTCCGTCGTGCGATGAAGCGTGCGGTTCAGTCGGCTCTGCGTCTTGGCGCCGAGGGCATCCGCATCACCTGCGCCGGCCGTCTGGGCGGCGCTGAGATCGCGCGCACCGAATGGTATCGCGAGGGCCGGGTGCCGCTGCACACGCTCCGCGCGAATGTCGATTATGCCGAAGCCGAAGCTCACACTGCCTATGGCGTGTGCGGTATCAAGGTCTGGATCTTCAAGGGTGAGATCCTCGGCCATGATCCGATGGCCCAGGACCGGCTTATGATGGAAGCTCAGACGTCGGGGGTCCGGCCGGCGCGATAAGGGTTTCCCTTATCAGCGTCGCCTGATCGACCGGACAATCGGTGTCAGAAGGCGATAGAAAATGCTGCAACCAAAGCGCACCAAATTCCGCAAGGCCCACAAGGGCCGCATCCATGGCAACGCTCCGGGTGGCGCGTCGCTGAACTTCGGCGCGTTCGGCCTCAAGGCCCTCGAGCCGGACCGGATCACCGCGCGCCAGATCGAAGCGGCTCGCCGCGCGATCACGCGTCACATCAAGCGCCAGGGGCGCTTGTGGATCCGCATCTTCCCGGACGTTCCGGTGTCGTCGAAGCCGGCCGAAGTCCGCATGGGCTCCGGTAAGGGTTCGCCCGAATTCTGGGCGGCCCGCGTCAAGCCCGGTCGCATCCTGTTCGAACTCGACGGCGTTCCCGGCCCGCTGGCCCGCGTCGCTTTCGAGCGCGCAATGGAAAAGCTGCCGATCAAGACCAAGGTTGTCGCTCGCTTCGGCGAGTCGATCTACGAGGACAAGTAAGATGGCGAAGATTGCCGATCTCACTGCCAAGACCGACGATCAGCTCGCACAGCAGCTGACCGAACTGAAGCGCGAGCAGTTCAACCTGCGCTTCCAGGCGGCGACCAACCAGCTCGAAAAGCCGAGCCGGGTGAAGGAAGTCCGTCGGTCTATTGCGCAGATCAAGACCCTGCAGACGCAGCGCGCCGCTGCGGCTGCCAAGTAAGGAGCGACCAGCCATGCCGAAGCGCGTGCTGACCGGAACGGTGGTCTCCGACAAGACCGACAAGACCGTGGTTGTTAAAGTCGAACGTCGCGTGAAGCACGCGCTGTACGGCAAGATCATCAAGCGGTCTAAGAAGTATCATGCCCACGACGAGACGAATGAGTATCGCGAGGGTGAGACGGTGCGTATCGAAGAGACCGCACCGATTTCGAAGCTCAAGACGTGGAAGGTGATCGAGCGGGTTGATACCCACGCGACGCCGAACCACGCCTGATTAGTGGAAGGGTCTGAACAATGATCCAGATGCAGACGAACCTCGACGTCGCTGACAACAGCGGTGCCAAGAGGGTGCAGTGCATCAAGGTGCTGGGCGGTTCCAAGCGCCGTTTCGCGACCGTTGGCGACGTCATCGTCGTCTCGATCAAGGAAGCGGCTCCGCGCGGCAAGGTGAAGAAGGGTGACGTGCATCGTGCGGTCATCGTGCGCACTGCGAAGGACATTCATCGTCCGGACGGTTCGACGATCCGTTTCGACGGCAACGCCGCCGTTCTGATCAACAAGAACAGCGGCGAGCCGATCGGCACCCGTATCTTCGGTCCGGTGGTTCGCGAGCTCCGTGCCAAGAACCACATGAAGATCATCTCGCTCGCGCCTGAGGTGCTGTGATGTCCGCGCTGAAGATCAAGAAGGGTGACCGCGTCGTGGTCCTGTCCGGCAAGGACAAGGGCAAGACCGGTGAAGTCACCAAGACCTTCCCGAAGGACGGCAAGGTCATCGTGTCGGGCGTCAACGTCTCGACCCGTCACCGCAAGCCGAGCCAGGTCAACCCGCAGGGTGGCCTGGAGCGCGTCGAGGCTCCGATGCACGTTTCCAAGGTCGCGATCGCGACTGCGGACGGCAAGCCGACCCGCGTTCGCTTCGAGGTAAAGGACGGCAAGAAGGTCCGCGTCGCGGTCAAGACCGGGGAGACCATCAATGGCTGATAGCTACGTCCCACGCTTTCGGAAGCTGTACGACGAGAAGATCGTCCAGGCGATGACCGAGAAGTTCGGATACACCAATCCGATGCAGGTCCCGAAGATCACCAAGATCGTCCTTAACATGGGCGTCGGTGAAGCAACTCAGGACAAGAAGAAGGTCGAGCAGGCTGCGGCCGAGATGACCCTGATCGCCGGCCAGAAGGCCGTGATCACCCGGGCGAAGAAGTCGATCGCGCAGTTCAAGCTGCGCGAAGGCATGCCGATCGGCGCGAAGGTCACCCTTCGCCGTGAGCGCATGTACGAGTTCCTCGATCGCTTCGTCACTGTCGCGCTGCCGCGCGTCCGCGACTTTCGTGGCCTCAACCCGAAGTCGTTCGATGGCCGTGGCAACTATGCCACCGGCATCAAGGAACAGCTGATCTTTCCGGAGATCAGCTATGACCGGGTCGACAAGATCCGCGGCATGGACGTGATCGTCGCGACGACGGCGAACACCGACGAGGAAGCACGCGAGCTGCTGCGCCTTTTCGGTTTCCCCTTCCCGGCGGAAAATCAGGATCAGAAGCAGGCCGCCTGAGCGGCCTGCTGGATAAGGAAGAACTTAAGTCATGGCGAAACTGAGTTCGATCAACAAGAACGAGCGTCGCAAGAAGCTGGTGAAGGCTTATGCCGGCAAATATGCGCGTTTGAAGGCGATCGCGAACGATGACAGCAAGGAAGAGACGGAGCGCCTGATCGCGCGTCTGAAGCTTGCCGAGATCCCGCGCAACGCGAACCCCACCCGCGTGCGCAACCGCTGCGAAGTGACGGGTCGTCCCCGCGCTTATTATCGCAAGTTCCGGCTTTGCCGCGTGCAGCTCCGGGAGCTGGCCAACAAGGGCCTGATCCCCGGCGTCACCAAGTCGAGCTGGTAAGGAACCGACAAGATGGCTCTGACCGATCCCCTGGGTGATCTGCTCACCCGCATCCGCAATGGGCAGCGCGCCCGCAAGGACAGCGTGGTTTCTCCCGCGTCCAAGCTGCGTGCCCGTGTTCTCGACGTTCTTCAGCGCGAAGGCTACATCCGTGGCTATAGCGAGGAAGAGGTTGCCGGCCACAACGGCCTGCGCATCGAGCTGAAATATTTCGAAGGACAGCCGGCGATCCAGCACGTCGCCCGCGTCTCCAAGCCTGGCCGCCGCGTCTATTCCGGTTCGAAGGAACTGCCGCGCGTCCGTAACGGCCTGGGCATCACCATCGTCTCGACGCCCAAGGGTGTTCTGTCCGACGCGGAAGCGCGCGAGCAGAATGTCGGCGGCGAGGTTCTCGCGGAGGTCTTCTGATGAGCCGCATCGGTAAAAGGCCGGTCTCCGTGCCGGCAGGCGTTACGGCCTCGCTCGAGGGCAAGACGCTTTCGGTCAAGGGCCCCAAGGGCACGCTGACCATGTCGCTCGCCGACGAGGTCACCTACGCCGTCGAGGAAGGGCATATCTCGGTCCAGCCCGTCAACGACTCGAAGCGCTCGCGCTCCTTCTGGGGCATGCAGCGGACGATGGTGCAGAACCTGATCGTCGGTGTGACCGAAGGCTACACCAAGACGCTGCAGATCACGGGCGTCGGCTATCGTGCCAACGTCCAGGGTCAGAACCTGAAGCTGCAGCTCGGCTACAGCCACGACGTCGATTTCGCGATCCCGGAAGGCATCACGATCGCGACGCCGGATCAGACGACTGTCCATATCTCGGGCATCGACAAGCAGAAGGTCGGTCAGGTCGCCGCTGAAATCCGCCGCTGGCGTAAGCCGGAGCCCTATAAGGGCAAGGGCATCAAGTACGCCGGCGAGTATATCTTCCGCAAGGAAGGGAAGAAGAAGTAATGAGCAAGGGTCTCTCTCTCTTCGAGCGCCGTCGTCGGCGCGTCCGTACCGCGCTTCGTGCGCGTGGCGGCATGCGTCCGCGTCTGTCGGTGCATCGTTCGGGCCGGCACATCTATGCCCAGGTCATCGACGACGAGGCCGGCCGTACGCTGGCGGCCGCTTCGAGCCTCGACAAGGATCTGAAGGACAAGACCGGCGCGACTACCGACGCAGCAGCGTCGGTCGGCAAGGCGGTTGCCGAGCGTGCCAAGGCGGCGGGCATCACCAAGGTGGTGTTCGATCGCGGAGGCTTCATCTTCCATGGTCGCGTCAAGGCGCTGGCCGATGCGGCCCGCGAAGGCGGATTGGAGTTCTAAATGGCTGACGAAACCGAAATCCAGGCTGTCGCCCCCGAGGCGGAAGCAGCCCAGGGCGAGCGTCGCGGCCGTGGTGGCCGTGGCCGCGGCGGAAATGACCGTGGTGGTGGCCGTGGCCGTGATGGCCGTGGCCGTCGCGACGACCGCAAGGGCTCCGAGGAGCAGGGCGAGGAGCTGATCGAGAAGCTCGTCCACATCAACCGCGTTTCGAAGACGGTGAAGGGCGGTAAGCGCTTCGGCTTCGCGGCGCTGGTCGTGGTCGGTGATGGCAAGGGCCGTGCAGGCTTTGGTCATGGCAAGGCGCGCGAAGTGCCGGAAGCCATCTCGAAGGCGACTGCCGCTGCCAAGAAGGCGATGGTCCGCGTTCCGCTCCGCGAAGGTCGTACCCTCCATCATGACGGCAAGGGCCACTTTGGCGCCGGCCGCGTGACGGTCCGCACGGCGCCTCCGGGTACCGGCATCATCGCCGGCGGTCCGATGCGCGCGATCTTCGAGAGCCTCGGCGTCGCCGACGTGGTGACCAAGTCGGTCGGCACCTCGAACCCCTACAACATGATCCGGGCGACCTTCGAAGCGCTCAAGGATCAGACGTCGCCGAAGTCGGTTTCGCAGCGTCGTGGCAAGAAGATCGCGGACCTCCTGGGTCGCAGCGGTATTTCGGCCCCGGTCGCGGAAGCCGATGCGGCCGCGATCACGGAGTAATCGATCATGGCTGGCAAGACCCTCAAGGTTACGCAGATCGGTTCGCCGATCCGCCGCACGGCCGACCAGCGTGCCACGCTGATCGGTCTGGGCCTGAACAAAATGCACCGGTCGCGTGAGCTTCAGGATACTCCGGAAGTTCGCGGCATGATCCGCAAGGTGCAGCATATGGTGAAGGTCGAGGACTGAGTCCGACATCTTCGATGACCGGCTTTCGGGCTGGTCAAACGGGTTGAAGGGGGCTAAGGCCCCCTTCCTCTATTTTCAGCGCGAACATAGCGAAAGCGAGTGCATATCATGAAGCTCAACGAACTCCGCGACAATCCTGGCGCCCGCAAGGGTCGCGTCCGCGTCGGCCGTGGTATCGGCTCGGGCGTCGGCAAGACCGGCGGCCGCGGCCAGAAGGGCCAGAAGAGCCGCTCGGGCGTGTCGATCCATGGTTTCGAAGGCGGTCAGATGCCGCTTCACATGCGTCTGCCGAAGCGTGGCTTCAACAACATCTTCGCCAAGGATTATGCCGAGGTGAACATCGGCGCGATCCAGAAGCTGATCGACGCCAAGCAGCTCGATGCGGGCAGCCTGATCGACCATGCCGCGCTGAAGGCAGCCGGCGTCGCTCGTGGCGGCAAGGATGGCGTTCGCATCCTCGGCAAGGGCGAGCTCTCGGCCAAGCTGTCGCTCAAGGTCGCTGGCGTTTCTGCCGGTGCCAAGGCGGCGATCGAGAAGGCCGGCGGTTCGGTCGAGGTGATCGAGGTCGTCCCGGCTGCCGAGAAGGCTGCCGCGAAGAAGGGCACCACGCGGGCCGCCAAGAAGAAGGCCTGATCGCGGCTCAGCCCGTCGTCCTGACGCTTTCGGGCTGACAAGTCCGAGGCACACATTATATGAGACGGCGGCGGGACCAATTCGGTCTGCCGCCGTTTCCATTTCCGGGGTCCGTAAAGCACATGGCATCCGCAGCCGAACAGATGGCCGCCAACATCAATCTTGGCCAGTTCGCCAAAGCCACCGAGCTCAAGAAGCGCCTGTGGTTCACCCTCGGTGCGTTGATCATTTTCCGGTTGCTGAGCCACGTGCCGCTGCCCGGCCTCGATCCGCGCGCCCTGCAGACGCTGTTCGACACGACCCGGGGCGGCGTCCTTGATTTCTTCAACGCCTTTTCGGGCGGTGCGCTCACCCGCATGTCGCTGATCGCGCTCGGCGTGATGCCGTACATCACCGCCTCGATCGTCGTGCAGCTCGCAACCTCGCTGTCGCCTTCGCTCGGCGCGCTCAAGAAGGAAGGCGAAAGCGGACGCAAGAAGCTCAACCAGTTCACCCGTTACGGAACGGTCCTGCTGACCGCGATCCAGGGCTATTTCATCGCGGTCGGTCTCGAGAGCTGGGGCGCCAGTGCGGGTTCCGAAGCGGTGGTGATCGACCCCTATCTCTTCCGGGTGACGACGGTCGTATCGCTGATCGGCGGGACGATGTTCCTGATGTGGCTGGGTGAGCAGATCACGAGCCGCGGCATCGGTAACGGCATTTCGCTGATCATCATGGCAGGTATCGTGTCGCAGCTGCCGACCGCACTCGCCAATCTCTTCGAGGGCGGTCGCACCGGCTCGGTGTCGCCGATCTTCATTCTGGCGGCCGTCGGCGGGGTGATCCTGCTGGTCGCCGGTATCGTCTTCATGGAGCGTGCGCAGCGCCGCGTCCTGATCCAGTATCCGAAGCGTCAGACCCAGCGCGGCGTGATGCAGGCGGACAAGAGCCACCTGCCGCTGAAGATCAACACGGCGAACGTGATTCCGCCGATCTTCGCTTCCTCGCTGCTGCTCATGCCGCTGACGATCAGCCAGTTCGCGGGCCAGAAGACCGCCGGTGAGAGCATGTGGGGCGATTTCGTGATCGGCCTGAACCAATATCTGCATCACGGCACGCCGCTCTACATGGCGCTTTATGCGCTGGGCATCATCTTCTTCTGCTTCTTCTACACAGCAGTCGTGTTCAATCCGGAAGAGACGGCCGACAATCTGAAGCGGCATGGCGGCTTCATCCCGGGCATCCGTCCTGGCAAGAACACGGCCGACTATCTCGACTATGTGCTGACCCGCATCACCGTGATCGGTGCCGCCTATCTGACCTTCATCTGCCTGGTGCCCGAATATGTCACCGCGCAATATGGTCTGGGCGTGGCGCTGGGCGGGACCAGCCTGCTGATCGTGGTCAACGTGACGATCGATACCGTCACCCAGATCCAAAGCCATCTGCTCGCCCATCAATATGGCGACCTGATCAAGAAAGCCAAACTCAAGGGGGGATACCGCCGTTGAACATCATCCTGTTGGGACCGCCGGGAGCGGGGAAGGGGACGCAGGCGTCCAAGCTGGTCGCCGATCGCGGCATGGTCCAGCTGTCCACCGGCGACATGCTCCGGGCGGCGGTCAAGGCGGGTACGCCGATCGGCCTGAAGGCGAAGGCCGTCATGGAAGCCGGCGAGCTCGTCTCCGATGAGATCGTCTCCGGCCTGATCGGAGAGAAGCTGGACTCGATGGGTGCCGATGAAGGCGCCATCTTCGACGGCTATCCCCGCACCGAGGCGCAGGCCCATTCGCTGGACGAGATCCTCGCGAGCCGTGGTCGCAAGCTTGATCGGGTGATCGAGCTCGAGGTGAACGAGGACGCACTGGTCGAACGCATCACCGGTCGCTTCACCTGCGCCCAATGCGGCGAAGGCTATCATGACGTCTTCAAGCAGCCGAAGGTCGCGGACAGCTGCGACGTCTGCGGCAGCAGCGAGTTCAAGCGCCGTCCGGACGACAATGAAGAAACCGTGCGGACGCGCATGGCCGAATATCGGGCCAAGACGGCACCTATCCTGCCGCTCTACGAAGCGCGCGGCCTGGTCCGGCGGGTCGACGGCATGGCGGACATGTCCACCGTGTCCGCGCAGATCGCGGCCATCTTGGACGCGTAAGCCTTTGGAGGAGGCGGGGGAGCGATCCCCCGCATCCCGTCTTCACGGGCTAAAGGCGTGGCCGATCCGATACAGTCGGGTCGGCTTTTTTCGTTACGGACCCGGCGGGGCAATTCCCGACTATGGCCGGCCGATCAAATGGTGCATGTTCTCAACGGATGGAACAGCAACCCGTCAGGCGCAGAAGAAGGCGACGGCGCTCCACGAGGGCGCGGAACGAGTTCGTCGCATGGCTGACCTATTTCGGCGGCCTGCTCAATCGCGCCTATCACTGGGCCTTGCTGCTGTTCGTCATCTCGGTCATCCTGATTCTCGGGCTCGGCGCGCCTTTCATGCCGTTCGAGAAGCTCATGGGCGTCTGGGGCCACTGGTAGCCCGCCGGCCGCGCAGACTTTGCACGGCTCCCTTCCGCAACGGAAAGTCCTTGCCCGTCGTCGGGATTCGCGGGATGCCTAGCGCTGCGGGCGCCGAGTCACGAGGGATGCTGCTCGGGCCCGGGGAGCAGGGGAAAATCTTATGGCGGTTTCGGACCATGTCGATCTCTCGACGTTCATCGAGGGGGTGAAGAAGCGTAATCCCGGACAACCCGAGTTTGTCCAGGCGGTGACCGAGGTGGCACAGGACATCTATGAGTTCATCGAGGACAAGGAAGAATATCACAAATATCAGATCCTTCGCCGCATCGCCGAGCCGGATCGGGTGATCAGCTTCCGCGTGTGCTGGGAGGACGACAACGGCAATATCCGCGTGCAGCGTGGGTGGCGCGTCCAGAACAACAATTCGATCGGGCCGTACAAGGGCGGCATCCGCTTCCACCCGTCGGTCACCGAGAGCGTTCTGAAGTTTCTCGCCTTCGAGCAGACCTTCAAGAATGCGCTGACCGGCCTGCCCATGGGCGGCGGCAAGGGCGGCGCCAATTTCAATCCGCGGGGCAAGAGCGCGAATGAGGTGATGCGCTTCTGCCAGAGCTTCATGAACGAGCTCTATCGTCACATCGGCGCCGATGTGGACGTTCCGGCCGGCGACATCGGTGTCGGCGCGCGCGAGATCGGCTACATGTTCGGCCAGTATAAGCGCCTGACCAACGAGTTCACCGGCGTTCTGACCGGCAAGGGGCTCGAATATGGCGGTTCGCTGATCCGCACCGAAGCCACCGGCTATGGCGCGGTCTATTTCCTGCACGAGATGCTGAAGACCAAGGGCAAGGATCTGGTCGGGCTTAATGCGGTGATCTCCGGCTCGGGCAATGTCGCGACCCATGCCGCCGAGAAGGTCAACCAGCTGGGTGGCAAGGTGCTGACCCTGTCAGACTCCGAGGGCTATATCTACGATCCCGAGGGCATCACCCAGGACAAGGTCAACTGGATCAAGGAGCTCAAGAACAAGCGGCGCGGTCGCATCTCCGAATATGTGAAGGAGTTCAAGGGCGCGCAGTTCTTCGGCGACGGCGCGCGGCCGTGGAGCGTTCCCTGCGACGTGGCCATTCCCTGCGCGACGCAGAATGAGCTGAACGAGACGGAGGCCGAGACGCTGGTTCGCAACGGCTGCTTCGCCGTGTCGGAAGGCGCCAACATGCCGACCACGCTCGAAGGCACGCATGTCTTCAAGAAGGCGAAGACGCTGTTCGCGCCGGGCAAGGCAGCCAATGCCGGCGGTGTCGCGGTGTCCGGCCTCGAGATGAGCCAGAATTCGGCCCGTATCTCCTGGAAGGAAGACGAACTGCAGCGGCTGCTGCTCGACATCATGCAGGGCATCCATTCGCGCTGCGTCGAATATGGCGGTACCGCAGGCAGCGACCATATCGACTACGTCAAGGGCGCCAATATCGCCGGCTTCAAGAAGGTCGCCGACGCGATGCTTGCCTACGGCGTCGTCTGAGTCCTTTCGCATTCGGTCGGGGAGGGCGCCTGCTCGGTGGCGAGCGGGCGCCCTTCTTCGTTCGCGGTCCGGATCCGGGCGCGCCGCCCACGGCACACGAAATGGCGCTCGACCAGCCACCAGCTCGCAACCCCCGCAGCGAGCGAGAGCAGCGCTGATGCCAGCATGAAGAGCGGGAAGGGGAGCGCGGTCCTGGCGATCAGCATCTGCTGAATGACGAAGGCATAGAGATAGACGCCATAGGAGAAGTCGCCGAAGCGGGCGGCGCCACCAAGCCGAATATGCGGGTGATAAGCCAGCCAGAACAGGCCATAGGCCAGCGTAGGGGTTCCGAGCAGGTGGGATCCGACGATGCCCCAGGGGCCGTGGCCACCAAGATGGAAGCACAGCAGGCTGGCGCCGGCCAGGCCCGAGAGCAGCAAGCCCGACCGGAGCAGCCGGTCGCGGAAATGATAGGCGATCATCCCGGCCAGGAAATTGGGTAGCACCTTCAGCCAGAGATAGGGCCAGCCGATGAGCGCGGCGATCGACGGAGGGCCGCCGGGCTTGCGCCCCGTGAGATCGGCCCAGCACCAGAGGATCACGACCGCAAGGTAGATCAGCGGCAGGGCCGGCCGCAGATATCGCCGTAACGACAGGGTGAGCAGCGCCAGGCCGACATAGCAGAGCGCTTCGAAACGGATGCTCCACAGCGATCCGTTGATCTGCGCGACGGGATTGTCCCGGAACAGCTCCGGCAGCGGGAAATGGTTGCCCAGCAGCAGATTGCCCCAGAGTGTGTTCCACACGTCCGCCGCCGTCAGCGCAAAGCCTGCCGGTGCGAAGATCGGGGTGACCAGAAAGGCGCAGATCGAGGTCGCCACGAGATAGGCCGGATAGATGCGCCGGATGCGCCGGGACGCGAAGCGGCGAAGCGAAGAGGCCTTGTCGAAGCTTCGCGCGACCAGAAAGCCGCTGATGACGAAGAACGCCCAGACCCCGAGGTTGCCGGCATTGTAATGGCCGTTGGTGAGGCGCGACAGCGGCTCGCCATCTTCGCTGCCGAAGCGTAGCGCGTAGCTGTGCGAGAACAGGACGAGAAACGCCATGGCGAGGCGGATCGCGTCGAAGTTGTTCCGGTCGAGCGCATCTTCCGACGATGGTATCAACATCTTGTCCATCGTTCCGAACGGTCCCCCGCGTAAGCCGCCGCCTGCCCTTGCCGGGCATCGTAAGGGGATGCACGGCTCAAGCTACTGCTCTTGTAGAATCGGCATCGCCCGGTTGACAGGCCGAAGACTCGTCTTTAGTGACGCTCGCTCCCAGACCGTTCCGCCCGGTACCGCTTCGCGCGTGTGCCGTGCGTTCTGCGTTGTGGGAGGCGGCCCCGGTCCGACGGGGAGAGCGTCGAGATGGGGCGGATTGCCAGCCGCCCCGTGGAGCAGGAGAATAGCACAGTGGCACGTATTGCGGGTGTCAATATCCCGACCAACAAGCGCGTCGAAATCGCGCTGACCTACATTCACGGCATTGGTCCGGCCAAAGCCAAGGAAATCACCGCCAAGCTCGGCATCGAGCCGCAGCGTCGCGTGCAGGACCTGAGCGATCAGGAAGTGCTGCAGATCCGTGAAGCGATCGACGCCAGCTACACCGTGGAAGGCGATCTTCGTCGCCAGGTGGCGATGAACATCAAGCGTCTGATGGACCTGGCCTGCTATCGCGGCCTCCGTCACCGCAAGGGTCTTCCGGTCCGCGGCCAGCGCACGCATACCAATGCGCGCACCCGCAAGGGCAAGGCCAAGCCGATCGCTGGCAAGAAGAAGTAATGGGCTTGAGTGCCGGGCCATCTGGCTACGGCGCTCGCTCCTTCATGTAGGAAACGGATAACATGGCACGTGAACCTCAGCGCATTCGCCGTCGCGAGCGCAAGAACATCACCGCCGGCGTCGCGCATGTGAACGCCAGCTTCAACAACACGATGATCACCATCACCGATGCACAGGGCAATGCGATTGCCTGGTCGTCGGCGGGCATGATGGGCTTCAAGGGCAGCCGCAAGTCGACCCCTTACGCCGCGCAGGTCGCAGCGGAAGACGCGGGCAAGAAGGCTGCCGAGCACGGCGTCCGTACGCTCGAGGTTGAGGTCAAGGGCCCGGGTTCGGGCCGTGAGTCGGCGCTCCGCGCTCTTCAGGCGGTGGGTTTCCACATCACGTCGATCCGCGACGTTACGCCGATCCCGCACAACGGCGTTCGTCCGTCGAAGCGCCGCCGCGTCTGATCCGGCGCGGAGGCTTCGGCCTCCGCTCTCCGTCTTTTCCGGCAGGCTGCCTTCCGTCGCCTGCCATACCCCGAGGGGAACACAGTGGCTGTCAACGCAAAGAACTGGCAGGAACTCAAGAAGCCGAACGGCCTCGAAAAGAAGTCGGGCGGCGACGGCAAGCGTAAGGCGACCTTCGTTGCCGAGCCGCTGGAGCGTGGCTTTGGCCTGACGCTTGGCAACTCGCTGCGTCGCGTGCTGCTGTCTTCGCTCCAGGGCGCAGCGGTTACGTCGATCAAGATCGAGAACGTGCTGCACGAGTTCTCGAGCCTGGCTGGCGTTCGCGAGGACGTCACCGACATCGTTCTCAACGTCAAGCAGATCGCGCTGCGGATGCAGGGTGACGGCGCCCGCCGCCTCCAGCTCTCCGCGACCGGCCCGGCCGAAGTGACGGCGGGGATGATCGCGACCCCGGGCGACATCGAGGTGATGAACCCCGAGCTGGTCATCTGCCATCTCGACGACGGCGCCACGCTCAACATGGAGCTGACCGCCGACATCGGTAAGGGCTATGTCACTGCGGCGGCGAACCGTCCGGTCGACGCCCCGATTGGCCTGATCCCGGTCGACGCGCTCTACTCGCCGGTCCGCCAGGTGGCGTACAAGGTCGAGAACACCCGCGTCGGGCAGGAGCTGGACTATGACAAGCTTACGCTGACCATCGAGACCGACGGCACCGTGACCCCGGAAGACGCGCTGGCCTATTCGGCACGCATCCTCCAGGACCAGCTGCAGCTGTTCGTCCACTTCGACGACGGCATGGCGATCACCGCTCCGGCAACCGGCGGCAGCACCGCCGGCAGCACCGCGGGCGAGCCCGAGGGCGACGCGAACCAGCTCAACCGTTACCTTCTCAAGAAGGTGGACGAGCTCGAGCTCAGCGTCCGTTCGGCCAACTGCCTCAAGAACGACAACATCATCTACATCGGCGATCTGGTCCAGAAGACCGAGGCCGAGATGCTGCGCACGCCGAATTTCGGCCGCAAGTCGCTCAACGAGATCAAGGAAGTCCTCGCGTCGATGGGGCTCCGCCTGGGCATGGAAATCCCGGGCTGGCCGCCTGAGAATATCGAGGAAATGGCCAAGAAGCTCGAACAGGAATTCTGACGCTTTGGGGAGGGAGACCTCCCCATTTCGTCATGAAGGGGTGAGGGGCGGCGCCCTTGGAAATTGCCGCCTGGCTTGGGGTACCTTGAACGGCCCCCTGACAAACGAAGGAAAATATCATGCGCCATCGCGTAGGCGGTCGTAAGCTTCAGCGGACCGGATCGCATCGTCTCGCCCTGTTCCGCAACCAGTCGGCGGCCCTGATCAAGCATGAGCAGATCATGACCACCCTCGCCAAGGCGAAGGAGCTTCGCCCCTATGTCGAGAAGCTGGTCACGCTGGCGAAGAAGGGTGGCCTCGCCAACCGTCGTCTCGCCCATGCCCGTCTTCAGGACGACGCGCAGCTGAAGAAGCTGTTCGACGTTCTGGCCGAGCGTTATGCGTCGCGCAACGGCGGCTATACCCGCATCATCAAGGCCGGCATCCGTGCTTCGGACGCGGCCCCGATGGCGATCATCGAGTTCGTCGATCGTGACGTTTCCGCCAAGGGCCAGGACTCCGGTCCGGTTGTCGGCGACGACGACATGGCCGACGCGGCCTGATCCTGGGCGGTTTCCCCCGGGAAGCCGAACATATCGCATTGAAAAGAGAGCCGCGGGCGTTACGCTCGCGGCTCTTTTTCTTTGTGTGCGGAGAGGGCGTTTCCGGATGGTGTCGAGGATCGTGCGGGCGTCGCTGGGTGCAGCGGGGCTCCTTCTCTGCCTGTCCGGACCAGCCCGTCTCGCCGCTGCGGAGCCCAGCGTGACCTATCCCGAAACGCGCAGCCAGCCGATCGTCGAGGAGATGTTCGGCGAACGGATCGCCGACCCCTATCGCTGGCTCGAGCGCGACGTCCGCACCGATTCCGAAGTGGCCGACTGGGTGGAGGCGCAGAACGCGACCACGCAGCGCTATCTCGGCTCGCTGAAGGGGCGCGATGCGCTGCGCGCCCGGCTGAAGCAGCTGTGGGACTATGAACGCAGCGGCGTGCCCCGCAAGCGCGGCGGCCGCTATTTCCACACCTATAATAGCGGCCTGCAGAACCAGTCGGTGCTGATGGTGCGCGACGATCTGAAGGCCAGCCCCAGGCTGTTGCTCGATCCCAATGGCTGGTCGAAGGACGGCGCCACCGCGCTCGACGAATGGCGGCCTTCCAATGACGGGCGCTTCGTCCTCTATTCGGTGCAGGACGGCGGCAGCGACTGGCGCACGCTGCGCGTGATCGATGCGACGAGCGGGCGGGTCCTGCCCGACGAGATACGCTGGGTGAAATTCTCGACGCTCGCCTGGGATGGTCGTGCCGAAGGCTTCTTCTATTCGCGCTTTCCCGAGCCGAAGCTGGCTGCCGCCTTCCAGCAGCTCAACCTGCACCACCAAATCTATTATCATCGCCTCGGCACGCCGCAGTCCGAAGACCGGCTGATCTACGCCACGCGCAGCCGTCCGCGCCTGAACCATCATGCCGAGACGACGCAGGACGGCCGCTATCTGCTGATCACCTCGAGCGAGGGGACCGACGAGCGTTACGCACTGACGCTGTTCGACCTCTCCGACCCGGAGCTCAAGCCCCGCCGCCTCGTGCGCGGCTTCACCGATGAATGGGCGCTGGCGGGCAGCATCGGCGACAGGCTCTATTTTCGGACGAATTTTCAGGCGGCGCGCCAGCGCCTGGTGATGCTCGACGTCTCACAGACGCGCCCGCGCCCGGTCGAGGTCGTGCCGCAGGGCACCGACACGCTGGTCGGGGCGTCGCTCGTCGGCAGCCGGCTGATCCTCGCTTATCTCGGTGATGCGAAGACCGAGGCGGTGCTGTACGAACTCGACGGCCGCCCGGTCGGGCCGATCAAGCTCCCCGACATCGGCACCGGCGCGGGCTTTGGCGGGCGGGCAGGGGATCCGGAGACCTTCTTCAGCTTCTCCAGCTTCGCCACCCCCTCGACCATCTACCGCTTCGACACGTCGACCGGAAAGATGGAGCCGTTCATCAAGCCGAGGCTCAGCTTCGATCCCGACGAGTTCGACGTCGACCAGAAATTCTTCCGCTCGCGCGACGGCACCGAGGTGCCGATGTTCGTCGCCCGTAAGAAGTCGACCCCGCCGGGCGCTCCAGCGCTGCTTTACGGCTATGGCGGCTTCAACGTGGCGATGACGCCGACCTTTTCACCGGCTGTGCTCGACTGGATGGAGATGGGCGGGGTTTATGCCGTCGCCAATCTTCGTGGCGGGGGCGAATATGGCAAGGCGTGGCACGATGCCGGGCGGCTCGACCGCAAGCAGAATGTGTTCGACGACTTCATCGCGGCGGGCGAATATCTGATCGCCAGCGGGATCAGCGCCAAGGGCAAGCTGGCGGCGATGGGCCGCTCCAATGGCGGGCTGCTCGTCGGCGCGGTTGTCAACCAGCGCCCCGACCTGTTCGCCGCCGCCAATCCGGCGGTGGGCGTGATGGACATGCTCCGCTTCACCAAATTCACCGCCGGCCGCTACTGGATCGACGACTATGGCGATCCGGCCAAGGAAGAGGATTTCCACGTCCTGCGCGGCTACTCGCCCTATCACAATATCCGCGACGGCGTGGACTATCCCGCCATCCTCGTGACGACCGCCGACACCGATGATCGCGTCGTCCCCGGCCACAGCTTCAAATATGCGGCCGCGCTGCAGTCGGCCTCGATCGGCCCCCGCCCCCACCTGATCCGCATCGAAACCCGCGCCGGCCATGGCTCGGGCAAGCCGACCGACAAGGTGATCGACGAATATGCCGATCTGTGGGCGTTTCTCGGCCATTGGACGGGGCTGAAGCTGCCGGAGTAGGGTTGTTGTGAAGCGGATCGTCCTGAAGCGACCCCATAGCGGGCGTTGCGCGCCAAATTGATGCGCTGCATATTTCGAGCATGGCGGACACGTTGGACCTCGACCCCGAATGGGGTGCAATCGACCTGATCGAAGAACTCGAAGCCACGTTCGGGTTCAAGATAAAAGATGAAGAGGCAGAACGCTGCTGCACCGTGGGCGATGTCTATGACGTGGTTTGCGCACACACCGCTGGATGGGACGATCAGGAAGGTCTCTGCGGATCATCGATGGTGTTCTATCGATTGCGAAGGGCGCTGCGCTTTAAGGACAAACGGTCGATAACTCCAAGCACCCCTCTCGCTCATTTGGGACCTAGCCCAAGCAAGCTAATGGATGGGCTTGCCAAGCGAAGTGGGCTCCGCCTTCCTGTGCACACACTTACCGGGCTCGGTAACACTGGTGCGGTCAGTTTGCTTGCTGGGATCGTCCTTTCTGTTGTCGCCGCATTCAATGCGCATTGGCTGTTTGCTGGCGCTTCGGCCTGCGGAGCGATCATCGGTCTCATACTGGTGTGTCGTGATCCAGGCTGCTTTCCAAACGGAATCCAAACACTGGGTGATCTCGTTCATCGCGCAGTCCCGCTTAACTCAAAGCTGGTTAAGGAGTTCGGCGGCAGACCAGCGGCTCGTTGGTCAATCCTTACTGCGATCGCCGCGGAGTATGGGAAGCTAAAGCCAGGTGACATTTCGACCGAGACTTATCTGCACAGGAAAAGTCTGGACGAAGCCAGCGCTGCCTGAAGTCTGGAAACCACCCCATTCCGGTCATTGCGGGCTGCTAGCGATAGCGCCGACAGCTGACAGGCAGCCATCTCACCCTTTCGGCCGAAAGCAGGACTTCCCCTGTCGACGCCTAAGCGGACGCTCAGATTGCGCGATCAATCGTTCCCCTCACTCCAAAAGATGAAGGCCGTATCTTCGTTGCTGCCAATACCGCCACACGGAAGAAAGCCGCTTCTATGGAGAAATCGTCGGCAGAGTGATGAGCGTGGGAGTTCGGGCTAACCAGTCCCGGCTCCTACCAAGGAAGAACCGGTTTTTCGTTGAGTGGCGCGGTACGAAACTCTTCCCGGCTTCCTTGCCAGCAGTTTGCCTCCGAGCAGGGAAAATTGTCCGCTATGACCGCCTGTACGCGGGCCGCTACGCCGCAATTGGCCGCTTTTGACACGTCTAGCATCATATATGGATCCGGGAGCAGGTGTCTTGAGATGCGGACATATTGCCCAAGCTGGTAGTAGGAGATTGGGCTACCATTCCAGAAAATGCTTTTCCCTCGGACCTCGACCCAGAATTCCCATGGTCGCACTGTTCGTCCGACTGCGGGCGTGTCCCAGTGAGGCAGCGGTTTGGGGCAAGAAGGTCCCACAAGTGCAATATCACGGGCGGTGACCAACCCCAGCAAGCCAGCAGTGCACAGAACGCTGCTCGCCAGCGCTGCGCAGGCAATCCGCTGTATCGACTTGATGGGATTCTCCCTTGATTCCTAGGCGTCGGTAGATCGCCCGAGCTTTACGGCTAGAGCTCTGGCCAAAAGCTGCCAATCAGAAAGCGACGCCCTTGCGGACGTTCGGCCGATGCGCGATCAATCCTGAATGCCGCTATACACGTATGTCGCTAGCTATCGTGGCGCGATCCACGCCGAGCAAGGTCGCTTTAGTAACTACACGGGATTTGCACCCGGCCTGCTTGGAAAGCTGCCTGACGGAGCGCTACCGGGCCTTACGCCAGCTTTGCGCAACGACTTGGTTCGCGAGGCGTATATTTGCCAGTGGAGCGCGGTATCGAACCGCACCCATTTGTGGAGAACCTCCTTTGACGTTGGCGGTCATGAGATGGTTGTCTACGCGATTGAGACCAAGCCGTAGCGCGCGAATAAAAAGTACAAGTGCTGATCCCCGCGTCATTCGATCATCCGTCTGAAATCACCAACCGCTTCCAAACCTCTCGCTATCGCCTGATGACATGAAGGATTTCATGGAAGCGGCCTTCGTCGATGCCGAAACGCTGTTCTCCTGCCAATAAAGTCCCGTTGTCTGGCTTGAGATGGAGGGAGGGACGTTTCGTGGGGTCTCGAAACTCGATAACGACCGGAGCGCCAAGCGAGCCCGGATAGGGGCGGAGTTCGTTAGCGAGTGTTCCGGGACGCTTCGGTTCGTAGGAACCGTCCTCGTCGTAAATCTCCAAATAGCGCTCGAAAGTCCGCAAATCGACCTCGGCCCAAGCTCCCCAACCGAAGCTCTCCGGCGCACCAGCAATCGGGACATACAGGACGCACCGAATGAAATAGCGTTCGCCAAGCTGGCACAGATCGTCATTGAACCTTGCCTTCTCGGTGCGCTCCTCCTCGGGAATCTCCCATACAACATCGGGCAGCTTGTATGCCCAATCCGTTATGAGACCTTCGTGCTCTTCTCCGCAAATCGAGCATATGAAACTATCGCTCAACGGTGTTCCTCACTGCTTCGGGCATCCAAGGCAGGAACGCGCCGAGAATTGCTGATGAGATTGGGGAGAGCAGAAACGCCCGAAACTCTCTCACGATGACCTCCAACTCGCTATTCGGAGAGCATGCCCAGTTTCGCGTCAGCTTTCCATCCCATCCTCGTCTTTCCAGATGAGATCGGATCGCGCGGCGGCTCTCGCCCGATAGCGGACACGCCTTGCTCGCAACTGAGTGCGGGTTTACCCGTCTCAAATGTCGGAGACGAGCAACCTTCCTGGCTGGGCGGCCGTGATTGATTGGTTCGGCTATTCCCCCAACTTTCATGACGCGGAGGTCATATCGATCGACCTCCGGCGTGATCCCGAAGAGTCCAAAGTGCGTGTGCACGCTTGGCGAAGAAATAGAGACGTGACCGACCAAGGCTATTTTCGGTGCGACCGCCATGCCCTTGTGACATTCACCATTAAAGGCATCAGGTCATTGAAGCTTGCAGGATGGAACCACCAAAACGTCCTTTCCTCGCTTTGGGCTGGCCAGACGGATGGTGGTTACGTCCTTGAACTGCCGGAGATCTATGGCGTGGATGGTGAGATCGCGGCGGTGGATATTTCTGTTTCTATCGAGCCGTTCAACGTGAGCTGAGATGGCAGCTAACCACTCCATCTCGGTCATCACGGTCTGCTGGCGCTAGCGCCAACAGCTGACTGGCTGCGATCCTAGTTTTTTGGCCGAAAGCAGGATTCCTGCTCCCGCCCCATTGTTGCCGGTGCCAGACCGTAGCAAAGTGAGCTGATGGCGACGTTCCGAGCACTCCCAATAGTTACTATCCTCGCCGGTTTGCTTGTCGGAAGCTGTGCTACACCGCCTAAGAAACTTAGCAGTGTGGAGCGGGCTAAGTGTACCGCCGAAGCTGGATATGAAAGCCGCAGCGCATTCGGCTATCCGATATGCCAAATACATTATTCAGATGGGGGCAAGGCTTGCACGGGTCGTGCCGACTGTCAGGGACGGTGCTTATTGAGCGTGGATGGTAGGCCGAATGCGCCCCTCCCGAAACAGGGGCAAGCAGCGACCGGCACCTGTGACGCTGCGCGATACAATCCCGGATGCTTCGTAACTATCGAAGGCGGCAAGGTAACCGCAGATGGTGCGTGGTGCGAGGATTAGGGAGCGGCAGCTAACCACCCCATTTCAGTCATGCGGCCGCGCAGAGTGCTCACCCGAATGTCGATGCAGCAGGGCTTCTATGGCTCGCGGCTAAGCGGCCAGGCAGGGACGAACTGCGGCGTCAGCTCACAGCCTCTGTCACGCAAGCTGCAGTTGCCGCTGATCGGTCATCACGTGCCAACACCAGCCACCCTACACAAACATGCAGGCATGATTGTTTTTTCTTGCCAGCCTCGCCCCTCCTGCTGTTTCTAGCGGCGCGCGCCTGATGCGAACGAGTCGAACTCGGCGGTCGCGATGCGTGCGGAGGGAGAGGAATGCGGGTGAACAAGCGGAAGGTGGCTGCCGTCGGGGCAGCGTTGGCGCTGATGGTGGCGGGTGCCGCCAGCGTGACCGGGCAGCCGGTCAGTGAAAGCCAGGCGATGGAGAAGAAGCGGATCCGCTCGCAGGACGAGCTGCAGAGCAAGGACCGCAACGCGATCGACCCCGCGACCGCGCCGGGCCGCAAGATCTACGCCGACAATTGCGCCGCCTGCCATGAGGGCGGGGTGCCGCGCGCGCCGTCGCCGACCTTCCTGACGCTGCTTCCCGGCGATGCGATCGTCACCGCGTTGACCAGCGGCGTGATGAAGGCGCAAGGGTCAGCACTGACCCCGCAGCAGCGCGTCGAGGTCGCCGAATATATCACCAAGCGCAAGCTGACCGCCGATGCGAAGCCGGTGCCGCCGCCCGTTTGCAAGGGGCCGAAGCTGGCGCTCGACATGAACGACGCGCCGCGCCCGGTGGGCTGGGGCCAGGACAATCGCCGCTTCATCCCGGCCGACATGGCGAAGCTGTCGCCCGAGGCTGTCGGAAATCTCAAGCTCAAATGGGCCTTCGCCTTTCCGGCCGCGCTGCGCGCCCGGTCGCAGCCGGCCTATGCCTGGGGCACGATGTTCGTCGGCAGCCAGGACGGCACCATCTATGCCTTCGATCTCGACAGCGGCTGCACCAAGTGGACCCAGCGCGTCTCCGCCGAGGTACGCACCGCGATCGTGCCCGATGCAGCGAACAAGCGCCTCTATTTCGGCGACCTGCTCGGCCGCGCCTATGCGCTCGATGCGAAGACGGGCAAGATCCTGTGGCAGGAGAAGCTCGACGATCATCCCGATGCGACGATTACCGGCACGCCGACGCTGGGCGGTGGGATGCTCTATGTGCCGGTGTCCTCGCTCGAGGTCGCGCAGGCCGGCGATCCGAAATATCCGTGCTGCACCTTCCGCGGATCGGTCGTCGCGCTCGATCCGGCGACGGGCAAGCCGCAGTGGCGTGCTTATACCGTGGTCGAGGAGCCGGTCGAGCATGGCAAGACCAAGGTCGGCACTCCGGTCATCGGCCCGTCGGGCGCGCCGGTGTGGAACAGCCCGACCTATGATGCGCGCAACAAGCGCATCTATTTCGGATCGGGCGAGAATTATTCGTCGCCCGCCGACGACAACAGCGATGCGGTGTTCGCGGTCGATGCCGTCACCGGCAAGCGGCTGTGGCACACCCAGCTGACCAAGGGCGATGCCTGGAATGTCGGCTGCATGCTGGGCAATGACAGCTGCCCGAAGGAGGACGGCCCCGACCATGACGTCGCCGCCTCGCCGCTGCTGATCCCGATCGATGGGGGGCGCAACATCCTGGTCGTCGGGCAGAAGTCGGGCGAGGCCTGGGGCATCGATCCGGACAGCGGCAAGATCGTCTGGCAGGAACGCCTCGGCCATGGCGGTACCCAGGGCGGGGTCCATTTCGGCATGGCGGCCGAAGGCACCCGCGTCTACGTGCCGATCAACGACATGGCCGATACCGGCGACGCGCGCGTCTATGACGCGTCGATCCGGGGCGCGGGGCTGCACGCGATCGATGCGGCCACGGGCAAGCTGCTGTGGAACGCCAAGGCAGCGACCGACTGCAAGGACCGTAAATTCTGCGATCCGGGCGTTTCGGCGGCGGTCACCGCTATTCCGGGCGTCGTCTTCGCAGGCCATCTCGACGGCATGTTCCGCGCCTATGACGGGCCAACGGGCAAGCTGCTCTGGGAAACCGATACGACGAAGACGGTCAAGACCATTACCGGAGCGGAAGGCCATGGCGGGTCGATGAGCGGCCCCGGCGCGCTGGTCGTCGACGGGCATGTCGTGATCAATTCGGGCTATGGCATGTATGCGCACATGCCCGGCAATCTGCTGATGGTGTTCGCGCCGTCGAAGTGATCGGCGCGGGATGATCTGGCTGGGGCCCGGTCATTCAGCTTGCCGCAATCTCGCCCCGCCTAATCGCAGTGAACGATAGTCACTCGATTGGGCGGGGCCTTTTCATGATCAGGAAGTTCATCGCATCGGCGGCCGCAGCGGCGCTCCTCGCGGGCGTGATCGCCCCGGCCGCGCAGGCCCGGCCCTATTGGGGGCCGCGCCATCATCGCGGTGGCGGCGGCGACACCTTCGGCAACATCCTGCTCGGTGCGATCATCGGCGGCGGAATCTTCGCGGTCGCCTCTTCCGCCTCGAAGAAGAACAAGTCGGTCCCTTCGCGCAGCGGCGACGACCAGCGTGATGATCTGCGCCGCGACGGTGACGATGCGCGCGAGGTCTCGTCGATCTGCACCGAAGCCGTCGAGAGCATGGCGCGCGGCCCCGTCTCGTCGGTCGACTCGGTCGGCCGTGACGGCCCCGATGGCTGGCGCGTCGATGGTGTGGTGCGCGGCGAGCGCGGAGACCGCGAGTTCCTGTGCGACGTGCGCGACGGCATGGTCGAGAATATCCAGCTGCGCGAGCGCCTGGCCGCGCGCTGAGGCGGCAGACGTACGGCCGATAAGGGGCAGGGCGGTCAAGCCGGCTGGACAGCCGCGCCGCCTGCCATTATCGGCTCCCCATGACAGCCCAGCTTCCCACCGCATCCGCCCATGGCATCGGCTCGCAGCCTTCCGAGTCGATCCTGATCGTCGACTTCGGCAGCCAGGTGACCCAGCTCATCG
This sequence comes from Rhizorhabdus phycosphaerae, assembly GCF_011044255.1. Classification (NCBI taxonomy): domain Bacteria; kingdom Pseudomonadati; phylum Pseudomonadota; class Alphaproteobacteria; order Sphingomonadales; family Rhizorhabdaceae; genus Rhizorhabdus; species Rhizorhabdus phycosphaerae. The sequence continues at coordinate 3,957,979 of NZ_CP049107.1, forward strand.
CGCGGCGCGTGCGCGAGGCGGGCGTCTACAGCGAGATCGCTCCCTTCAGCAGCGCCGACGCCGCCTTCGACCGGCTGAAGCCGAAGGGCATCATCCTGTCGGGCGGCCCCGCCTCGGTCGCGGACATGGGCAGCCCCCGGGCGCCGCAGCGCTTCTTCGAGGCCGGCATCCCCATCCTGGGCATCTGCTATGGGCAGCAGACGATGTGCCAGCAGCTCGGGGGGTCGGTCACCCCCAGCCATGACAGCCGCGAATTCGGCCGCGCCTTCATCGAGGTAAAGAGCCGCTCTGCGCTGTTCGACGGCCTGTGGAAGGAAGGCGAGCAGCATCAGGTGTGGATGAGCCATGGCGACAAGGTCGACGCGCTCCCGCCCGGCTTCTCGCCGGTGGCCGTGTCGGAAGGCGCACCCTTCGCCGTGACCTCGGACGAGAAGCGCCGCTTCTACGGCGTCCAATTCCACCCCGAGGTCGTACACACGCCCGACGGCGGCAAGCTGATCGCCAATTTCGCGCGCCATGTCTGCGGCCTTGCCGGCGACTGGACGATGGCCGAGTTCCGCGCGACCAAGATCGCCGAGATCCGCGCGCAGGTGGGCGACGGCAAAGTCATCTGCGGCCTGTCGGGCGGCGTCGACAGCGCGGTGGCGGCCGTCCTGATCCACGAGGCGATCGGCGACCAGCTGACCTGCGTGTTCGTCGACCACGGGCTGATGCGGATGGGCGAGGCCGATCAGGTGGTCAGCCTGTTCCGCGAACATTATGGCATCCCGCTCGTCCATGTGAACGCCGAGACGCTGTTCCTCAACGGCCTGAAGGGCGTCTCCGACCCCGAGGCGAAGCGCAAGTTCATCGGCAAGACCTTCATCGACGTGTTCGAGGCCGAGGCGAAGAAGATCGGCGGCGCCGCCTTCCTCGCACAGGGGACGCTCTATCCCGACGTGATCGAAAGCGTCAGCTTCACCGGCGGCCCTTCGGTGACGATCAAGAGCCACCACAATGTCGGCGGTCTGCCCGAGCGCATGAACATGAAGCTCGTCGAACCGCTGCGCGAACTGTTCAAGGACGAGGTCCGCGCGCTCGGTCGCGAACTGGGCCTGCCCGAGATCTTCGTCGGCCGGCACCCCTTCCCGGGACCGGGCCTCGCGATCCGCATCCCCGGCGAGGTGACCAAGGAAAAGTGCGACATCCTGCGCAAGGCCGATGCCGTCTATCTCGACGAGATCCGCCGTGCGGGCCTCTACGACGCGATCTGGCAGGCCTTCGCGGTGCTGCTGCCGGTCCGCACCGTCGGCGTGATGGGCGACGGCCGCACCTATGACTCGGTCTGCGCCCTGCGCGCGGTTACCTCGACCGACGGCATGACCGCCGACGTCTATCCGTTCGACAGCGCCTTCCTCAGCCGCGTCGCGACGCGGATCGTGAACGAGGTCCAGGGCATCAACCGGGTGGTCTACGACTACACCTCGAAACCGCCTGGCACGATCGAGTGGGAGTGAGCTAAGCTCCCTCCCGCTAAATTGGGAGAGGGGCGCATGCGATTCCTGGGCCGGCGGCAGCTTATCGTAGCGGGGATCATTGGCTCCATAGCCGCGTGGTTCGCCTCGACACGCGCTACGGCCAGAACCTTCGGCGATATAGGCGAATTGCGTGAGTCCGTGATGGCGGCGGCGCGGGCTGCGCCGGGCGTCACCAAGGTCGTAGCCGATCCGGACAATGCGGCGCAGTTCACCTCCACGATCGGTGAAGAGACGGTCACTTCGGACGTGACCAACCTGTTCGGCTATCTGTCGGCAAACCCGGACGAGAATGCCGACGAGGCGATCGCGCGCTTCGTGCGGTCGATGGCCGAGAGCCTGAGCAGGGCGATCAGCGACGACATCATCGTGCCGGTCATTCGCACCCGCGACTATGTGCAGGACGCGGCCCGGCGTGGGCAGGAACTGCTCCATGAGCCGATCGGTGCCGATCTGGTTGTCGTCTATATGGCCGACAGGCCCGACTCCATGGCGCCGATCGGCGTCAAGGATCTGCCGGGCAGGGCGTTGGAGGACGTCCGGAAGACGGCCCTGGCTAATCTGAGAAAATCGCTTCCGAAGCTGGTCGAGGACGACGGCCTCGGCTTCGGAATGCTCTATTATGTCGACGACAATCCCATGTTGTCGCCGAGCCTGCTGCTCCTCGACGAATTCTGGGAATCGATCGCTGCCCGCTTCCCCGGTGACGTGCTCATCGCGCTCCCCCGGAAAGACCAGCTCTTCCTCTTCGCCGACGATCCCAAACATGCGACCGGGGCGCGCCGCCTGATCGAGGTCACGATCGAAGAGGATTTCAACCTGCTGTCGCCGCAGCTCCACGCGCGGCGGGGCGGGCGGATCGTGGCAGTATCGGAATGATGGTCTAGCCCAAGGCGGATCAGCAGTTTCGCCCTCGGAACACTGACATTAACGCGAAGAGCCGCGTCGGAATTCCGAGCATGGGGCCAGCTTCGGCCATTTGCCGGTCGAGCGTCTGAACCGCTGCTCCATGATCCCCCGCTATTGCGAGATGGAGAGCATCACCGGCGCCGAGGCCCAAGCCATGCTGGTCGGCATATCTTGCCGCCGTCCGGAACTGGGCACTCGTCACAGGCAGGACGACGAAGCTCTCCGCTACAAGCCTGTTGAACAGGGCGAGCATGGTGGCGCGCTGTTCGATATCCATGTGCCCCGTACGGAGCTTGATTGCGATCGCGGACGACATTTCGGTGATGGTCCAGTCGCTGATCATCAGGTCGCTGGGATCCTGTTCGGCCAGCCAGCCCTGAACGCGCCGCGTCATCGCCTCGTTCGAAAGCGCCGCGACGATCACCGGCGTATCGAGATAAACCATCAGTAGAGGTCGCCATCCTATTCGATAGCAGAAGCCTGTTTCCTTCATGCTACTATCCCTGTGGAGGGGATATATGAGCGATGGAACGGCGGAGCGCCGCGTCATGCCGGTGACGGGGCTGGCGGCACCGAAATTTCGTAACCCGTGGATCGAGCCCCCGGCCCTGCGTCAGGGGCTGGCGATGTTGCGAGCGCATCGGGTGGTGCTGATCACCGCGCTGCCGGGCAGCGGCAAGTCGCATTTCATGACGCGATTGGCCAGCGAGGCGCAGGCCGCACTCGACATCACGGCCTGGTTGAGATGCACGTCCGGCAGCGGCGCGGATATCGTCACCGGAATCGCGACCACGCTGGTGCGTTCGCTGCTTGGGGAGCGCAGTGCGACGGCAGCGATGCTGATGGCGCCGGGCAGTGTGCCGGCCTCCTTGCTGCTCACGATGTGCCTCAACGAGGTGGCCACCTTCGCCGGCGAAGTGGTCCTTTTCCTCGACGATCTCGGTACGCTCGATGATGAGGGCGCCTGGGCGATGGTGCAGCAGCTCATCGAGCAGGCCCCCGACAATCTGCGGGTCGTGATGGCGTCGCGCCGTGCCGTCCCGCTGAAGCTGTCGCGTCTGATCAACGACGGCACGCTGCTGAAGCTGGAAACGCGGGACCTGCAGCTCGACTCCGGTCAGATCGCGGATCTCCTCGCGAGCCTCGGCCGCCCGACCCCGGATCTCGCCGAACTCCGCACCCTGTCCGAACAGACATCGGGTTGGGTAGGGGGATTGTTATTGCTGACAAGGCGCGATCCCGACCGCCGGAGCAAAGGACGCGGTATCGTCCTGACCGCATCGATGCTCGACTATTTCGGAGAGGAGGTGCTGGCGGGCCTGTCCTCAGGGGCGCGGAATGCACTGGATCTGATCCTGACGCCGCACCTGATGAGGGAAAGCCTGATCTTCGAACTGGCCGGCGACGCCGATTTCACGCCGCATCTGCGGGAATTGCAGGACCATTGCCTGCTGGAAGCGGTTCATGGTCAGGGGGGCACTACCTATCATCCTGCGCCGCTGCTGCCGCTGGTGGTACGGCAGCTCCGACGGATCGGGGAGCACGAAGCGCTTCGCCTGCATCGTCACTGTTCTTCATGGTTCGAGCTGCACGGCGAGCCGCAGGCCGCCGCCGCCCATGCGGTGGACGCAGGCGATCTGGATCGGGCAGTTCAACTGATCGATCGCTGCGGTATGGCGATGATCGCCGAGGGTCATATCACGGCGTTGCAGGGGTGGATGACGCATCTGCCGATCGAGCGGCTGCGGAAGCGGCCTTGGGCTCTGCTCTCGGTCGCATGGGCATTGTCGCTTCTCTATCGCCTCGACGATGCGCTGCCGTTGATCGCGGCGGTCGAGGAGGATCTCGCTGTCGCCGATGACGAGACGCTGGAAGCGAGTGTCGCGGCGCTGAAGGTCATGCACCGCTCGATGCGCGACGACATGGCGGGATCGGTCGAGTCCGCGCGGGTCTGGATCGCGCGGTTCGGGCGTCGCGAGGACTGGTCGACCTATGTCGTCGACAATTCGCTGAGCTTTGCGCTGGCCCATGTGGGCCAGGTCAACGAAGCGCGGCTGGTGCTGGAGCGCGCTTATCTTCCCAATTTCTACGCGCGAGGGCCCTATGCCGCCATCTACAGCCGCTGCATCCTCGGCCTGATCGACCTGCGCGACGGACAGGTGCGGCGTGCCGAGGCGAATTTCGCCTGGGCGCTGAAGGCGGCGGAGACGGATGCCGGCGGCAATTCGACCGGGGCGGTCATGTCGGCGGGGCTTCTCGCCGGCGTCCGCTATGAGCGCAACGACATGGCGGGCTCGCAGCGCCTGCTCGGCGGCTATGCCTGGTGGATGCACGGCCATCTGTTCACCGATGCGCGATTCCAGGCCTATCGGGCGATTGCCCGCGGCCAGCTGCGCCGCCACCAATATCGCGCGGCGATCTCGACGCTCGAGCAGGTTCTCGACTCCGGCCCTGCAGTCCGGCTGCTGCGGCTCCACGCCGACGTTCTGGTAGAGAAGATACACATCGCGCTCGCCCAGCACGATCTGCGCATGGTCAACACCTATATTGCGGCACTCGCCGAACAGCTGCGCGGCGCCGACGACCCCGTCATCGCGCGCTACGTCGAGGCGTCTCTCGCTGGTTCCCGGGCGCGCCTCCACATCGCGCTGGGCGGCTGGAGCGAGGCAATGGCGATGCTCCGCCAGGCGATCCGGCTCGACTTGAACGGCGGATGGAAGCTGCGTGCTTTCACCTGGGCAGTGCTGCTGGCGGTCGTCTTGTCCCGATCCGGAAGGGAGGACGATGCCGTCCGGCTCATGGGTCGGCTGGTCGGCCATGCCGCGCGTGCCGGCATCGTGAGCAGCTTTCTCGACGGTGGCCCCGACGCCGCCCGCCTGCTCGATCGGCTGGCGGAAGCGTCGGCGGTCATGGATCGCCGCAAGCAGACCCATTTGCGGAGGCTCCGCGAGGCCTTCGATCCGAGCCTCGCCGAGACTGACGCGGCCGAGGTCGAGCCCGCAGACAGTCGCGACGCGCTCACCACGCGCGAGCTGGAGCTGATCCGGCTGGTCAAGGCCGGCCTGACGAACCGCCAGATTGCCGAGCGGATGCAGGTCAGCGAGAACACGATCAAATGGCATCTGAAAAATGTGTTCGAAAAGGTCAGCGTCAGGAAGCGAACCGAGCTGGCGGGCCTGGCGCTGCCGACCTCATCCGCAGCCCTACCCGCGCGGCCACCCGCCAACCGGGTGGTTTCGCGCCGCCGCCGACCGGCTAGCGTTCTGCCTGCGGGACGGGAGTGAGTGCCTGCGACAGAGAGGAACGAGACAGGCATGAACCAGGCGCGTGATGGCTTTCGGATCGACCCCGATTGGTACTGGTCGAGGGAGCGGGCCGATCTGGAATGGGAGCATGTCTGGTCGAAGCTCTGGCACATGGGGCCGCGGGTCGAGGAGGTCGCTGAGCCGGGCGACGTCTATGTTCACAGCTTCGGTCGCGAGAGCCTGTTGTTCGTCCATGACGATGACGGTGAGGTCCGCGGCCTGTTCAACGTCTGTCGCCATCGCGGCAACCGCCTGCTGCTCAGCGAGGACGGGCCGGCCTATGCGACCCAGTTCAAATGTGCGTTCCATGGGTGGTGCTTCGACCTGTCTGGCAAGCTCGGCGACGTTCCTTATCGCGAGCGCTTCGATCCTGCGCTTCTCGCCGACGAGACCCGGACGGCCCTGGCCCGTTTCCGCGTCGAGCAATTCGCCGGCTGGTACTGGTTCACGCTCGACGATCAGGCGCCCGACCTTGCCTCCTATCTCGGCCCGATCGCGCCGCGGCTCGCAGCCTATCAGCTCGAGAAGGCCCATATCGTCGACTACAAGACCTTCGAATTCGCCGCCAACTGGAAGACCGTCTTCGACGCCTTCAACGAGAGCTACCACTTTCAGACGCTGCACTCGGACATCCTGAGCTGGGGCAATGAAGATGCCCCGATCACCCTGCTCGGCATCCACAGCTATATGGTCAACGAATATGGCCGTCCGTCGCGGATGTATGCCGATCAGGAGAGCGTGAACCCGTCGCTGCAGGTGCTGCTGCAGGCCAATGGGATCGATCCCGCGACCTTCCCAGGAAAAGCCGGCGATGTGCGGGGGGCGATACGGGATGTCAAGCGCGCGCGGCAGGCGATGGGCGACGCCACCTACCCCTATGCGACGCTGAACGACAGTCAGCTGACCGACGCCTATCACTACATGCTGTTTCCCAGCACCCACTTCAATCTCTTCCCCGAATTCTATGTCACCTTGCGCTATCGCCCGCATCCCAGCGGCGATCCCGAGAAGATGTTCTTCGACTTCATCATGTGCGCGGCGCTAGAGGAGGGCGAAACCGTGCCGCTCTATGAGCACCGGGTGGTGCGCGGAGGTACCGAGCGGGTCGCCGACGTGCTGCAATGGGGCAAGCGCAACCATCCTATCGTCAATCAGGTGCTCGACGAGGATGTCGGGCTGGTCGAGTTCGTCCAGCGCGGCCAGCGGTCGCAAAGCTTCGAGGAAGGCATTCTCGGTCTCGACGAGCGGCGGATCGACCATTTCCACCGGATGATCGACGAATTGATCCAGGGCCAATCCATAGCGGACCTAATCAAGCGCTATGCGGTCGAGCCCGACGCGCATAGCGGCGTCTGATGTCCGGAGAGGGCTCGAAGGGTGGACCGATACGGGTCCACCTGATCGTCGGCGCGCCGACGCACGACACCAACTATGTGCGGCTGGAACTGCTCAAGGCGCTGCATGAGAACCCACATGTCTGCGTCACGATCGGCGACGATTTTTCGGATGTGGGCAAGATCGCGGCGGCGCAGGCGCTGGTTGTCTATAGCTGCAATGTCTCGCCCGACGATGCGCAGCTCGATGCGCTGGAAGAGTTCGTCGAAGGGGGCGGGCGCCTGTTCGCGATGCACGCGACCAATGCGCTGATCCGTTTCACAGACGGGCCACCCATCATCGCCCAAGGCATCGAAATACCGGGGCAGGTCGACACGACCGACACCAACCCGCGCTTCACCCGGCTTCTCGGCAGCCGCTTCCTCGCGCATCTTCTGCTGGGGCCGATGCATGTCGAGGTGACGGAGACGGGTAGTGGCCTGCTCTCCGGCTTGGCCGCCTTCGACGTCGTCGACGAGCCCTATGTGGTCGAACTGACCGGGCCGGCGGAGGTTTTGCTCACCGCGCGTTTCGGCGGCAGAAATCCGGGCTATGTCCTCTCGGACTGGCCGGAGGCGGACTATCCGCAGATGTATCTGCGCGGACAGGGCCGGGGAGAAGTCCTCTATCTCAACCTCGGCCACAGCAGCGGTCGCTACGACTTCCTGCCGCTGATGGACGAAGGGCCGGCGTCGCGCGGACCCTGGGAAACCGATGGATTTCGGGCGGTGTTGCGGCGCTCGCTCGACTGGGTGACGCGGGCGTGAGCGGTCGCTGACGACATGGTGAGGGGAGTGGCATGAGCCGACAGCAGAATATCGATCTCGTGAACCGCTATTTCCAGGCGATGCACGACAATGACTGGGCCACGGTCGAGGCGATGTACCATGACGACATCGTCAACCACATGGCGGGAACCACGCCTGCATCCGGACGGATCGAGGGCAAGGCTGCCATGACCGACGAGCTGGTCGCGGCGCAGGTCCATGCCGCGATGGTGCCCGAGGAGATGCAGTTCGCACGCCGCTGGAAGGTGATGTGTGCCGATGACGAGCGGGTGGTGGCGATCATGGAGGGCGGCGGCCCGACCCGCGCCGGGGATCGCTATGACCAGACCTATTGCGAGATTTTCAGATTCGAGGACGGCAAGATCATCGAGATGCACGCCTTTTTCGATACCGCGCTCGCCGAACGAGCCCTGTTCGACAATCCGCTGCGGCAGCCCCGTGGCCCGGTGGCGAAGCCGCTGACCTACTGACCTCGCGGCCCGGACCGCCATTCCTCCTCCATTAGACACGCCGGTCCACGCCTGTGGTCCGGCGCATCGGCATTCGCCCCGTCTCTTCACCATTCGCTTGGGAGGCGATGCAGTTCGCGTTCGCGCCCGCTCGGGTCCGCAGATCGGTACGGGTAGGTGGGCGCCGCGCGGCCGCTACCCACCCGCCCGTATAGGTAGTTTTGCGCATTGCGTGGCCGGCTAGCACGAGGGGGCAAAAATCAATGCACTGGGGAGGTCCATCATGAGCCGTCTGTCGAATCGCGCCCTTTTTCTGTCCGCCGCAGCACTGATCATCTGTTCGCCCGCCTGGGCGCAGCAGGCGTCCGGCTCCGAGGGGGCCGGGACTGAAGCCAATCTCGGCGAGATTGTCGTGACCGCGCGGCAGCGCAGTGAGCGGTTGATCGACGTGCCCGTCGCGGTGACGGCGCTCAGCGCCAAGGACATCGGCCGGTACAATGCAACCACCCTGCAGGACATCGCACAAATGGCACCGCAGGTGACCATCGCCAAGCAGGCGTCGGGCAGCGGCTCGTCCTTCGTCATCCGTGGTATCGGTTCCTCGACGCTGGACTCGGGGTTCGACCAGTCGGTGGCGATCAATGTCGACGGCGTGCAGAACAGCCGGGGTCGCTCGCTCCAGCAGAGCTTCTTCGACATCGGCCAGGTCGAGATATTGAAGGGGCCGCAGGCGCTGTTCTTCGGGAAGAACAGCCCGGCGGGGGTGATCGCGATCACCTCGGCCAACCCGACGCGGGAATTCTCGGCGGGAGCGCGGATCGGCTATGACTTCGTCGCCAACGGGGTTCAGGGCGAAGCCTATGTTTCCGGGCCGATCACGCCGACCCTGGGCATTCGCGTCGCCGTCACCGGGGACAGGTCGCGCGGGTGGATGAAGAACTCGGCGGCGCAGCTGAACGGCGACGTCGAGCCTGCGTCGGGCCTGCCGCTGCGCGCGGCGGACGCATGGGGGCCGAAGGAGCGCGACATCATGGGCCGCCTGACCCTGGCCTGGGATCCGAGCAGCAGCTTCTCCGCAAATTTCAAGTTCGCCACCGGCATTTCCAAGGACAATGGCGAAGGCACCAACGGCGAGATCGTCTTCTGCGGCGCCAGCACAAAGGTCGTCGACGGCAGTTCGGGCCAGACCGACCCCTATAGCGACTGCAAGAAGAACCGGACCGTGTCGGCCGCAAATCTGCCCCCGGAGCTTGTCGTCGGTATGCTCAACGGCAATGACGGCAAGTCTTTTTCTCGCTACAAGCCCATCATCTCATCGCTGACCACCAACTGGACCGCGGACCGGTTCAAGCTGACCTCCGTCACGGGCTATTATCGGTACCGGCTGGACTATTTTCAGAGCAACTTTGCCAAGACCATCTATGGCGGGAACATGGGCTCGCAGCGGGAAACCTATAAGCAATTCACTCAGGAACTGCGTTTGCTGACGACCTTCGAATCTCCGCTGAACTTCATGTTCGGCGCTTATTATGAGGATTCGAAGCTCGACAACGAACAGGCGTTCCGCATCGCCAATCTTCCGCCAGACGCGGTGTCGGGTTTTTATTACAGCATCGGAAAGATCGGTACTATCGACAGCAAAACCTATTCGGCGTTCGGGCAGGCAACCTACAAGATCCTGCCCGATCTCGAACTGGCGGCTGGTATTCGCTGGAGCCGGGACGAGAAGAGCGTCGAGCAGCAGAATATCTATGTCGCGACGCTGCTCCAGGCCGCCTTTCCGGTCGGCGTGAATTTTCCCGGCCGGTACAAGAGCAACAACTGGTCGCCCGAGGCTACGCTGACCTGGCATCCGACCAGCCAGACGACGCTCTATGCGGCGTTCAAGACCGGCTACAAGGCGGGTGGCTTCGGCGTTCCCGCTATCCTCAGCGCCGGCACCCAGCCGTCCGACTATTCGTTCAAGCCCGAGAAGGTGAAGGGCGGCGAGATCGGCGCCAAGGGGCAGTTCCTCGGCGGGCGCCTGACGCTGAACAGCGCTGCCTATCTCTATGATTACAAGGGACTGCAGGTCGACATTTTCGACGGCACCAAGATCACCTACCAGATCTTCAACGCCGGCGCTGCGCGGTCGTACGGCGCGGAGGTCGACGCCCGCTATGCGGTGACCAGCGATCTCGCCGTCCGGGTGGCGCTCGGCTATAACCACACGCGTTACACCGACTATCTGTCGGCCTGCTATGGTGGCCAGACCGTCGCCCAGGGCTGCAATCTCCAGCCCGATGCCACCGGCGCCTTCACCCGCCAGGATCTCAGCGGCGCGCCGACCGTGCGCGCGCCGGACTGGAGCGGCAGCGTCGGCGTCACCTACGACCATGAACTGGGCAATGCGATGCGCCTCGGCCTCAGCAGCGACCTCGTCGGAACCTCCAAATATTATTTCAGCGAGACTGAGGGACCTGGCACGCTGCAGAAGGGTTTCTTCAAACTCAATGCAGCGGTCCGCCTCTATCGCGACGACGAGCGCTGGTCGTTGGCTCTGATCGCCAAGAATATCTTCGACAAATATGTGGTGACCGGTGGCAGCGACCGCCCCGGCTCGGGCTCGGGCAGCGGCACCGCTAACGGCGTCCCCGCTGACATCATCGGCTATATTGATCGCCCGCGCGAGGTAATGGTGCAGTTGGGATTCAAATTCTGATCGGGGAGGCAGGATGTCGGCAGAAGCGATGGCGGGTCGCGCGGTAATCGACCGTTATCACCGTGCGATCGCAGTCGGTGATTATGACGTCGTCACCGCACTGCACGCGCCCGAAGTGGTCGTCTGGATGTCCGGCCAGAGCATCGTCTCTGGCCGGTTCCAGGGCCGTACCGAGCTGTTCGCGCATATGACGCATCATGTTCTCGGGCCGCTCGACACGCAGGCGGAGGACTATGTGAAGGCTGTCCGCGTGGTTGCCGAGGCAGGCGATCGTGTCGCGGTGATCTTTCATGGCGGGCTGCCGAACCGGAGCGGGGGACGCTACGACCAATATTATCTCCAGATTTTTCGGATGGCCGACGGCTTGATCCAGGAAATCGTCGAACTGTTCGACACCGTCATGTTCGAGCAGGCCGTGGCCGGCAATCGGCTGCGCATAGCTCGGACGCAGCCTCGAACACCCTTCGGTGTCGGAGATGCACTGTCGGGCGCAAGCAGCAGACAGGTCATGGCTGATCTGGCGGACGCCTGGTTGGCAGCCGTGTCGGTTGGGGATTGGCCAGCGACAGCCTTGCTCGCCGGAACGAATTGCACATTGGCCGTCGCCGGCACGACCCCGCTGTCCGGCGTATCGCCGTTCGAGGTCGAGCGCCTGCGCGCGGTGCTGGAAGGCGGCGTGGGCTGGTCGCGGATCGCCTGCACCGATCACCGCGCCTCTGTCGTGCTGATGCGGGGAGCGGACCCGTCCTACCCCCAGAACTATGGTGTCGTTCTCGAAGCCGACGGCGACCACTTGGGACGTGTCAGCATCTTCTGGGACACGGCGGCGGCCGAAGCGAGGCTGTACCATAATGAGATGCTGCCTGAACCAACCACCTCGATCATGCCGTCCTTCGACTTGCGTCTGGCATTCGAAGGCTGACCGAAACGCCGTTGCTCAGCTCGCCGAAGCGTTTTCGCTGTCGGCGAGTCAGCCTGAAGCCGTCCCGTCAAATCGCTCGCGCGCGGCGAAGATGGTTTTGCTGTGGGCGCCGACCCAGTCGACGAGCGCCAGCAGGGGCTCCATCAGGGCGCGGCCCAGATCGGTCAGCGCATATTCGACGCCGGGCGGCCGGGTGTCGAAGACGGTCCTTTGCAGCAGTCCGTGCCGCTCGAGATCGCGCAGTCCCTGGGTCAGCATCCGCCGCGAAATATCGGGCAAGGCGCGCAGCAGCATGTTGAAGCGCTTGGGCTCTTCCTGCACCTCGAGCAGAATGAGGACCGTCCACTTGGCGGTCACCTGATCCAATATGGTCCGGACCGGGCAATTGTGCGGATCGAATCCCTCGGCCTGCCAGGCGGCAAGCCGGGCGGGGCGGGAGCCCGTGCCAAGGTTCCCCTGATGTGACCTTGTCACGATAAACTGCCTCCTTACAGCGGAATTGGAAGGTTCCTATTTGAGACCTGCTATCTCGCCAAGACAAGGAATTTCCATGACCAGCTATCTTGTGACCGGGGCCTCCGGCCAATTGGGCCGCCAGGCCGTCGCCCATCTCGCAACGATCGTGGATCCCGCGCAGATCATCGCGCTCGTGCGGTCGGCGGCAGCGGAAGCGGACTATGCGGCCCAGGGCATCGCCACCCGGCGCGGCGATTATGAGGATCGCGCGTCTCTGGTCGCCGCCTTTGCCGGGGTCGATCGCCTGCTGTTCATCTCCTCGTCGGCCATCGGCAGCCGCATCTCACAGCACGCCAATGTCGTCGAGGCGGCCAAGGCAACCGGCGTCGGCTTCATCGCCTATACGTCGCTGCTGGGTGCAGCGGCCAGGGAGATGCTGATCGGACAGGAGCATGTGGCGACCGAAACCATGCTGGCGGATAGCGGCATTGCGCACACGCTGGTCCGCAATGGCTGGTACAGCGAGAATCTGATGATCAGCCTTCCGCAGGCCCTGGCGACCGGCCAGATCTTCGGCGCATCGGGCGAAGGCCGCTTTTCGCCGGCCGCGCGTGCCGACTATGCCGCTGCCGCTGCCGTCATTCTCAAGGGCGGCCATGACAGGCAAACCCTCGAATTGGGGGGCGACGAGTCCTTTACCATGGACGAGTTCGCTGAGACCGTGTCGGCGCTGAGTGGCAAACCCGTGCGCTTCGTCAATATTCCGCAGGAGGCGCTGGCGGACGGCATGGTGCAGGCCGGCCTGCCTGCGCCGGTCGCGGCGGTTCTGGCCGATGCCGATGCCAGGGCCGCGCAAGGCCTGTTGTTCACGCAAAGCGCCGACCTGTCCCGGATTCTGGGTCGGCCGACCCGGTCTTACCGCGACATGCTCGCGGAGGCGATCGGTCCGACGGCTTGAGACTGACCACAATCCGGGACGGGCGCCAGGCCGCTCGTCCCGGCGGTGCCTGCGGGCTTGCCGGCCGGTGCGCCGATCTCGTCTGGCTGGCGCGCTTCTTTCCTTGCCGCATCGCGTCGAATAGAGTGTGGTCTCAGGAGTGCCGTGATCGCAGGATAGATGCCATGCCGCATTGGCTCGTGAAGTCGGAACCGAACAGCTATTCCTTCGCCGATCTTCAGCGCGACGGACATACCATCTGGGACGGGGTCCGCAACAATGCGGCGGCGCTGCACCTCAAGGCAATGCGCGTCGGCGACAAGTTGTTCGTCTATCACAGCCAGGAAGGGCTGGCTGTGGTCGGCATCGCCCGGGTTGCGCGCGAGGCCTATCCCGATCCCAGCGACGCCGCCGGCCGGTTCGTCGCAGTCGAGATCGAGCCCGTGCGCGCGCTTGCGCGGCCCGTGACACTTGCCGAGATGAAGGCCGAGCCTGCCTTGGCCGGCATGGCGATGCTCCGCCAGAGCCGCCTGTCGGTCTCCCCCGTCACCGACGGAGAGTGGTCGACGATCCTGCGCCTCGCCGACCAGCAGGGCTGATCGCTTACGGTCGAGCGGCGGCTTCCTCGCCGGTGGAGTCCGCCGTCGCAGGCATTTATAGTAAGCCATCCGGCTAAGTATCTTGACGCAATCAGGATCACCCCTATTGTTAGTTATATGGCTAATCTTGATTCGATCTTCCATGGACTGGCCGATCCGACCCGCCGCGCGGTGATCGCGCAGCTGGCGCGGGGGCCGGCCGCCGTTTCCGAACTGGCCGCCCCGCACCGGATGGCGCTGCCCAGCTTCCTCAAGCATCTCAAGGTGCTCGAAGCGGGCGGCTGGATCGAATCCGGCAAGGCGGGTCGCATCCGCACCTGCCGCCTCCGGCCCGAGGCAGCGAAGGCTGCCGAGGACTGGCTGGGCCGACAACGATCCCTGTGGGAGGCGCGCCTCGACCGCCTCGACAGCTTTCTCGAGACACTCAACGATATAGGAGAGACTGATGACGCCTGATCCCGAACTCGATCTTCTGCTCGAACGGGTGGTGCGGGCCAGCCCGGCCCAGCTCTGGCGCGCCTGGACCGAGCCCGAGCTGCTCAAGCAATGGTTCGCGCCGAAGCCCTGGACCGTCGCGCGCGTCGCGATCGACCCACGCGCTGGCGGTATCTTCTCCGTCGTCATGGCCTCGCCGGAAGGCGTGGAAATGGAGGAAACGCCAGGGTGCATTCTCCTTGCCGAGCCCGAGAAGCGCCTGGTCTGGACCGATGCCCTCGGCCCGGAGTTCCGTCCGAATGCCCAGAGCTTCATGACCGCCGACATCACGATGGAGGCAGTCGACGGCGGCACCCGCTACCGGGCGCTGGTGCGGCACAAATCCGACGCGGACTGCCGCTCGCACGAAGAAATGGGCTTCTTCGACGGCTGGGGCACCTGCCTCAGCCAGCTTGAAGCGCTGGCGGATCAGCTCTGAGATTCAATCGATCCGTTCGTCCTGGCGCACCCGGTCGCGCCCGCCGCCCTTGGCGGCATAGAGCGCGGCGTCGGCTTTCATGTACATCGACGAGAAGTCGTCGCCAGCGCCGAAGCTGCTGACCCCTAGGCTGGCGGTGATCCGGATTTCGGAGGTGCCGAAGGGCGTCACGGCCTCGCGGATCGCGGTTCTGATCGTCTCGGCCCGCCGGGCCGCCTCGTCCGCGGGGCAGTTGGGGAGCAGGATGGCGAACTCCTCCCCGCCGATCCGGCCTGCCACGTCGCCCGGCTGCATCTGCCGCAGCAGCAATGCGCCGATGGTGCCCAGGACGGCGTCGCCGCCGGGGTGGCCGAGCCGGTCGTTCAGCGCCTTGAACTCGTCGAGGTCGATGACGAGAAGACTGAGCGGCATGCCCTCCCGCCGGGCGCTGTCGACATAGTCTTCTGCCACTGCCATGAAGTGCCGGCGATTGGCGCAGCCGGTGAGCGGGTCGGTCATCGCCATACGCGCCAGGCTCTCATTGGCCGCGCTGAGATCGGCGGTGCGTTCGGCAATCTGCCGTTCGAGGGCAATCTGCCGCTTCTGCAGATAGCGCGTGCGCCAGCGGACCGTCATGCCGAGCAGCCCGATGAGGAGCAGGGCGGCCCCCAGCCTGGCCCACCAGCGTTGATACCAGGTCGGCAGGACGCGGATCGGCAGCGCTAGCTCATGCTCGCTCCACAGGCCTGCGCGGTTCGTGCCTCTGATGCGCAGCACGAAGTTGCCCGGCGGCAAGTTGGTGTAGATGGCGAGCCGGCGCTCCGCGTCGGTCTCGGTCCAGCGCTGGTCGAAACCCTCGAGCCGATAGGCATAGCGGTTGCGCTCGGGCGCGGAGAAATCGAGCGCTGCGAATTCGACCGCGATGCTGTTCGCGTCGGGTGCGATGGTGATCGCGTCCTTCTGTCCCGGTGCGTTGACGCGTGCGATCGGGAGCGGAATCCCGCCGACGCGGAGATCGGTGACAACCAGGGCCGGCTGCAGCGTCCAGGGCGGCAGATCGCCGGGACGGACGATGGTCATCCCGCCCTTGGCCCCGAACAGGGCTTCGCCCTGCGGCGTGGTGGCGCCTGCGCTGGCAAAATAGTCGATCAGCGACGATCCGTCGGCCTGCCGCAACGAGCGTGCGGTGAAGCTGGCGGCGTCGATCCGGGCCAGTCCGTCGTCGGTGCCCGCCCAGATCGTGCCGTCGCCGTCCATCTGCAACGTGTCGACGTTAACGTGGGGCAGCCCCTGCGATACGCCGATCCGCCTGAAACGCAGCTTGCCGGCAGCATCGCGCCCGGTGACCATCGCCAGCCCGCCGCCGAAGGTGCCGACCCACAACCGCCCCTTGCGATCGGTCAGCAGGGTCACGACGAAGCGCGCGGGCAAGCCGTTCGGATCATTGGGGTCGGCCATGATATGCTCGATTGCATGGCTGCGGACGTCGATCCGATAGAGACCGTTGCGCGCGCCGACCCAAAGTGCGGTGCCGGCGCCGCGCAATATGGCGTTGATGCCGCCATCGGCCAGTCGCGCAGTACCGCTGCCCCCGAAGACGACGCGACCTTGGGTACCGCTCGGGTCGGGGACGAAGCCGATCAGGCCGCGTTCGTCGGTGCCGATCCATAGAAGCTTGCCGTCGAAGCGAACCGCGTTGATCGACAGTTCGGGGCTTTCGCCCGGCACTTGGACATGCCGAACCCGCCAACTGCCCGGCTCGATGAAATAGAGGCCTCGTCGCGTGCCCACATAGACCCGGCCCGTTGCCGCTTCTGCAAGACCGAATACCACGTCGGGGGGGAGCATTTCGCGCGAGCCGGAACGGCTGGGCCGGATTGCCGCGACGCGTCCTTCGACCGGATCGATGACGTCCACTCCGCCGTCGACATAGCCCATCCAGATGCGGCCGTTTCGCGCCGCCAGTATCGAGAAGGCATCGGGCGCGCTCAGCCCCTTGGGATTTTCGGGCGAACTGACGATCGTCGAGATCAGCCCGGCGGTCTGTGGCCGGTAACTGAGACCGCCCGTGCTGCCGGCCCACAGCGAGCCGGCCTTGTCGCGCAGGAGCGCCCAGACGTCGTTGTGCGCCAGGCTGCCGGGAACGGCGCGGTCATGGGTGATCATCCGCGCCTTTCGCGTCCGGCCATCGATGGCCGCAATGCCCGTGCCACGCAGGGCGACCCATATCTCGTCGGGACCTGCCGGAATGATCGACGACACCCAACTCGTCCTCAGTACCGGCATGTCGTTGACGCGCCGGGCAGCCGTGGTTCCCGCGTCAACCACGAACAGGCCGTTTCGCGCTGTGCCGATCCAGACCTGGCCACGCTCGTCCTCGAACAGCGCGCTGATCGATGCCGACACGCCGGGCAAGGGCACCGCAGAGCGCGTCGTCAGACTGGCGGACGAACGGAACAGGCCTTCGGTCGTGCCGATCCACAGCGTTCCGTCCCGCTGGCGCAGCAGGGCACGGACCGGGCGCCTTTCGACCAGGGCCGGGGGGAAACGAAAAGCGCCGCGGCCATAGGGGCTGATATGGTGAAGGCCGGTGTCGGTGGCGATCCACAGGCCCGATCGTCCGTCATCGACGATCTTGGCGATGTGAACCCGGCCGGTCGTCGGTTCGACGCGCACGCGAACGAAGCGGTCGCGCATGGCATCATAATAAGCGAGTCCGCCGGCACCGCCTCCGACCCATAGCCGGCCGCGCGCGTCGACGTGCAGCGCCTCGATCCAGTCGTCGTGCAGGCTGCCGGGGCGTTCGGGATCGGCGCGGTAGGTGCGAAAACGATAGCCGTCCCACCGCGCGAGCCCGCCCTGGGTCCCGATCCAGATGAAACCGTCCTGGTCCTGGGCCAGTGCCGTCGGCACCGGATGGGGCAGGCCGTTGTCCCGCCCATAATTATGGAAGATCGTCGTGACCAGCTGCGACCAGCGCGCGTCTTCGGGTCCGGCTGCCGTAGCGAGGGAAGCAAAGGCTGCCCCGGCCATAGCCGCCAGAAGGATTCGCCAAACCAGGGATTGCCGCCCCGATATCCGCTTCAAGCTGTTGCCGCCCCGAAATAAATCTGCTCGTGACCTTATCAGAATATCCCCCCGATGACAGGGAAGAAGCATCCGTCAGGTCGGGCGGCGCAACGATCGGATGGCTGTTGCCGGCGAGCGATCAGAAATGGCGTCTGCGCTTGACCAGGCGCAGCGTTGGCCAGTCTCCCCGCTGGATCGTTTCGGCAAGATAGAAGCCCTGCCGGCGATAGGCCTGGGCGACTGCGTCCGCCTGCGTGTCGAGCAGTCCCGCCAGGATCAGCGATCCACCCGGCAAAACGGCGTTGCCGAACACCGGCGCCAGCTCGATCAGCGGGCCGGCCAGGATGTTGGCGATCAGCAGGTCATAGGGCAGGCGGCCCTTCAGCCGGCGGTGGGCCAGCCCGGGGGCGACGACCAGTTCGACCTGTCCTCGGGCACGCCCGACGGGGATCGCGTTGATCGCGGCATTCTCGGCGGTTACCTCGATCGAAACGGGGTCGATATCCGATGCGATCACCTTCGCCGCCGGCCAGAGCGAGCGTGCCGCGAAGGCGAGCAGGCCCGTGCCGGTGCCGATGTCGGCAATATCGTCGAAGCGCAGCCCCGACCGCCGCAGCCGGTCGAGCATCAGCAGGCAGCCCGTCGTCGTCTCGTGGTGGCCCGTACCGAAGGCGCGCCCGGCGTCGATGACGAACCCGGTCATGCCGGCCGGGGCGTGATCGGCATTATGGGGGGTGTGGACGAAAAAGCGGCCAGCCCGGATCGGCTCAAGCCCCGACTGCGACAGGGTCACCCAATCCTCTTCGGGGATATGCGTGACGACGGGCTTGACCTTGCGGGCGCTCGGCACCAGCGCCACGATCTGGGCGAGCAGCGCCTTGCTGGGCTTGGCTTCGACATAGACGTCGAGCTGCCAGTCGTCGGGCCGGGCGGGATCGGGCTCGCTCGTCATCACCGTGGGCGGCGGATCGAGCATGAGCAGTTCGCCGAGATCCTCGTCGAGAATCTGCCCCTCCTCCTTGGTACAGGGGAGGGTGATCTTCCAGCTGCCCTGCCGTGGAGCGTCGAAGGGAAAGCCGGTGATGCCGTCGCCCTTGGGTTCTGCACGACGCTTAGCGGACATAGGAGGCTCCGTTGACGTCGAGCACGGCCCCGGTCATCGAGGGCGGCGCGTGGAGGGCGAGGAAGCGGACGGTTTCGGCGACTTCCTCAGGCTGGGCCACGCGCCCGAGCGGGATGTCCGCCAGCAGCTTGTCGCCGCCCCGGCTGGCCAGATAATCGTCCGCCATTCCCGTCATCGTGAAACCCGGGCAGATTGCGAAGGCAAGGATATTCTCGGCGGCATAGCCACGCGCGATCGACTTGGTCATGCCGACCATACCGGCCTTGGACGCAGCATAATGCCAGTGCGCCGGGCTGTCGCCGCGATAGGCGGCGCGGCTTGCGACGTTGACGATGCGCCCGCCGCCATTCCGGCGGAAGTGCAATATGGCAAGGCGACACAGATCGGCGGACGCCTGCAGGTTGATCTGCAGCGTGCGCGACCAGGCGTCGCTCCACGCGGCGTCGGGTGCGTCGACCGAGACGGCTTCGAAGATGCCGGCATTATTGACGAGCACGTCGATGCGCCCGTCCAATGCCTCCAGCGCGGCATCCCAGGCACGTCTTGGGGCGCCGCCGTCCGAAAGGTCGGCAACGACGCTGCCGTCGCCTTCGACCGCCGCCGATCGATGCCCGATGATCCTGACATCCTCGCGCGAAAAGCGATCGAGGATAGCCTTGCCGATACCCCGGCTGGTGCCGGTCGCGAATATGTGAATGGCCATGCGGCGCGGGATAGGGGGTTTGCGCCCCGGCCTCAAGCGCTGCCGTGTCTCCTTTCCACCCCGGAAACCGGAGGCAGCGCCGCCCGTCGTTGCTAGC
This sequence comes from Rhizorhabdus phycosphaerae, assembly GCF_011044255.1. Lineage (NCBI taxonomy): Bacteria > Pseudomonadati > Pseudomonadota > Alphaproteobacteria > Sphingomonadales > Rhizorhabdaceae > Rhizorhabdus > Rhizorhabdus phycosphaerae. The sequence continues at coordinate 3,977,817 of NZ_CP049107.1, forward strand.
GGGACTTCAGGCGGCGATGCGCTTGACGAATTCCCCGGTGATCGTCTCGAGCCGCGACAATTCGCTGTCGACCCGGCGGAAGCCTGCCTCGAGGTGATCGATCTCGCCGGCGACATTCTCGGTGTCCGAGCGGATTGCGGAGATGGTAGTGGACATGGAGTCGGCGGCGAGCGCCGTCTCGTCCACGGCGGCCGTTATCATCGTGACGGTCTGGGCTTGTGCTTCCATGGTCGAGCGGATTCGCTCCGCCGAGGTCTGAACCTCTCCGACGATGTCGCGGATCGATCCGTTGGCGTCGACCGTCTGGCGCGTCGCGGCCTGGATCGCGGCGATCTTGGCCGCGATATCGTCGGTCGCGCGGGCGGTCTGGCTGGCAAGGCTCTTCACCTCCTGCGCGACGACCGCGAAACCGCGCCCGGCATCGCCCGCCCGGGCCGCCTCGATCGTCGCATTGAGCGCGAGGAGGTTGGTCTGTCCGGCAATGTCGCGGATCAGGCCGAGAATCGATTCGATCGCCTGCGCATGATCGGACAGCACTTCGGAAATGGCGACGGCATGGCCCGAACGCTCGGCGGCGCGGGTGGCGATCTGCGCCGCGACCTCGACCTCGGCCCGGCTTTCCTCGATCGCGCGGATGAGGCCCGCTGCGGTGTGCGCCGCTTCGCGCATAGCCAGCGCGGATTGCTCGGCGGCGGCGGCGACCTCGGAGGTCTTGCCCAGCATGCCGCGCGCGGCATGCGAGGTTTGGCCCGTCTTCTCGCGCAGGCCACGCGAGTCGTCGAGCGCGCGGGTCAGCGCCTCGGAGATGTTGGTGCGGAAGGCCTGGCTCTTGTCGCTTAACCCGCGATGCTCGGCCGCGCGATGCTGCGCGCCGACGATGGTGAAGGTGACATCGAAATAGATCGCGTTGATCGTCATCAGCGCCTCGCAGCTCTCGCTGACGAAGGCGCTATCCTCGGGAAACATCCGGATGATGAGGCTGCTCAGCGCGGCGATGCCGGCGGCGGTCTGCTCTGCGATCATGCTGTGATCGCCTCCCGCCGCGACATTGGCGAGGGTCGTTTCCGCAAATGCGCGGATTTCCCCGACATGCGCTCCGTCGCGAAGCAGTTCGCGCCACAGCCGGATCCCCTGGTCCATCGTAGACTCGCCCGGTCGCGATTCGCCGTGCACCGGATATTCGACCGCGCGCCGCTCGAAACCGGATACATAAACGTCGCGCAGCTTTGCGAGCAGGTCTTCCCCGGCGCGGTCCCAGATCGCGCGCAACCGACCGTTCAGGTCGCCACTACGATCGTAGATCGCCAGCTTGCGGCGGATTTCCTGATCCGTGAGGCCGATCGTCTCAACGCTCAGACCGTTCATCTTGGGCTCCTGCACCATATCGTTTGATTCCGAGATGCGAGGAGAACTAAGCGGAGATGGTAAACAGGTCCTTTAGATAGGGCGGATTTCCCAGCGACTTCCCTTCCTTGCACCTTGCACGGCGCGGCGACTCGTCTAAGAACGGCGCCACGACAGCAGGAGGGCATTAATGTCGCGAAATCCAGGGCGTCCGCTTTCGCCGCACCTGACCATTTGGAGATGGGGACCGCACATGCTTGTGTCGATCCTGCATCGTGCCACTGGCGTAGGCATGGCCTTGGCGGCCGGCATCGGCTTTGTCTGGTGGCTGGTGGCCGCCGCGACCGGTCCTGAAGCTTATGCGACCTTCCTGGCGGTGGCCACTTCGTGGTTCGGCTATCTGGTCGCCATCGGGCTGACCTGGGCTTTTTTCCAGCACATGTTTTCCGGCCTGCGCCATTTCGTGCTCGATATCGGCGCCGGTTACGAGCTGAAGGTCAACCGCACGGGTTCGCTCCTGACGATGGCAGGTTCGCTGCTCGTTACCTTCGCGATCTGGGCGCCAATCCTTCTGCGCGCCGCCAGCAAGGGAGCACAATAATGGGTAGCGGAACCGGTATCGGCCGCGTCCGCGGTCTCGGCTCGGCCAAGCATGGCTCGATGCACTGGTGGCGCCAGCGCGTCACGGCGGTCAGCAATCTTCTGCTCGCGACCTGGTTCGTCGTCTCGATGTTCCGTCTGCCCAGCCTTTCGCATGAGGCTGTTGTGCAGTGGATCGGTTCGCCGCTCGTCGCGGTGCCGCTGGTGCTGCTGACCATTTCGGTCTTCTACCATTTGCGCCTGGGCCTCCAGGTCGTGGTCGAAGACTATGTGCATGAGGAAGCCGGCAAGGTCTTCTTCGTGCTGCTTCTCAACTTCTATGCGGTCGGGGGCGCGGCTCTCGCGATCTTCTCGATCCTCAAGATCGCCTTCGCGGGAGTGTCTGCCTGATGTCCGAGGCCTATAAGATCGTCGACCATCTGTACGACGCGGTCGTCGTCGGTGCCGGCGGCTCCGGTCTGCGCGCCACCATGGGCGCGGCCGGTGCCGGTCTGAAGACGGCCTGCATCACCAAGGTCTTCCCGACCCGCAGCCATACCGTCGCGGCGCAGGGCGGCATCGCCGCCTCGCTCGGCAATATGGGCCCGGATCACTGGACGTGGCATATGTACGACACCGTCAAGGGGTCGGACTGGCTGGGCGACCAGGACGCAATCGAATATATGGTGCGCGAAGCGCCGGCCGCAGTGATCGAGCTTGAGCATGCCGGCGTCCCGTTCAGCCGTACCGAAGAGGGCAAGATCTACCAGCGCCCGTTCGGCGGCCACATGCAGAATATGGGTGCTGGTCCGCCCGTGCAGCGCACCTGCGCCGCGGCCGACCGTACCGGTCACGCGATGCTGCACGCGCTGTATCAGCAGAGCCTGAAGTACGACGCCGACTTCTACATCGAATATTTCGCGCTCGACCTGATCATGGAGAATGGCGAGTGCAAGGGCGTCATCGCGCTCTGCATGGAAGACGGCTCCATCCACCGTTTCCGCAGCCATGCGGTCGTGCTGGCGACGGGCGGATCGGGCCGCACCTATTTCTCGGCCACCTCGGCGCACACCTGCACGGGTGACGGCGGCGGCATGGTGCTGCGCGCCGGTCTGCCGCTGCAGGACATGGAGTTCGTGCAGTTCCACCCGACCGGCATTTATGGCGCGGGCGTGCTGATCACCGAAGGCGCGCGCGGTGAGGGCGGCTATCTGACCAACTCGCAGGGCGAGCGCTTCATGGAGCGCTACGCACCGTCGGCCAAGGATCTCGCCAGCCGCGATGTCGTGTCGCGCTCGATGGCGATGGAGATCCGCGAGGGACGCGGCGTCGGCAAGAATGGCGACTATATCTACCTGCACCTCGATCATATCGATCCGAAGGTGCTGGCGGAGCGCCTGCCCGGCATTACCGAGACCGGCAAGATTTTCGCCGGTGTCGACCTGACGCGCCAGCCGCTGCCGGTGACGCCGACCGTCCACTACAATATGGGCGGCATCCCCTGTAATTATCATGGCGAGGTCGTCACGCTGAAGGACGGCAACCCGGATGCGGTCGTCCCCGGCCTGTTCGCGGTCGGCGAAGCGGCCTGCGTGTCGGTCCATGGCGCGAACCGCCTCGGCTCCAACTCGCTGATCGACCTTGTCGTGTTCGGTCGCGCGACCGGCTTCCGCCTGGCGGAGCTGATCAAGCCGAACAGCAAGCACGGCACGATCAACAAGGAGGCCGACGACAAGGCGCTCGGCCGCCTCGATCATTATCGCAACGCCAAGGGCGGCACGCCGACGGCGCAGATCCGCCTGAAGATGCAGCGTACGATGCAGAAGCATTGTGCGGTGTTCCGCGACAGCGAGTTGCTGAGCGAAGGCCTGACGCTGATCGACGACGTCTACAAGACGATCGCCGATGTCGGCATCACCGACCGGTCGCTGATCTTCAACACCGACCTGATCGAGACGCTGGAGCTGGACAACATGCTCCCGCAGGCCGTCGTCACGATGCACTCGGCGGAAAATCGCAAGGAAAGCCGCGGCGCGCACATGCACGAGGATTTCCCGAACCGCGACGACGAGAATTTCATGAAGCACACCATTTCCTGGTTCGACCAGGGCAAGGTGAGCATCGATTACCGTCCGGTGCACGATTACACGCTCACCGACGAGGTCGAGTATATCAAGCCGAAGGCACGCGTTTACTGAGCGCAGCCGACTGTTTCTGAACAGGAAAGGGGGCCTCGCGGCCCCCTTTTTTGTCCCCGTGTCGCGACGGCGAGGGTCAGGCTGCCTGGTCGAGCGGGGATGCGTCCTCGTGGGGGGCGGGCAGGAATTCGTCGATCGACAGCAACGGGTGCGGGTAGCGGAACTCGTTGCAGTTCATCGGCAGGACGAAGCCTTCGGCGGCGCCGGGCGTGAAATAATTGCCCTGATACATGTTGGGCTGCGTCACCGGATCATATTCGTCATAGACCGACCCTATCGGCGCATAGCTGAGATCGGTACCGAAGACGGCGTAGAGCGCCATGTCGACGAAGTTCATATATTTGGCGGTGCCGCGCAGATGGGTGTCCTGCGCGATGATCGCGTGCAATTGTTCGCGCGCGAAGGACAGCGCGGCGAGGTCCTTGACCACGATTTCGAAATGATGGGCGCCGTCATGGTGGACGACCGTGCGGCGCGGCGCCTCGGTCAGCATGACGTGGCGGACATAGGCGGGGAGGTCGCCATGGAACAGGCGGATGCGGCCCGCCGCCTCGGGATACATGCGCCGGGCCCGCTCGTAGGCATAGCGCAGATAGCTGGCGCTCAGGTCGACGATGTCGAGGGTGAAGTCGAACCGGTCCATGCAACCGGCGAGGATTGAGGTCGCGCCGCCCATATAGCAGCCCACCTCGACGACATGGTCGAACTCGCCGTTGAAATCGCGCAGCGTCTGGACGAGGTCGAAATAATAGCGCGCCGAGCATTGGTCCTCGCAGGCGAGCGGGGTCTCGTTCCAGCGCTGCCAGATCTCGTCGAAGATCCGGTTTCGACCGAGCAGGCTCTCGCCCGCCTGGATCGCGCGTCCGCCGGAGAAGACCGGGCAGCCCAGCTTCTCGTTGGGCTCCGCCAGTTCGGCGAGGCTCAGGTCGGGTTCGATGAAGCGCGCTGGGATCATGCTGGGCATCCGATGCTGGAAATGTCGGCGTCCGGCGTAGACTTATATGGTTAAGGCAAGGCTAACGGCGGAGACCGTCGGCCGGTTCGGCGCGCCTCAACGCCTCGATCAGAAGGTTGCGCGCGAAGGCGACGCGCGGCTGTCGCAGCGCGCTGGGCGTCCAGGCGAGGTGAAAGCGGTTCTCGGGCGTGGTCACCGGCGGCGGAATGATCGCCAGCGTGCCGCGCGACACCGAGGCGGCGCAGAGATAGTCGGGCAACACCGTCCATCCCGTCCCATTGCACAGCATCATCCGCAGGACGCGCAGGTCGGGCGCGGTCACCACCGGCATCTTCGAGGGCAGCGGGAGCTGATTGGCCTGCAACCATGTCCGTACGACCGGTCGGTCGAGGTCATAGGCCAGGTGCGGCGTATCGGCGAGGGCGGCCGCGAGATCGGCGCTACCCATGATCGCTTCCGCCACGGCCGGCGAGGCGCAGGCGTGGAGTTTTTCGGTGCCCAGCGCCTCGAAGGCGAGCCGGGCGTCGTCCGGGCGCGAGACGATGAAGGCGAGATCGGTGCGGCCGTTGAGCAGCATTTCGAACAGCTGATCGCGCCCGCCGACGTGGAGGCGAAGCTCCAGCCCCGCCTGCAACAACGGATCGAGCCGGGGCGCGACGCTTTCCGCCATATAGTCGGACGGGCCGGCGATGTGGACGACGCCGCCCAGCTGGGACGAGCGTGCGCGCATCGAGGCCAGCGCGGCTTCGGCGCTGTCGAGCGAGGTGCCGAGGCTGGCGGCCAGATCGTCGGCGATCGCGGTCGGGCGCACCCCGCGCGCATGGCGTTCGAACAGGGGCCGGCCGAGCTGGCTTTCGAGCGAGGCGACATGCTGCGACACCGCCGGCTGGGTCAGGCCCAGAACCCGCGCGGCCTCGCTGATCGAGCGGCGACGATAGACCTCTACGAAGGTGCGGAGCTGCTGCAACTGCATTGTCTATACATAACATAATTTATGGATGACCCGCGAGATGCTTTGAGGCGTTTATGCGGCGCAATGCCTATCTCGGCTCCGTACCGATCAAGACGATCAGGAGATATTCGTGCCCGCTGCCAAGCTTTTCCAGCCGCTCACCGTCGGCGGCCTGACCCTCGACAACCGCATCGTCATTGCCCCCATGTGCCAATATTCGGCCGAGGACGGCGCCATGACCGACTGGCATATCCAGCATCTCGGCCAGCTGGCGGCGTCCGGCGCCGGGCTGCTGACGATCGAGGCGACCGCCGTCGAGCCCGAGGGGCGGATCAGCTTCGCCGATGTCGGCCTGTGGGACGACCGCACCGAAGCCGCCATGGCCCGCGTGCTGGAGGCGGTGCGCCGCCATTCGACGATGCCGATCGCGATCCAGCTGGCCCATGCCGGCCGTAAGGCGTCGACCGACCTGCCCTGGCGGGGCGGGGCGCAACTGGCGCCGGACCACCAGAATGGCTGGCAGACCGTCGCCCCCTCGGCGCTGCCGTTCGAGGCGTCCGAAAACGCCCCCACCGCGCTCGACAAGGTCGGGCTCGATCGTATCCGCGACGCCTTCGCCGATGCGGCGCGCCGTTCCGCCCGGCTCGGCCTCGACGCGATCCAGATCCATGGCGCGCATGGCTATCTGCTCCACGAATTCCTCTCGCCGCTCTCCAACCGCCGCGAGGATGAGTATGGCGGCAGCCTGGAGAACCGGATGCGCTTCCCGCTCGAGGTCTTCGATGCCGTCCGCGCCGCCTTTCCGGCCGATCGTCCGGTCAGTGTCCGTGTCTCGGGCACCGACTGGGTCGATGGCGGCTGGGACATCGGGCAGACGATCGCCTTCGCCAAGGCGCTAGAGGCGCGCGGTGCTGCTGCGATCCATGTGTCGAGCGGCGGGCTCGACCCGCGTCAGGCGATCCCGGTCGGCCCCAATTACCAGGTGCCGCTCGCGCGCGCCGTCCGTCAGGCGGTGTCGATCCCGGTCGTCGCGGTCGGCCTGATCATTGAGTTCGAACAAGCCGAGGCGATCCTGGCGACCGGCGATGCCGACCTGATCGGGCTCGCGCGCACCATGCTCTATGATCCGCGCTGGCCCTGGCACGCCGCCGCCCATTTCGGCGCGCAGGTGAAGGTGCCGCCGCAATATCTGCGCAGCCAGCCCCGCCGCTTCCGCGATCTGCTGGTCGAGGATCGGTAAGCCGAAGGCGACGGGGCAGGGTGACCCTGCCCCGACCGCTTCATCATCCTGCCGCATTTGCCGCTTAGGCACGCGCCCCCATGAAGAAAGCCATCATTCTTTCCGCTGGTCAGGGATCGCGCCTGCTGCCGCTGACCGCCGACCAGCCCAAATGCCTGATCGACTTTTCGGGCCGCAGCCTGATCGCCTGGCAGATTTCGGCGCTCGCCGCGAACGGGATCGAGGAAATCGTCGTCGTCACTGGCTTCCGCGACGACAAACTGGAGGCTGCGCTCGCCGCGCTGGCGCTGCCCGGGGTCACGATCCGCACGCGCTTCAACCCCTTCTACAAGGTGGCCGACAATCTCGGCTCCTGCTGGATCGCGCGCGAGGAGATGGACCGGGATTTCATCATCCTCAACGGTGACACGCTGGTTTCGCCCGAGATCGTCGGCCGGCTGATCGCGGGCGCCACTGCGCCGATCACGGTGACGATCGACGTCAAGGACAGTTACGACCTCGACGATATGAAGGTGCAGCGCGACGGCGATCGCCTGCTGCAGATCGGCAAGCGGCTCGAGCCGGCCGAAACCAACGCGGAATCGATCGGGATGCTCGCCTTCAGGGGGGAGGGCCCGGCGATCTTCCGCCGCCAGGTCGAGGCGATGATGCGGACGCCCGAAGGCGTGCTCAACTGGTATCTGAAGGCGATCCACGCGCTGGCGCCGTCGGGTGTCGTCGGCACGGTATCGATCGAGGGCCTGCGCTGGGCCGAGGTCGATTTCCCCGAAGACCTGCCGATTGCGCGGGCGTTGACCGAGGGGTGGGCCGCCTAGCGGCTAGGCTCCGGCTGCATCCGCTTCAGGCGCTGAGCGGGCCTGAAGCGAAATCGTCCCGATCGATGGCATAGAGCACATGCGACGCCATGGCGCCGGCCATCGGCACGTCCAGCGTGCGCTCGGTCAGCCGGGCGCCGATCTTCTCCACCGCCCTGCGCGAACGGACATTGTCCTTTCCGATGACGAAGATCACCCGCTCGAAGAAGCGGAGCGCGTGGCCTACCATCAGCCGCTTGATCGTGAAGTTGGTGGTGCCGCCCCATTCCGAGCGCGTCAGAAAGGTCCAGCCGATCTCGACTTCGCCGTCACCGGCCCGGGCCCGGTCGAAGCGGGAGGAGCCGATGATCTCGCCTGTCGCCGTCCGCGTTATGGCCAGCGCGCCGCCGCTCCGCATCGCGTCGTCGAAGAAGGCCCGGAAGACGGGCTCCTGCCAGCGATCGTGCGCCGGATGGACGGCCCAGATCAGTGGGTCCGACGCGACCGCATAGACCGCCGGCCAGTCCTCCGCCTGCAACGGGCGCAAGCGGATATCGCCATCGGACAGCACTGGCTGAAGATCGACCGCCGTCATTGGGACCGAGTTCCCCTCACACCGGCCAGAGCGCCTTCATCCAGCCGCTCAGCGCCTCGACCTGCTCCGCCGTCAGCGTCACGGCCTGGCCGAGCACCGGCTGTCCCGGCCAGCCCGCGTCGGTGACCGAGACGCCGGCCCATTCGCGCTCGCCTTCATAGCGGGGGATGACGTGGAAATGGACGTGGGGGTCGACCATCATCAACATCAGATAGTTGACCTTCTCGAACGCGACCGCGGCGCGCAGCGCATGTTCGAGGTCGCGGGTCACCGCCGCCAGTTCGGCATGGGCCCTGGCCGGCAGGTCGCCGAAGGCGGTCGCGTCGGACTTCGCTGCAACCACCAGCGATCCCAGCGTCGGCTGGGCGGGGCGCAGCAGCACCACCCAGTGGCGATAGTCATGGACCAGGGTCGCGGGAAAGCCGAACTTCTCGATCGTCGCGTTGGTGGCGTCCGTCATTCGGTTCGTTGTCCCCGTGCCTGTCTCAGACCTGCAGCCAGCTGCGGATCTTGATCCCCTTCTTGCGGCGGCGCAACGCCTGCACCAGCCGCACCGCGTGGAAGACGCAGCTGAGCACGGTCCACACCGCGACAGCGATCAGGCCGATATCGGGGCGGTTGAAGATCGTCGCCGCGAACAGGATCACCATGTTCGGGTTGCGCCGCGCGGTGATCAGGCGGAAATCGCTGTCGATCTTTTCCCACACATGGATGTGCATGCCGTTGAAGCGCTGGATGAAGGCGCCCTCGATCAGCCGCTGGACGACATAGCCCGCGACGATCGCGATCATCACCAGCGCGAATTCGAGATGGGTGAAGGCCAGCCCCCAACTCGCCAGCCCGACGGCCCAGGCCCACCACCAGAAGGGCGGGTGGACCAGGTCTATGCCATGGTCGAAAATGTCGCCCCATTTGCTCGATGTGATCGTGCAGCGGGCGAGCTTCCCGTCGACCGTATCCAGCACCATGAAGACCAGGCCCAGCGCCATGCCGGTCCAGTACTGGCCATGCCAGAAATAATAGGTCGCCACGACGCACAGGATCGCGCCGATCGTCGTGACCATATTGGGCGACATGCCGATCCGCGCCGCGATCCGCGTCAGCACCAGCGCCCATTCAGGCCACAGATATTTGGTGAGGACGTCGGTAACGCCCTTATAGGCGCCGAAATAGGTCGCCCGCTCGATCCGCTTCACGCTGTCGCGCGTCAGCTTCTCGATCACCGGCTCCTCGCGCTTGCGCAACACGACATTGTAGAAGACGCGGTGATCCTCGGCGCGGACCTCCTCCAGCCCTGCTGGGAAGGCGTCGCCATCCGCGGCCGCCCCATCGCCGGGTACATGCGCGATCACCTTCTCGCCGTTCAGGGTCAGCACCTGTCCGGGGCGGTCGGCCATGAACTTGAGCCAGGCCGGCTCGAACACATGGCTGGCCGCGACCAGCAGCACCGGGCCCCCGTCGCGCGGACGGGTGGAGAGTTTCTGTGCCCGGGCGATGCGGCGCAGGCGCTCGTCGCTGGTCATTCCCCAGATCCGGGTGGGATTCGTTCCTATCGAACGGACGCTAAGCGGCGCGTGGCTGATCATGTCTTCCATAAAACGGATTGGAGCGGTCAGTTCCTTGCCCATCGCCCTTATGGCTGGCAAGGCGGGAACATGACCAAATTGGTATATACCGTAATTCTCCTCGCAGGGCAGCGGCCCGGTGTCGACCCCCTGGCGGAGCATTTCGGCGAACCGTTCAAGGCGTTGATCGATATTGCGGGCCAGCCGATGCTCGCCTGGGTGGCGAGTGTGCTGGTGGCGCGCGCCGACATCGGCCGCGTCGTGGTCGTCGCGCAACAGGCCGACGCGCTGCTCGATCATCCGGCGACGCGCTGGCTGCGCGACGAGGCGAAAGTGGTGACGCGCGAGGCCGGCGCCTCGATCGCCGAGGCGATCACCGCGACGATTGAGGCGATGCCGCGCGGCTATCCCTTCCTCGTCACCACCGCCGACAATGTCCTGCTGACCGACGCGATCCTCGACCGCTTTCTGGTGGGCGCGGCGGGCAGCGACATGGCGGTGGGTCTGGTCGAGCGCCGCACTTTGGAGGCCGCCTATCCCGGCAACCGCCGCACCTGGCTTCCCTTTCGCGGCGGCGCCTATTCGGGGACGAACCTGTTCTGGCTGGGCAGCGCGAAGGCGCTGTCGCTCCTCGCCGTGTGGCGCCACGTCGAACAGCAACGCAAGAAGGCCCGCGCGATCCTCGGCGCCTTCGGCCCCGGCCTCGCCCTCCTGATCGCGCTGCGCATTCTGACGCTCGGCCAGGCGATCACCCGCGTCGGCAAGCGTTTCGGGCTGCGCGCGACGGCGGTGCTGCTGCCGCAGGCGGAGGCGTGCATCGATGTGGACAAGGTCTCCGACCACGCGATGGCGGAGGGGATTTTAAGGGCGAGGTGAGGGGGCGCTCAGTCCGTCAGCATCAGCCGAAATCTGCGACCGAAATTGCCCCGGCGCTGACGTTCTGAAGCTCTATGGCGGAATCCGCATTAGGTCCGTTGCTGCTCGAATAGAAGAGGTAGGTGTGGCTGCCGACCTGAACCGTGGCAACTTCTCCAGTGCCCGCATGGCTGTTGAACAAGAGTTGTGCTTGTGCGGCGGCATCTGTGAAGGTCGTCTGCGCGCCTGCGGTCAGGACCGACTGGACGACATATCCCACCTGAATGCGGTCGATGCCGTCCTGGAAATCGGTCACCACGTCGGGGGACGCACCGGCGAAGAGGGCCGCGCTACCTTCGAACCGGAAGATGTCGACGCCCGCGCCTCCCGTCAGGCGGTCAACGCCAAGATCGCCTGCGATGATGTCTTCGCCATCGCCGCCGTCGATGGTGTCATTACCCTGGCCACCCCTGAGAGAGTCATTGCCTCCCTCGCCCAAGATGCTGTCCGCGCCTCGGTTGCCGTTGACCGTATCGTTGCCATCGTCGAAGCCGCCGTAAATCTGATCGTCATCCGCGCCGCCATTGATCCGGTCCGACCCGCTTCCTCCATAGAGAGTGTCGTTGCCGGCATTGCCCTGGATGTAATCGGACCCGCTCTCGCCATCGATCAGATCTGCGCCGTCGTTTCCGCCATTTGCAGACTGACCGAACAGATGGTCGTTGCCTTCGCCGCCCGAAATCCCATCGTTGCCTTCGCCACCGACGACGTTGTCATGGCCAGCGCCTCCATACAACACATCGGCCCCCACGCCGCCCTCAAGCGTGTCGTTGCCGCCGAAACCATAAAGATGATCATGCCCGCCAAGGCCGCGAAGAATGTTCGCCGCGTCGTTGCCTGACATGAAATTGTTGATGCTGTCATTGCCCGTCAGGTCGATGGCGGCCGACCCCGAAGCGGTCAATCCTTCGAGCTCCGGGGTGTCGGCAAGCGACCATGACAGGCTCGCAATGACCATGTCCACGCCCCCGTCGGCTGCCTCGACGATCCGATCACCGATGTCGTCGACGTAATAGGAATCATTATCCTGTCCGCCAGACATGGTGTCGGCTCCTGCGCCGCCATCGAGCGTGTCGGCCCCTTGACCTCCAAAAAGCTCATTCTTTTGTGTATTGCCCGTGATCCTGTTGTTGTCGCTATTGCCGGTGCCGCTGACGGCGTTGCCCGTCAGGATCAGATGCTCCAGCTCGTTGCCCAGCGTGTAGTTGAAGCTCGCCATTACGGTGTCTGAAAAACCACCATTATATTGCTCTTCGATCACGTCCGACGAGCTATCGATTATGTACAGGTCGTCGCCGCTTCCTCCGATCAGGTGATCAACGCCGCTCCCGCCATCGAGCGTATCGTCGCCATAACTTCCGGTCAGCGTGTCAGCCCCGGCCATCCCGAGAAGGGAGCCAAATCCCGTAAGGGCGTTGTTCAGTTCGTTGCCGGTGATGGTGACTTGAGTATTGCCATTCCACTCGACCGTCTCCACCGCCATGCCGGCCGCGAGTGTCCACGAGACACTGGTGAAAACCGTATCACTGCCCCCGCCGCTCGCTTCGACGACGCGATCGGCAGAGTTATCGACATAATAGACGTCGTCTCCACCGCCGCCGGCCATGCTGTCAGCACCGTTGCCGCCGTCGATCGTATCGTTTGCCGCGCCACCATTGAGAGTGTCTGCGCCAGCCTGGCCGTTCAGGGCGACTGCGCTGCTGCCGGCGGTAATCCGGTCATCGCCACTACCGGCATCTATGGTCGTTGTGGCTGGTTGGGTGCCGACGGTGATCACATCGGAAAAGGCGGTCCCGGTGAGCAGTTCGAGTTGCTCGAAATTCCTGATGGTGCCGCCGCCGAATATAAAGGGGCCAGCGCCGACAATGCTGCCAAGATTGATCGTGGCCCCGGAGGTCATGCCGCCGAGCGACAGCCTCAACCGATCCTCGCCGTCCCCCCCGTCGAGATCGTCGCCATAGCCGCCCGACACAACATCCTGCCCGCCACCACCGGCCAATATGTCGCGCTCGGAGCCCATATCGGGTACTGCTTCGATCCCGTAATCGTCGGCGTCTCCGGAAAAAAGATATTCCCCCATGTCGCCGCCGGTAATCGTATCGGCGCCATTCCCGCCGACCAGCGCGACGTGGCTGAACGTCGCGGGCTGGTTGTACGGGTTGGTCATGGTAATCAGATCGTCGCCGTCGCCACCGTCAGCCCTGCGCGCATAAACATTGCTTTCCAGCTCGATGCGGTCGTTTCCACTGCCGCCATCGGCCTGGGCCTGGGTGAAAATAACGTCGTTGCCGCTGCCGCCATTTGCGGGCCCGGTTAATGCGTAAAGAGTGTCATTCCCGGCCCCGCCATCGAGCACAGGGCCATAGGCGGCCGGCCGGCCATCGAGGATGTCGTTGCCGTCCTCGCCGAACATCGCCTTGGTGTAGTAACCGGCAACGAGCCGGTCATTCCCCGCGCCGCCAAAGACGTGCCCATGCACACCCAACCCCGAGCCACGCGGTGGAAAGGCAGGGTTCAGGACTATCTCATCGTCGAAGCTGCTGCCCTGAACCCAGTGGACATGTTCGATGCTGCTGATCGTTCCCCCGGCTACGGTCTGGCTGGCCAGCGCGAAGTCCAGAGTCACGCCCGCGGCAGCGCTACGGAAGCTGATGTAGAGCCCATCGTCCCCAGCGCCGCCGTCTACGTCGTCGCCGACCCCGGCGAAAAACCGGTCGTCGCCGTTTCCGCCCCGCAGGACATCTCGGTCTGTACCGGTTTCGAGCATCGGCCGATCGCCGGAGGTCGCGAAGTCTGTGGTATCAGCGGAGAATAAAAGGTCGTTTCCGTCTCCGCCATCCAGCGTGTCGGCTCCCGCATTGCCGATCACCACGTCTATGTCGCCATTGCCGGCGAGGGAGTCATTGCCCCCGCCACCCGTGATGCTGTCGTAACCGTCGGTCCCGCTGAAGCTGTCCGCGCCGTTCGTTCCGGTGAAATTCGCCATTCGACACCTCTTGCGGGCGCGCTCGACGGACGCGGCCGATCCCTGCTTGCCCTCCGATAGGGCGATGTGTCGGTCCTATCTGCGGTAACCGGCCGTAGAAATTGCAACTGGCTCCATATTGGAGCGAAATCGGTGGCGTCATTCATCGGCGCGGCATCGGCCAGGCCCCATCGAGAGGCAGGGTGAGCTGCGTCACATCTATCGCGTTGTGAGCTCCGCCGTCAGCTTGGCATCCATCAGAATATTCAGCAGCAGCGAGAACAGCATGAGTGCTTGGAATGCCGTATCCCGGTCCGTGTCCGTGACGCCGTGCGCATGAGTGTTTCTAAAGAATGCGCGGAAGCCTTGGAAGAGCAACATAGCGCCTTGTTGCCAATTCCTGTTTGTCTCGCTGTCGAGGTCAGGAGGCAAAAGCAGCGTCGGCTCCTTGAGGCTGAACGCTTTGCCAATAGCCCCCATTTCGTCAGCCATCCCCGTACGCGCTTTGAAGCGGTCGGCGAGCAGAACTGAGCAGTTCAGCACGAGCGCATGATAATCCTGCTCTTCGGAATCGATCGTCGAGATCAACTTCCGTCTAAAGACCTCGTCGACGAGATTACGGATATCGAACTCTGCCGCGTGCTCGTCATCTGCCGCGAGCACCAATTGCTCCACTTTCTCGAGCAATGTCGGACCGTCGTGCATCGCGATGTTACGCAAGTCACCGGACTGACCACTCCGGATATGTCTTGCTAGGTTCGCCAACGCAGACGGTGGGAGATCCTCTGGCAGAAGCGCCTTGATGTTGTTCAACTCAAGGAGCAGCTTTTCCTTGGTGCCAGATTCGACCGCGTGATTTCCGGTTGCCAGGCTTTCAAAGTAGGCGTCCAGCGCGGTCCTCGACACCCGCCTTATAGCGCCTGACATTGCGACAAGCCACTTGGTCCGGTTAGCGGTTGGCATCAATCTCCCCAATTAACGGCCTGCCTCTTCCAGTGCCCTTTTGGTCAGTACGCGCACCGATGGGCCCTGCACTTAGCTTGACCGTGCGACCCATGCCAGCTTTCGACAGCCACGATCGGACACTGAACCGTGGCAGCTACGGCGCGAATTCACTAATCATTTTGAGCAATGAGTTCACCGTCAAGATGAACATCCTCCCATCACACCAACCGCAACCGCTCCGCCG
The DNA here is from genome assembly GCF_011044255.1 of Rhizorhabdus phycosphaerae. Classification (NCBI taxonomy): domain Bacteria; kingdom Pseudomonadati; phylum Pseudomonadota; class Alphaproteobacteria; order Sphingomonadales; family Rhizorhabdaceae; genus Rhizorhabdus; species Rhizorhabdus phycosphaerae. The sequence goes on from NZ_CP049107.1 coordinate 3,993,108, forward strand.
TCTTCCCCAGCGCCAGCTTGTCCTCGCGGCCCAGCCCGAACCTCCCCGACAGCCATATCCCGCCGGCCAACATCAGCACGCCAACCCCGATCCGCACCAAATGGTGGAACGGCGTCAGGGCCTGCGAGAGGGCCAATATCCCCGTGCCGACCAGGATCGAGACGCCCGCCGTCCGCAGGAAAGGGGGGGCGAAGGGGTGGAGGCGGTCGTGGATCCAGAGCTGGGCCATGGGGGCCAGCACCGAGATGGCGATGCCGGTCGACACCGCGATCGCCATGCCGTCCATCCCGCCCTGCGGCAGCAGCAGCGCGCCGACGGCGAGGGCGGCGGCGAGGCCGATCGCGCTGCCGATCAGGGGATGGTGGTAGCGGCTGATCACCGACTGGATCGCGGCGGCCTGTCCGGCGACGGCCTCGATCAGGCGGGTGAAGGTGAGGAGGGCCAGCGCGAAGAAGGCGGGCTGGGCGGCCGAGCCGAACAGCGCCAGCAGCGCGCGGCCGCCGCCGGCGATGGTGCAGACGACCGGGGTCGCCACCGCAATCGTCAGGCGGGTGGCGAAGCCGTAAATCTCGAGGATGTGGCGGCGGTCATGCCGGGCGGCCTCCGAGGCGAGCGGGGCCATCACATAGGAAAAGGCCTGGCGGATCAGCTGGACGCCGCTCGCCAGTTTGCGCGCGATCGCGAACAGGCCGGCGGCGCTCGCCCCGCCCGCGCCGGGGATGATCGCGTTGAGGATCAGCGGCGGGGCATCGGCGAACAGGCGGCTGACGATATTGCTGGGCAGCACGGCCAGACCCGCGAGCAGGGTCCGCAGCGTCATTTCCGGGTCGCGTTGCCCGCTGCCCTTCACGACGAGGTCGAGCCGGTAATAGCGCGCGAGCAGCCGGGTCGAGAAGATGCAGGTCAGCGCCAGCGAGCAGAGATGCGCCATCAGCAGGCCCAGCGTGTCGGCGCCGAGCAGGCAGAAGGCAACGGCGGCGACCATCCGCATCACCTGTTCCCACATCACGCGCAGGCGGATTTCCGGCCCGAAGGCCTTCCGCGCGCGCAGGGCCGAGGTGGCGATCTCCAGATAGGCCCAGAGCGGCAGCGCCCAGGCGAACAGGGCGATGCCCGTCGCCAGCTTGTCGCGGTCCTTGGCGGCGACGTTCATCAACTCGGCGATGTGATGCGCGCCCAGGCTGGCGCCCAACGCGATCAGCAGGCAGGGGATCAGCCCCAGCAGCATCGCCTTGCGCAGCAGGCCCGCGCGTTCGGCATCATCCTTCGCCTGTGGCACGACGCGCTGCAATGCGCTGGTCATGCCCAGGTCGGCAAAATTCTCGACCAGGTTCACCGCCGACCACAGCACCATGTAGAGGCCATAGGTGGGCAGGCCGAACAGCCAGACATAGAGCGGCTGCGAAATGATCTCGACCACGCCGCCCGCGCGGGCGAGCAGGGCGGTGCCGGCGCCCTTGGCGACCTGGCGGGAGCCGGGGGGCAGATCGTCGGGCGCGGCGCTGGTGGACATTGCGGGCTTGTAGCGGTTCGCCAAGCCCGTTCAAGGCCGGGTTAACGGGGCTTTGCCGCCGTGCGGCAGGCCCATGCCGCACCCGCCCCAAGGGGAAGATGGCGGTATTCGGTCATATTTGTTTAGCTTTGGGCGTTGAGCCGCGCGGATCAATTCGCTATCGCGCAACCCAATCAAGGCAGGGGTTTCGAGTCATGGCTGAGTTCTCTCTCCCGAAGAACAGCAAGATCAAGAAGAGCGGCACCGTCCACAAGGCTGCCCCCGATGCCAAGGACGTCAAAGCGTTCAAGGTCTATCGCTACGATCCGGAGAGCGGCGAAAATCCGCGCTACGACACGTTCGAGATCGATCTGGACGAATGCGGCCCGATGGTGCTCGACGCGCTGATCAAGATGAAGAGCGAGCAGGATCCCTCGCTCACCTTCCGCCGCTCGTGCCGCGAAGGCATTTGCGGGTCCTGCTCGATGAACATCAACGGCAAGAACGGCCTGGCCTGCACGACCGCGATCGAGGATTGCAAGGGCGAGGTCCGCATCACCCCGCTGCCGCACATGGACGTGATCAAGGATCTCGTCCCCGACTTCACCCATTTCTATGCGCAGTACGCGTCGATCCAGCCCTGGCTGAAGACCGTCACGCCGAATCCGTCGGGCAAGGAGCGGCTGCAGTCGCCGGAAGACCGTGCGAAGCTCGACGGCCTCTATGAGTGCATCCTGTGCGCCTGCTGCTCGACGTCCTGCCCCAGCTACTGGTGGAACAGCGACAAGTTCCTGGGCCCGGCGATCCTGCTTCAGGCCTATCGCTGGCTGGCCGACAGCCGCGACGAGATGACCGGCGAGCGCCTCGACGAGCTCGAGGATCCGTTCCGTCTCTATCGCTGCCACACGATCATGAACTGCGCCAATGTCTGCCCCAAGGGCCTGAGCCCGGCCAAGGCGATCGGCGAGATCAAGAAGATGGTCGTCGAGCGCCAGCTCTGACGACGACGGACGGGATCGCCGCACGCTGATGGTGAACGAAACAAGCGCCTTCAGCGTCCGGCCGCATCCCGAACTGGACGGGTGGCATCTGTGGCGCAGCCATGATGCTGTCCGCTTTAACACATTGCTGGGCGAGCTCGCCGTGCGCTGCGAAGGCGAAGGGCGGGTCCGCCTGCGCATGCAGCCGCAGCAGCAGCTGTCGAACATGATCGGCGGGCTGCATGGCGGGGCGCTGCTGACCTTCATTGACGTCGCCCTGTTCGTCGGGCCGCTCGCCTGCGGCGACGACAAGGCGCTGGGCGGGGTAACGATCGATCTGTCGACCCAGTTCGCAGGCGGCGCAGACCTGATCCGCCCGATCGAGCTGCTGCTCGAAACGGTGCGCGAGACCGGCCGGATGAAGTTTCTGCGCGGGGTCGTCGAACAGGGCGATGACATGATCGCCAGCTTCATCGCCACGGTGCGCAAGGCGCGATGAGCTCGGTTCTTGCGCGCTATGAGGAGATGCTGGCGGCGGGCGAACTGCGCGCCGACCCCGACCAGCGCGCGACGATCGTCCGGCTCGATGCGCTCGCCCAGGCGCTGGAGGAACGGCCGAGCAAAGGTAGCGTGCTTTGGCGGATGCTGCGCAAGGCGCCGGCGCCGGTGCGCGGCCTCTACATGTGGGGCGGGGTCGGGCGCGGCAAGTCTATGATGATGGACCTGTTTTTCGACTGCGTCCGGGTCGACTCCAAGCGCCGCGTCCATTTCCACGAGTTCATGCTCGAGGTGCATGATCGGCTGCGGGTCGAGCGCGCGAAGGAGAAGGGCGACCCGATCCCGCCGGTGGTCGAAGCGATCGCCGCCGAGGCGAAGCTGCTCGCCTTCGACGAGATGGTCGTCAACAACATGGCCGACGCGGCGATCCTCAGCCGGCTGTTCACCGGTCTGATCGTCGATGCGGGCGTCACCGTGGTCACGACCTCGAACCGCCCCCCGGTCGACCTCTACAAGGACGGGCTCAACCGGCAGCTGTTCCTGCCCTTCATCGACCTGATCCAGGAGCGGCTCGACATATTGCCGCTCAACGGGCCGACCGACTATCGGCTCGAACGGCTGGGCGGCTTTCCGGTCTGGTATGCGCCGATCGGGCCGGAATCGACCAGGGCGGTGTCCGACGCCTTCTTCCGCCTGACCGACTATCCGCCCGAGGACAAGGCGCACGTCCCGACCGCCGACATCGCCGTCCATGGCGGGCGGACGCTGCATGTGCCGAAGAGCCTGAAGGGCGTCGCCGTCTTCTCGTTCAAGCGGCTCTGCGCCGAAGCGCGCGGGGCCGCCGACTATCTGGCGATCGCGCGCAATTATCATACGGTGATCATCGTCGGCATCCCGCTGATGACCCCGGAGAACCGCAATGAGGCGGCGCGCTTCAAGGTGCTGATCGACGCGCTGTACGAGCATAAGGTGAAGCTGCTCGCGACTGCGGCGGCCGAGCCGGACTCGCTCTATCCCGACGGCGACGGCGCCTTCGAGTTCGAGCGGACCGTCTCGCGGCTGATGGAGATGCAGAGCGAGGACTATCTCGCCGCCGGCCACGGCCTCGACGAGCAGGCCGGCGCTTAGCGTCCGACGAAGACGAAGGGTGCCCAGTTGACCGGCTGGTCGGCGCCCTCGAACGGCTTGCCGTCTATCATCCGCAACATCGCCTTGCGCAGCGCGGCGGCTGGGTCGGCGCCCCGTCCGTAACGCCTGACGGTCTCGACCGACAGATAGGCCGCCGCATCGTCGCGGACCGCCCAGTGCGAGGCGAGCAGGTTGCGTCCGCCGGCATAGAGAAAGGCGCGCGCAATCCCGGCGAGGCCGCTGTCGTCGCTGCCGCCGCCCGCCGCCGTGTTGCACGCCGACAGGATCACCCAGTCGGCGGCGATGCGCAGGCGCATGATCTCGCTCGCGGTCAGCAGCCCGTCGTCGGGCGCGGCTGGTGTCATCACCAGTGCGGGTTCGTCGAGCCCGTCGAGATCGCCGGCCATCAGTCCATGGGTGGCGAAGGCGAGCACGCTGGCGCGGGTCAGGTCGGCCCCGCGAACCGCCGCCTCGGTGGCGAGCGGCCCGGTCAGGATCGCCTGTTCCGGCGCGGCGAGCGCTTGCGCGACCCGGCGCAATTCGGGTTCGGTCGCCGGCAGCGAGGGCAGGTCGCGCACCCGGCGCGCCATATCGGCCGAGCGGAAGGCCAAGGCGGTCCCGCTGGGCGCCAGATCGGGCGCCCCGATCGCGACGAAGCCGCGCAGTTCGCGCGGGCCTCTGGCCGGTCGCGACGACGCCAGGCTCTGCACCGAGGGCAGCGTGACCAGCACATGATCGCGGATCAGCCAGCGGGTGCGCTTCGGCGAGGGGGCATCCTCGCGCGGCGCGAGCAGCGCGAAGGGCAGGGTGGTCAGGCTGGCGTTGCTGGCGATCAGCAGGCGGGGCTTGCCGGCGACGACCTTCCGGATCGCCGGGGGAAGCAGCAAGTCGTGGAGACGCGCGGACGCGTCGAAGTCGAAGCTCGTGTTCGGTCGACTGTCGGCCAGCGCCGCCCGGGTCAGCGCCGCTTGTGGAGACGAGGATCGAACCGCCGCAGCAGGGCCGCCCAATCCGGCGCGCAGGCGGGCCACGAGGCCGGCGATCTCTTGCGAGGTTGCGGGAGATGTCGTCATCGCCACATCGTCGCTGCTGATTGCGAGCAGGGTCAGCCCGCGTTCGCCCGCCGCTGCGAGCAGCAACGCCTCGTCCCGTTGCAGAGCCCCGCGCGCCTGCTCAAGCGCAAGCGCTGTCGCGCTGGTGGACGTTGCGAGCTCCGGGGCCTGGGCCGCGAGCGCTGCGCTGCTCTGCGCCAGCCTTGCGGCAGCCACCTTGCGCTGAAGCGCCACCTCCTCGATCGGGGCCTTGTCGGCGCCCCGCCCGGCGAGCCGGAGCTGACGGTCGAGCAGCGCCTCCAATTCGATCGCGGCATCCTGGCGCTGGCGCAGCAATTCGCCCATGCGCGGGTCGCCCGCCGCCGACCGGGCCATCTCGTCGCGCACCGCGCCCCCCGCCGAACTGTCGAGAAGCCGCTGGGCGAAGCGAAAAGCCAGCCCCTCGTCGCCTGCCGCCACTGCCGCGTCGAGCGCCCAGCCATAGGCCGCACGGATCTCGATCTCGAGTCCCGAACGCCGCGCGCCGGTCGCGCGCAGGCGGGCTAGCCGTTCGTCGAGCATCTGCCCAGCCGCCTCGACCCGGCGCAGCCCGCCCGCACGGTCGCCACTGCGTATCTCGATCGTCGCGAGCCGCGCCTCTCCCGTCAGCGTCGCGATATCGTCGGCAGGGAAGGTCGCGCCGCGCAGCTGTTGCGCCTCGCGCTGGACGCTCGCTGCCGCTGCCATCTCTCCTTGCCGGAAGAACAGGGTCGCCAGCCGGTCGCGGCCGGTAATCCGGTCGCGGTGGAAGGGAGGCAACTTGGCATCGCGCGCGGCGACCACCTCTTGCTGGATCCCGATCGCCGCCCGCACGTCGCCCGACGCGGCGACCGCATCGGCCTCGCCCTCACGCGCGACCAGGGTCCGCTGGGCATCGGGGCCCAGCGCCTTGGTCAGGATGCCGCTCGCCTGCCGGGCCAGTTCGATCGCTTCCCGTGTCTTGCCCTGGGCCGTCAGTGCCTGCGAGACCATCGCCATATAGCTGACCGCCTGCTGGCTCTGCCCGAAGCGGGCAACGGCAATGTCCACCGCCTTGCGCGCGACCTCCTCGGCTTCGGCGGGCCGGCCTAGGGTCAGCAGGATGCGGGCGAGCGTATTGAGGTTGATCGCGAGAAAGGGGTGGCCTGCCGGGAGGATCGCTTCGAGCGTCTCCTGGGTGATGCGCGCCTGCTCGACGGCCTCTTCGAGGCGCCCCGACTGGAGAAGATAAGTGGGCAGGTTGGAGAAGCGCGGCGCCGCGTTGACGGGAATCTTCGCGTGGCGCCGGTCTTCGGCATTGGCCCTGCGGACCAGGTCGATCGCCTTGTCGAAATTGCCGAATTCGAACTCGGCATTGGCCAGGTTGGAATAAGCGGCGGCGACATTGCTGCTAGGCTCACCACCGCTCGTCGCGATGCGCCACTCCAGCACTTCGGCGGCCAGCTTGCGCGCCTTGTCATGCTCGCTGAGCGTCATCAGGATGACGACCTGCCCATTGGCGATCTCCATCCGCCGGTCGCGATAGGCCGGGCCCGCTGCGTCCAGCAGCCGCCCCAGGCGCTCGGTGCGGGCGAGGGCGCCCCTGATGTCGCCCTGCAGATAATCGGCCGTGACCAGTTCGCCCTCGATCCAGGCCAGTTCGGGGTGGCCGGGCGGGTAGAGCGTGGCTCCATAGGCCAGGACCTCTTCCCAAGCCTTGCGATAAGCCGCCGGATTTGCCCCCTCGTCGAGGTCGTCGGCCGCCTTCTTCATGCGCTCGAGCTTGGCCTTTTGCGCGACGGTCGGACTGACGAAGACAGGCGCGGCGGCTTCGGTCGGTCTCCCAGCCTGCCCGAAACAAAGAATCGACATCGTTGCAGCCGCCGTCAGCAGCCCGTGCTTGCGCATCGTCCACTCCCCCGTTCCCCAAGGGATATCTACTTCAATTCGCTGGATGAGTCTCCCCGCTATGCCATCCTCACAGCCGCGCCGCGAAGGCGAGTGCGGGGCTGGCAGCGATCGTGGAAGCGGCGCCCGGGCAAGGGGCGGAGCGGAGCGCCCAAACTCAGCTTTGCCGCTTCCCCAAAAAACTTGCCCGCCATGCCCATGCAATAGTTGCCCCTTCGGGATCACGGAGCTAAGCGGGCGTCGCACTTCGGGCGTCCGCGTGCGCGTGGCCGCCTCCCTAAGCGATCTTCATGTCGGAGGAGTCGGATGGCTCGTACTAAAATTGCGTTGATCGGTGCTGGCAATATCGGCGGTACGCTGGCCCACCTCGCCGCTTCCAAGGAACTCGGCGACGTCGTTCTGTTCGACGTGGTCGAAGGCGTTCCCCAGGGCAAGGCACTCGATCTGTCGCAGTGCGCCCCGGTCGAAGGCTTCGATGCGAAGCTCAAGGGCACCAACGACTATGCCGACATCGCCGGCGCCGACGTCATCATCGTCACCGCCGGTGTCGCCCGCAAGCCGGGCATGAGCCGCGACGACCTGCTCGGCATCAACCTGAAGGTCATGAAGGCCGTCGGTGAAGGCATCAAGGCCAACGCACCCGACGCTTTCGTCATCTGCATCACCAACCCGCTCGACGCGATGGTGTGGGCGCTGCGCGAATTCTCCGGCCTGCCGCACAACAAGGTCGTCGGCATGGCCGGCGTGCTCGACTCGGCGCGCTTCGCGCATTTCCTCGCCGAAGAGTTCGACGTCTCGGTCCAGGACGTCACGACCTTCGTGCTCGGCGGCCATGGCGACACGATGGTTCCGGTCGTCGAATATTCGACCGTCGCCGGCATCCCGATCCCCGACCTCATCAAGATGGGTTGGTCGACCAAGGAGCGCATCGACGCGATCGTCCAGCGCACCCGCAGCGGCGGTGGTGAGATCGTCGCCCTGCTGAAGACCGGTTCGGCTTTCTATGCGCCCGCCACCTCGGCGATCGCGATGGCCGAGAGCTATCTGAAGGACAAGAAGCGCGTCCTGCCGTGCGCCGCCTATCTCACCGGCCAATATGGCGTCGACGATCTCTATGTCGGCGTGCCGGTCATCATCGGCGCGAATGGCGTCGAGAAGATCGTCGAGATCGATCTGTCGGACGAGGCGAAGGCCAATCTGCAGGTCTCGGTCGACGCGGTGAAGGAACTGCTGGTCGCCTGCAAGGGCATCGACAGCTCGCTCGCCTAATCGATTTCAGGGACACGCCTCCCCAAGGCATAAGGAAGGTTCGACAGGCACATGAGTATCCTGGTCAACAAGAACACCAAGGTCATTACGCAGGGCATGACCGGCAACACCGGCACGTTCCACACCGAACAGGCGCTGGCCTATGGTACGCAGATGGTCGGCGGCGTGACGCCGGGCAAGGGCGGCACCACCCATATCGGCCTGCCGAACTTCGACACCGTGCATGAAGCGGTCGCGGCGACCGGCGCCGATGCCAGCGTCATCTACGTGCCGCCGCCCTTCGCGGCCGACTCGATCCTGGAAGCGATCGATGCGGAAGTTCCGCTGATCGTCTGCATCACCGAGGGCATTCCCGTGATCGACATGATCCGGGTGAAGCGTGCCCTGCAGGGTTCCAAGTCGCGTCTGATCGGCCCGAACTGCCCCGGCGTCCTGACCCCGGAAGAGTGCAAGATTGGCATCATGCCGGGCTCGATCTTCAAGAAGGGCTCCGTCGGCGTCGTGTCGCGCTCGGGTACGCTGACTTATGAGGCGGTGTTCCAGACCTCGGCGATCGGCCTTGGCCAGACGACCGCGGTCGGCATCGGCGGTGACCCCGTCAACGGCACCAATTTCATCGACGTCCTGGAGCTCTTCCTGGCCGACGACGAAACCAAGTCGATCATCATGATCGGCGAAATCGGCGGTTCCGCCGAAGAAGAAGCCGCGCAGTTCCTGCGCGACGAGGCCAAGCGCGGCCGTAAGAAGCCGATGGCCGGCTTCATCGCGGGCCGTACCGCGCCTCCGGGCCGTCGCATGGGCCATGCCGGTGCGATCGTCTCGGGCGGCCAGGGCGGCGCCGAGGACAAGATCGCGGCCATGGAAGCGGCCGGGATCAAGGTCGCGGCCAGCCCGTCCGAACTGGGCACGACCCTGGCGGAAGTGCTCAAGGGCTAATATAGGACTGCCCCCGCCTTCGGGCGGGGGAGGCGTTTCACGCCTCGTTCATTTAACGACAGTATCAACCCACATTGCTGTGCTTCGGGCCTAAGTCCCGGGGTGGGTGCAGACAAGGATGGTGAGATGGGTATCGAAGGCGTCGGGTTCGACGGACCGGAGGGAGTCAGTGCTTCCTTCGTAGAATCGCTCTATCGGCAGTATCGCGCCGACAAGGCAAGTGTGCAGCCTGACTGGCAGGCTTATTTCGCGACTGTGGAAGCCGATGTTTCGGGCCCCAGCTGGGCCCGGTCCAACTGGCCGCCGTCGACGACCGACGCGCTGACCGCCGCGCTCGATCCGACCCAGATGACCGTGCCGCCGAAGCCCGCCAAGGGCGCGCCGGCTCCGGTCGCCGTGCCGGCGTCGTCGGGCCTCAGCCAGGCCGAGATCGAGCAGCGTGCGCTCGATTCGATCCGCGCCATCATGCTGATCCGCACCTATCGCGTGCGCGGCCATCTGCTCGCCAATCTCGATCCGCTCGGCCTGTCGCAACGCGAGGAGACCGAGGATCTGAGCCCGGCCTGGCACGGCTTCACCGAAGCCGACATGGACCGTGAGGTCTACATCGCCGGCTTCCTGGGGCTCGAACGCGCGACCGTCCGCGAGATCCTCGCGACCCTCCGCAAGAATTACTGCGGCAATGTCGGCATCGAATATATGCACATCAGCGACGTCGAAGAGCGTCGCTTCCTGCAGGCCCGCATCGAGGGCAAGGACGCCGAGATCAGCTTCACGCCCGAAGGCAAGAAGGCGATCCTCAACAAGGTGATCCACGCCGAACAGTGGGAGAAGTTCCTCGGCCGCAAATATGTCGGCACGAAGCGCTTCGGTCTCGACGGCGGCGAATCGATGATCCCCGCGCTCGAAGCGGTGATCAAATATGCCGGCGCCTATGGCGTGAACGAGGTCGTGATCGGCATGGCCCATCGCGGCCGCCTGAACGTGCTCTCCAACGTCATGGAGAAGCCTTATCGCGCGATCTTCAACGAGTTCGCCGGTGGCTCCTCCAACCCGGCGGACGTCGGTGGCTCCGGCGACGTCAAATATCACCTCGGCACCTCCACCGACCGCGAGTTCGACGGCAACAAGGTTCACCTGAGCCTGGCGCCGAACCCGTCGCACCTCGAGTGCGTCAATCCGGTCGTGCTCGGCAAGGCGCGCGCCAAGCAGACCAAGGTCGACGATCTGGAGCGTTCGCGCGTCCTGCCGATCCTGCTGCATGGCGACGCAGCCTTTGCGGGACAGGGCATCATCATGGAGTGCTTCGGCTTCTCCGGCCTGCGCGGCTACAACACCGGCGGCACGATCCATTTCGTGATCAACAACCAGGTGGGCTTCACCACCTCGCCGCAGTTCGCGCGCTCGTCGCCCTATCCCTCGGACATCGCCAAGATGGTCCAGGCGCCGATCCTGCACGTCAATGGCGACGATCCCGAAGCCGTGACCTGGGCCTGCAAGGTCGCGACCGAGTTCCGCCAGACCTTCAAGCGCGACGTCGTCATCGACATGTGGTGCTATCGCCGCTTCGGCCACAATGAAGGCGACGAGCCGGGCTTCACCCAGCCGCTGATGTACGAAGAGATCCGCAAGCATCCGCCAGTCAGCTCGCTCTACAGCGCGCGCCTGGTTGAGGAAGGCGTGATCGACGCGGACTGGACCCCGCAGACCGAGGCCGAGTTCGTCGCGCAGCTCGAAGCCGAGTTCGAAGCGGGCAAGTCCTATAAGGTTAACAAGGCCGACTGGTTCGAAGGCGACTGGACCGGCTTCGCGGAACCGCGCGAGGCGATCACCGAGCGCCGTGCTGCGGTTACCGGCATCAGCGCCGACATGATCGGCGATCTCGGCAAGCAATTGACCACAGTTCCCGAAGGCCTGTCGATCCACAAGACGCTCTCGCGCATCCTCGACGCCAAGAAGGAGATGTTCGAGTCCGGCAAGGGCTTCGACTGGGCGACCGCCGAGGCGCTGGCTTTCGGTTCGCTTCTGCAAGATGGCTATGCCGTGCGACTGTCGGGCCAGGATTCGGGTCGCGGTACGTTCAGCCACCGCCACGCGGTCTGGGTCGACCAGAAGGACGGTCACAAGTACATCCCGCTCTCGGCGATGGACCGCCGTTTCCAGGTGCTCGACAGTCCGCTGTCCGAGTTCGGCGTGCTGGGCTTCGAATATGGTTATGCATCGGCGGC